>NZ_RKQE01000012.1:0-513740 GCF_003815055.1 Acinetobacter sp. BIGb0102
TCCACCCGATCGCAATGGACCCAGGTCTACGTTTTGCGATCCGTGAAGGTGGTCGTACTGTAGGTGCTGGTGTTGTTGCTAAAGTAACTGCATAATCGCCTAGAGTGATAAAAAAACACCCCTTTGGGGTGTTTTTTTTTGCCTATTGTTAGACAATCCTTTTGTAAGAGTGTCCTTAACTGATAGCTTGCTGTCCCAAACTGCACTTATTTGATTTGCATAAAAACGTAATATAAAACGCAAGAAACAAATAAAAGTGCTCAGTGGAATGTTTCACTGAAAAAGGAGTTGGCAGCATGAATGCTAAAGTAAATATTTCAAATCGTGCGGGTGCAAGCTTCCCAGTCCGTCGTATGAATTTTGATTTCGATCAAGTACCAGAATACTGGATGGATGGTTCAGCAGGTTTAACCCATTTCATGACAGGTTTATCTGCACTGTTTCCAGATGGTGAGAAATTATTTATTGATGCGGTACGTGCGGTTCGTTACTACCCAGCGATTAAAGACAACGAAGAACTACAAAAAGAAATCAGTGCGTTTATTGGTCAAGAAGCCATGCATACGCAAGAGCATGTTAACTTTAATGCTTCTGCACAAAAATATGGTCATGATGTAAGAACTTTAGAGCAAATCACTGGACGTTATATTCAATTTGCCTTAAATAATTTTTCTAAAGTGGTTAAACCATTTGGTATGACCAGAGAAATGGTTAACCTCACCGCAACAACTGCCTTAGAGCATTTCACCGCGACCATTGCTTCTGAATTATTGCGTAATCAGCATATTCAGGACTTAATGACCGATGAGACCATGTCGTATATGTGGTTCTGGCATGCAGTCGAGGAAAATGAGCATAAAGCCGTAGCTTATGATGTTTATGAAGCCGTATTTGGCAAAGGTTTAAAAGCTTATAGCTTGCGTACCTCTGCGCTGGTTTTTGCGATGGCTCTGATTTTTATTCTTCAGTCCTATTTCACTTTACGTTTGCTTCAACAAGATAAAAAGCTGAACTTTAAAGAATTGGCGATGATTTATAAATATGGCTATAGTCCTTCAAAAGGGATTATTACTGGTATGGCAGGTGAGATGCTGGCTTACTTTAAACCAGGCTTCCATCCAAATGATCTGGATACGGTACAGTTGTTAAAAGACTGGAAAGCGAAACTCGGTTTCTAATTTTCTTATCTTCAAATAAATCGATTTAAAAGGGCAATTAGAATTGCCCTTTTTCTTTTTACTCTTTCATTTCATAGGTGATTTTCAGTGTGAAGACATGTCCTAAGATGATGCTTTTCTGACCTTATCTGCACTTATTCGATGCACTGAAAAGAGCGTATAAAAGAAGTATCAGATATGGTTTATGAAGAATATTCACGGATAGGAGAAAAGGGTATGAATGCTAAAGTCAATATTTCAAACCGAGCTGGCGCCAGTTTTCCTGTACGCCGAATGGATTTTGAATTTGGTGAAGTGCCACGTTATTGGGCAAATGGAGATGCTGCCTTAACACATTTTATGACTGCGCTTTCAGCACTATTTCCAGAAGGTGAACAATTCTTTGTGAATAGTACGCGTGCAGTGCGTAATGATCCTAAGTTGGCTGATCCTAGATTGCAGAAAGAAATCAGTGCTTTCATTGGTCAGGAAGCCATGCATTCAAAAGAGCATTTAGCTTTCAATGCATCCGCACAGGCTTATGGATACAATGTCCGTGAGATGGAAGAGCAAACGGGACGCCTGATTAATCGAACCATCGGCATAACATCTAAACTCTTGAAACCTTTTGGCTTCACTAAAGAAATGATCAGTTTGACTGGTACGTGTGCTTTAGAGCACTTTACCTCGACCATTGCCGAAGAATTATTGAGTAATCCAGACATTCAAGCGATGTTTATGGATGAGACTATGTACCATTTATGGATGTGGCATGCGGTTGAAGAAAATGAGCATAAAGCCGTGGCCTTTGATGTGTATGAATCTATGTATGGGCAGGGCGCTAAAGCCTATTTCATGCGGTCATTGGCGTTGGTTATCGCGATGGGCCTGATCTTTATTACCCAATCTTATTTCACCGCAAAGCTATTAAAAGTTGATGGCAAGTTGACATGGCGTGATACCCGATACATGTTGAAATTTATGTATGGTTATAAAGGTTTTATGACGCGTCAGATTCCAACTTTACTTTCGTTCTTGAGACCGAAGTTCCATCCAAATGATGATGATACGACGGAACTACTGAATAAATGGCGGGCCGAATTAGGTTTTAATCTGAGTTAACTCCAACGGGCAGTAAAACTGCCCATTTTTTTATTCAATTTTTAGCTGAAATTGTCGATAATCTGCATCAGTATTTTATAGAGTGAAAGATTGTGATTCGATTGATGCAGGAGCGTGATCTGGAAAGAGTGGCAGCCATTGAGCGCTTAGTGCAAACACATCCATGGAGCAAGCAACAATTTCAGGAGTCTTTAGCTTCGTATCAATGTACTGTGTATGAGCAAGCCAATCAGGTGGTGGGTTTTTGTATTTTGCAACCTGTTCTGGATGAGGCAAACCTGTTGCTTATGGCAATTCATCCAAGTCAGCAGGGCAAAGGACTTGGTTATACTTTATTAGATGATTCTATTCAGCAGTTAAAGAACAATCCGATTCAGATTTTTTTAGAAGTGCGTGAAAGTAATACCGCTGCGATTCGTTTATATGAAAAAACAGGATTTCATCAAATTGATTTGCGCAAAAATTATTATCCGAATCCTGATGGTTCCAGAGAGCATGCCGTGATTATGGTCAAGACATGCACAGATGATTTTGCTGCGTTATTTAATAATTAAATTATTCCACTCGGAAGGCAGTGTACTCATCAATGAATTTCCTAATTGATGAATTTCATTGTCTGAGAGTGGGCGATTGAGTCTGCGCCATTGTCCATCCAGTAATAATTCGAGTGGTGTATATTGCGATTTATAATTCATTTTATCTGAATGCGGTACCCAATAACCCAAATATAAATAATCTAGATTCAAGCTACGTACATATTCAATCTGTTTAAGGATGGCGAACACGCCCAGTGAACGGCGTTGTTCATCAGGATCGAAGAAAGTGTAAACCGCAGAAAGACCATCATCCATCAAATCACAGGTTGAGACAGCAATTAATTTTTGGTCTTTCCAGAGTTCGATAAAGAAGCTTTCTGTGCAGCTATGCACCAGAAACTTTTCAAACTGATCCAGACTGGCGGGATACATATCGCCATCTGAGTGGCGTTCATTGATATAACGTTCGTACAAGTCATAATGCTGTTGAGTGGCTTGCGAGGTCGGCAAAATACTCATTTCTAAATCTTGATTACGTTTCCATGCCTTTTTCTGGCTGCTATTCATGCTGAATTCCTGAACCGGGACGCGGCAAGATAGACATTGGCGACATAAATGACATTCAGGACGATAAACAAAATCACCACTACGGCGGAAACCGACTCGAGAAAGTTCTGACAATGTCACCACATCAATACGGTGAATCGGGTCCAGAAATACCATCCGGGCAGATTTATTATCGAGATAACTACAATCATGCGGCGGTGTAATGTAGTACTGTAAGTCATTTAAAAGGGACTTGGGTTGGTATGATTTCATTAATCTGTCCCTCCAAGGTGTTAATCCGTTAACCGTCTAATGTGCCAAAAACTGCTATTGTTTTACTTGAAAATACACGTTCTTGATAACTTTTCCAATTGATAGAGGGGGCAATAATTACATCTTGTAACGATTTAAGATAGGCTTGGCGAGAAAGTGTACTCGCACCAAGGCTTAAAAGATGATCATTGACCAGTTGGCAATCAATCCACGGAAGCTGATTTTCCTGTCCAATCAGCATTAAGGTATAGAACGCCATTTTCGAAACATCGGTTTCAGTACTAAACATCGACTCACCAAAACAGCCTTTGCCTATGGTAACGCCATATAAGCCACCTACCAGCTTCTCTTGTTGCCAGACTTCAACACTATAGGCATAGCCAGCTTTAAATAAGTCACAATAGCCTTGAATAATGTCTTCACTGATCCAAGTTTCATTGGCATAACTGCGCGGTAAAGAACAGGAACGAATGACCTCTTCAAAAGCATGGTTAATGGTAATTCGGTAATCATGCTTTTTCATATTGCGAATGAGTGACTTACTGGGCTTGTATTGTTGTGGTTCAATCACACAGCGCGGTTCAGGACTCCACCAGCAGATCGGCTCATCTTCATTGAACCAGGGGAACAGACCGTGTGTATAGGCTTCAAATAATGTAGACGGACTGAGATCAGCACCGATACAGATAAAGCCTTGGCCTTCCGGATCTGCTTCTACAGGATCTGGAAAAATATATTGCGAGGGTGGAAGCTGTTGCATAGCAAAGAAAGTAAATAGGAATGATTCTAAACTAACTGAACTGAGCAGGAATGGCAATCTTGAAGATTGCCATTCGCACTAAGCCTTTAACTAAATAGGCGCAGTTGTTTGGCAATTTGCAGCTTTTTGCTGTCTAGGAAAAATTGAGCCTTGGCTTGAATGACCTCCAGACTCTTTTCTCGATCAGACACAGTTTTGCCTTCACTATCCAGTACTAGCCAGTTGAGCTGGCTAATGACATTTTGGACATACTCTGCAAATTCAGTTGCTGATTCTAAACCATCAATGAAATGTGCACGGTAGAACAATTGCTGGAAATGATCGGCTGGAATACCGATACCTGTAATCGGACTAATTAAGACATTATAGTTTTGATGAAAACTCGCCTGTTCCAATAAATAATGATTTAAGCGATGACTTTGTTGCAATATTTCATTATTCGGTTCCAGTGTCTGACAGGGTTGGGCCAAACCTAGATGCGATAAAATCACCAAAGCATTGAGAATTTGGGCGTAATTCAGTTCAGGAAAACTTTGTTCTAGTTCAGCAATGGTGATTGGACGATAGTTTTCTTCTGCAAATTTATTGCCGATCGGGGTGTAGATATCTTCAATTAAATTAAATGTCCCTAAAAGTCCATTGATACTATGAGGTAGCTTTTCCTTAGCGGTCAGTAAGACAAAGGCTGTTTTTCTCAAACGCTCCTGAACTTGCAATGGGGTCAAATTATTCTTGCCGCGGATAAATAAATCGCGTCTAAATTGGGTATTGGCAAAATAATCACGACATTGTTCTTTGAAAATAGGATGTTCTATCGCATTTAAAAAGTTCTGATGTTCCTCTGAGAAGTTAATGCTATCTAAATGGGTATTTAAATCAGTAGAGCCTGCATAAGATAATTTGATCTCATCCAGAGTCCGCACGACTTGCTGGAAAGAGAAGCATTGCCAGTCTTGATTGAGATACTCATGGATCAAGTAGTTGGGATTTTGTTGTTTAAGATCGGCAACTTTCTGAACTGCATTGGGATTACGTTGTGCAAAAATCGGATTCTGTTTGAGCAGGTCTTCACTAAAGCTGAGCGCTTCATTGACCTTTTGCAGGGGATTGGTACTTGTGCTATTAAATTTGAAATGACTATGAAACAGTTCACGGATCGGCATATTGGCTGCCCAGCCTGTGACGCAGTTGTAGCTGATATAGACAATGCCATTGGGCTTTAAGAACTGACGGATAAATTTTAAAATAATGTGCTGGTTTTCGTGGCTAATCCAGCTCCAGATGCCATGTAAGCTGATCGAGTCAAACATGGGTAAATCTTGACGGTTGAGTAGCTCTTCAAAACTGTCGTCATAAAAATAATGCTCAACCTTACTTTGTTCTGCCAGTTGATTGGCATGTGCGGCGTGCGCAGGGTTGAAGTCGGTGCCATAAAAGCTGGCTTGGTTGCTAGTGGCATGAATATTAATACTGACGCCTTGCCCAAAGCCCAGTTCGCAGTGATTCTGATTTTCCTGAAAGTCTGGACTATCGATCCCATTTAATAATAAACAAAACTTTTGGAAATTCGGGCTGAGATCTCGATAATAACCGTAGGTATAATTCACTTCTGTTTGATAGCCATTTGTCCAGGTCGTTGTCATTTATCTATCCTATTCATCAATGTATTTCTATCTATTAAAAAAAGCAGCTTTGTCTAAAAAGTCATCACTTTTGATTGTAGGGATGCTGCCATAAAAAAACCACCAATGTCTGGTGGTTTTTAAATTGTGGCCCAATTAGTTTAAATTATCGAGATATTTCTCTGCATCGAGGGCTGCCATACAACCTGAACCCGCTGAAGTAATCGCTTGACGGTAAACGCTATCTGCAACATCACCTGCAGCGAATACACCTTCAATTGAAGCAGCCGTTGCATTACCAGCAGTACCACTGTGTACTTGAATATAGCCATCGCGTAAGTTCAACTGACCATCAAACATACCGGTATTTGGTTTATGGCCGATTGCAACAAACAGACCTTGTACCTGAACGTCCTGAGTGCTTTCATCTTGAGTTGATTTAATGCGAACAGCGGTTACGCCGGTATTGTCGCCCAAGACTTCATCGACTTGATGATTCCAGATAATGCTGATTTTGCCTTCTTTTTCTTTGGCAAAAAGGTGATCTTGCAAGATCTTTTCTGAACGTAAGCTATCACGGCGGTGAACCAGTGTGACATGCGCTGCAATATTCGAAAGATAAAGTGCTTCTTCAACTGCTGTGTTACCGCCACCAACAACCATGACATTCTGGTTCTTATAGAAGAAACCATCACAGGTTGCACATGCGCTTACGCCTTGACCCATGAAAGCTGCTTCAGATTCAAGACCTAAATATTGTGCAGTTGCACCTGTTGCAATAATTAGCGCATCACATGTGTACTCTTCCATATCGCCTTTGAGGACGAATGGACGAGTCTTAAGATCAACTTCATTGATATGATCATAGACGATTTCTGTACCAAAACGTTCTGCATGAGCTTGCATACGTTCCATAAGTACAGGACCAGTTAATCCTTCAGGGTCACCAGGCCAGTTATCAACTTCAGTCGTCGTTGTTAATTGACCACCAAGTTGTATACCAGCAATGAGTGTCGGTTTGAGGTTAGCACGTGCCGCATAGACTGCTGCGCTATAACCTGCAGGACCAGAACCCAAAATAATTAACCGTGAGTGACGAGCGCTCATTAAAGAACATCCTTTTTATATTGAAACTGCTAAAATTATACGTGAATCGAGAGGGGAGTGGGGTAAATCGATCCGGATAATATTGATTAACTCAATCGAATTGGGCTATATCAGTGCAGAATGTTAACAACAACAGTAAACAATCGTGCATCTTTTTTGTAAGAACGAGTGCATAATATAAAACTTATTGATTAAGGTAAGTTAGACCTTAAAAGATACCAACAAATAACGAATTGGGTTACAGGACTGTATATGACTGCGGTGTCAAGTGTTTATGCACAACGCTTTTTAATGACATTATTTTTGATTTCCTTTGGCATTTATTTATTTCTTGCCACAGTAACTTATACACCGTTTGATCCCGGATGGATGCACATTTCCAGTGATACCCAACAGGTTTCGAATGCAAGTGGTGTGGCAGGTGCTTGGATCGCAGATTTACTCTTTGGATTTCTGGGGTGGGCGAGTTTGCTTATTCCTTTGTTCCTGTTTATAGAAGCCATCCAGGTCTGGTGGCCAAGAAGCTTTTTAAACCGCCCATTGCGTTATGCTGCCCAGTTTTTTTTAATTCTTTCGATTTCAAGTTTGTTGTATTTGCACTGGAACATGCCCGCAGATACTTTGGACAATGCGGCTGGCGGTATCATTGGTTATGAGCTCGGTGCGAGTTTATCCCAGTTGCTGACGATTTATGGTGCGACCTTGTTTTTACTCGCATTCAGTATTTTGTTGCTGACTTTGGCTTTTGGCATTCAGTGGAACAAGACTTGGGTAACATTGAAAAATACCCCAGCGTATCTGCAAGATCTATTCTATAAAAACGTACCACAAAATGAATCTGCATATGATTTAACGGAGCAGTTGACGCCCGCTGAAACTCCAGCTGTCACAAGTAAAGCCCAAGCTGTGCCTGAAAGCTCGGATGATCAAAACGAGACCAAAACCAATCAGGTTCAAGCCAAGCTGATTAAAATTGATGATTCACATCATCAACTCATGGCAGAAAAATTATTTGCCGATGTGGTTGCGAAAGAACAGCAACAAAGTGCTGAACCACAACAAACAACTGCACCTGATGATGACTTTGAGCAAACCTTACAGCGTGCGCATCAATTTGAAACTGAAAGTCAGCGTTTAGTGAAAACAGGTGAAGTATGGCGTGCATTACAACGTGATGATGCCAGTCATAAACAGGAAATTGATGCATTACTGCGTGCTGCTGATGAGTCAGCCCATGTAGCGCCTCAACTTGAACCCGCAGCACATGCTGAAGCAGTCATGCAAAAAGCCAATCCTAGCAATCTGGACTGGAATGATGACCAGATCTTTGATGAATTATTGGCTGCGGTACCAAACAGTAAAACAGCAACAGATGCACATACACTGATCACTCAGGCTGTGCCAGCAATGACACACACACCTGTTGAGCAGGAAAATGAGTTTGAAGCAGATATTGAAGCCTTGATTAGTGAGTCTAATCAGGTAAATACGACTCAAAATCACAGCGCTGCTGTGCAAAATCCACTTCAAGAAGACAAACATAATCTTGTTGCTGAAGAGATTGATGAGTTTAATGATCTTCTGGTTGAAGAGGAGCGTGAACAAACCGCTCCGCGTACCACAAGTTATGCGCAATCGTCTGCTTTTGTAAAAGCGCCGATTGAAGTATCAAATGCACCGAAAGAAGCATTGTCTAAAGAAGCCTTTATCGAAGCATGGCAAGAAACTGCGGGTAAGGCAGAGCCTGAAACCGATTTGGATATTGAAGAAGATTTTGATTTAGATGCACCATTAACAGATGCATTTGGTCGTCCAATGTCTCGTGCCATGCAAGTGGCGAAAAAACGTCTTGATTTGCCAACCTTACCGGGGCTGGAATTGCTGGATGAAGTTGATCCAAACAAAAAGGTGAACTTCACTGCCGAGCAATTAGCACGTCTTTCTGAATTGCTAGAAATCAAATTGCAAGAGTTTAATGTCAAAGCGCAAGTGGTCGAAGCTCAACCTGGCCCAGTCGTTACCCGTTTTGAACTGGATCTTGCGCCGGGTGTAAAAGCCTCTAAAGTGACCAATATTTCACGCGATTTGGCACGTTCAATGTCGATGGCATCTGTTCGTGTGGTTGAAGTGATTGCAGGAAAACCGTATATCGGAATTGAAGTACCGAATAGTAGCCGTGAAATGGTACGGTTGATTGAGTTGTTAAAAACGCCAGCTTTTGAAGACCCTGCTGGTTTGCT
Organism: Acinetobacter sp. BIGb0102; assembly: GCF_003815055.1. Taxonomy (NCBI): domain Bacteria; kingdom Pseudomonadati; phylum Pseudomonadota; class Gammaproteobacteria; order Moraxellales; family Moraxellaceae; genus Acinetobacter; species Acinetobacter sp. BIGb0102. The sequence goes on from NZ_RKQE01000012.1 coordinate 9,364, forward strand.
CTCTATGGCGATGGGTAAAGACATTTCAGGCAATCCTGTCATTACTGACCTCGGCAAAGCACCTCATATGTTGGTTGCGGGAACGACAGGTTCTGGTAAGTCGGTTGCAGTGAACTCGATGATTTTGTCGATGTTGCTGAAATATACACCAGATCAGCTTCGCTTGATTTTGATCGATCCAAAACAGCTTGAATTGGCCAACTATAACGATATCCCTCATCTACTCACACCAGTTGTAACCGACATGAAAGATGCGGTTAGCGCATTAAACTGGTGTGTAAATGAGATGGAACGCCGTTATAAACTGATGTCATTCCTGAAAATCCGTAAGCTCAGTGACTATAACCGTAAAGTTGAAGAAGCGATTGCCAATGGCGAAGATCTAATTGATCCAACGTGGAAAGCCAGTGATTCAGTTGTGGGTGAGCGTGCGCCGCGTTTAACGCCGTTACCTTCAATTGTGATCGTTGCCGATGAGTTTGCCGACATGATTATGCAGGTCGGTAAAAAGGCCGAAGAAATGATTACCCGTCTGGCGCAGAAATCTCGTGCCGCAGGTATTCACCTCTTACTTGCGACGCAACGTCCTTCTGTGGATGTTATTACGGGTCTGATCAAGGCGAATATTCCAACACGTGTTGCATTACGTGTGAACAGTAAGATTGACTCGCGTACCATTCTGGATGCAGGTGGGGCAGAAGACTTGCTCGGTCATGGTGATATGTTGTTCCTCGGCCCTGGTAAAATCGAGCCTGAGCGTGTACATGGGGCCTTCATTAGCGATGATGAAGTAAACCGTATTTGTGACGCGTGGCGCGAACGTGGTGAGCCAGATTACGTGGATGAGATTCTCACGCCATTTGATGAAGAGCCTTCATCGCGTGGTTTCGAAGATGGTGATGGTGATCCGAGCCGAGATGCGCTTTATGATCAATGTGTCTCTTTCGTTTTAGAAACACGTAAAGCATCTACCTCTTCATTGCAGCGTAAATTTAGCTTAGGTTACAACCGCGCAGCACGGATCATTGACCAGATGGAAGAGAATGGAATCGTAAGCTCGATGGGGGCCAATGGTAAGCGAGATATTCTCGTTTAACGAAAATTATGACTAAAAAAAGCCTCTTTATAGAGGCTTTTTTGCTTTAGATTTTCGTATTTTTATGTGGTAAAAATCACATTTTTTATTTAAGCTTGCCCTTTAAAATCTCAACGTTGAGGTGAGTCGTGTTAGTTGCATTAAGTACGCTAATTTTTATTCATTTCTGTGCATTGATTACACCGGGACCAGACTTTTTTCTGGTTTCACAAACGGCTATTAGCCGCTCTCGTAAAGAAGCGCTTCTGGTGGTACTAGGCATTTGTTTAGGGGCAATGCTGTGGTCACTCCTTGCTTTGATGGGACTCAATATTATTTTTGAAAAAATGGCATGGCTTAAACAAGGACTGCTTATTGCGGGTGGCCTATACTTGTGTTGGCTTGGCTTTCAAATGCTTCGCTCTGCCTTCTCTAAAAATAACCAAACCATAAATCCAATTAGCTTACCTCAGTCACCTTATTTATTCTTTATGAAAGGCTTGTTGACCAACCTTTCCAATCCTAAAGCGATTATCTACTTCGGTAGTGTCTTCTCACTGTTTTTGGCAAATCCTTTATTTGATCAGCACCATTCTCTACTTTTTATTATTGTTTCGATTGAGACAATTCTATGGTTTGTCTTGGTCGCTTTTGTATTTTCTCTACCGACATTCCGCAATGCATACCAAAATTTTGCAAAATGGATTGATGGCGTGTCTGGTGGGATATTTACCTTATTGGGTGTTTATCTGATTGGAAGTCGTTAATCAAAACATCAAAAAGCCTGCATCATGCAGGCTTTTTTATAAATGGATTATTCGTCATGCTTTCATTATTCAATATTAAGAAACAACCCCATCAATAAGAGTATCCAGAAGATAGAGCCAATAATAATGACAATAATTTGAGCAATATTAAATTTTTCCTGTATTACCACATTGAATTCATGCGACTGTCTTTTTGCATCATTGAGTGCTAAAAATGCAGGGACAAGGAAAACAAAACTGAGAGAAGAAATTAACCAATAAGGGTCAGGTAAGCGAGCCAGCAAGAGAGCGAAAACGAGATAGCCGACATACATCCAGCCTGGAGAGAAATCTTGAGCATAGCCTTTTTCTTTGGCATATTCTCTGATTCTCTTGAAGAGTGAATATAAGAAGAAAATAGAAAAAATAGCCCGGGCAGCAGGCATGATATTTAAATTATCTTTTAGTGCCAGAAAACGCCATGCTTTAAAGATCCACCACAGTTCATATAACCCTAAAGAGATAACCGATAAAAAGATAAATTTCTTCAGGCTAATGATGGTTAAATCGGCTAGATGATGATTTACAGGAGCATTTTCAATTACGCTTGTGTTTTGGTCAGTCATTGTCTTTCTTAAAATAGAGAGGTTAAAAATATAAAAATTATGAGTTGGAGTTATTAATCAGAGCATGCCAAAAATATCATTATTTTAATTAAAACCACATAATTTACGCGTCAATTTGTTCATATTGATAAATTATGTGGCCTTTATTCTAGAATTGATTAAGCAAATTTCGCTAAAACTTCTAGAAAACCCTCTTTCTGGCGAGGAAATTGTGCAATCACATCATGAATGCGTTGGCCTTCAGGATTGGTTGCATTCAAGTCACGACCATCTGCCAAAAACTTGGTAATCAAGCGCTCATAGTCATTTGGGCGCATATGTTTGAAGGCATGATAGAGCACATGAAAGTCGGCATTTACGCCAGCTGGAGGAAGCTGGTTAAGGTAGGCAAACACACGCTCATCTGACCATTCTTCATTGAAAGTTGCTGGCTGTGATAATGCCATGACAATCTCCTCAGTCTTATAAAATAATAAAGGCAAAATATGAGGCAGAATGAGAAAAGTATCGCTTTTCCCTGCCGCAACACTAGAAGCTAGGCTTCCAGTGGGGAGGGAAAAGAAAAGTCATACTTTTCAAATTCTACGACGTATTTTGCCCTTATTTACGAAAAATCGCTAATGAAAAAACTTCTAACGATCTTCAGGTAAATTGATATTCATTTCTAGCATTTCAATGTTTGCTTCTGAGCGAACCTGCATTTGAATATGCTGTTCATCCACCCCACGAACATAACGACTCACGACCTGCATGATTTCTTTTTTCATTTGGTCGATTTTGTCTTGGCCTAAGCGACGGCCCAAGCCTTGTTCAGAGGCAACAATAACTTTTAAACGATCTTTGGCAGTTTGTGCACTTGATGGTTTTTCATCACTGCTAAAAAGTTTACTCCAGAATCCTGCCATAATTACGCTCCAAATAGTCTAGCTAACCAACCTTTTGGCTGTACTGCAATGTGTCGATAAGGACGGTCTTCGCCAAGGAAGCGAGCCACTAAGTCATCATACGCTTGTCCAGCTTTTTCTTCTGAATACAGAATCACTGGTTTACCTTCGTTTGATGCTTGAAGTACGCTTGGGCACTCAGGAATTACACCCAGAGTCGGCACACGTAAAATATCTTTAGAAATATCGTCGATCGTTAACATTTCTTGTTTATCAGCACGTTCCGGATTGAAACGGGTGATACATAAATGCTTACGGATACGACCTTCGTTTTGTTCAACTTTTTTGGTCTTGCTATCAAGCATACCAATAATACGGTCAGAGTCACGTACTGATGAAATTTCAGGATTCGTCACAATGATCGCTTCATCTGCATGATACATTGCTAAAATCGCACCACGCTCGATACCAGCAGGTGAGTCACAGATGATGTAGTCGAACTCTTGAGAAAGTTCGTCGATCACACGTGCTACACCTTCATCACTCAACGCATCTTTATCGCGGGTTTGTGACGCAGGGAGAATATATAAGTTTTCAATATCTTTATCACGGATGAGTGCTTGTTGTAAGCGAGCTTCATTATTGATGACATTGACAAAGTCATAAACTACACGGCGTTCGCAGCCCATGATCAAATCAAGATTACGTAAACCCACATCGAAATCGATCACAACAGTTTTATGACCACGTAGGGCTAAACCTGTTGCAAAAGATGCACTTGTTGTAGTTTTACCTACACCACCTTTGCCTGACGTTACGACAACAATTTTGGCCACCGAATCCACTCCTATTTATGGTCATACGCCCCTAAAAGGGCTTTTTTGGTGTTTAATGAGATAAATTAAAACTGCAAGGCCTCAAATTCAAGTTCTTGCTTGTTATTTAAATAAATATGTACAGGCTTTTTGATCATATCTTTTGGAATATCATCTGCAACACAATACGTCCCTGCAATCGAGATTAATTCGGCTTCTAACGAGTGGCAGAAAATACGTGCTGCAGCTTGTCCACCTGCACCTGCAATGACTCTACCACGAGCATTGCCATAAATGTGAATATTTCCAGATGCAATGACTTCCGAACCACTATTCATGCCTGCATTTAAAATGATATCACCCTGATCTTGCACCAAACATTGGCCTGTACGCAAAATTTCATCATGATACGAGGTGATATATGCATTCGATGTGTTTTTTTGTGGTGTTTGTATTGCTGAATTATCCGCTGCTTTCGCTGGGGCTGGATCAACCACCTGTTCTTTAGATGCCTTGATACGTTGCAATGGCTGATCTACGGGTAAAACAGGGAATTGAATGGCGCGGGCTTCATCACCCAGAATGCCATCAATCACTGCCATAGGCTGTAAACCCAGATCAATCAAGAGCTGAATTAATGCAATCAGTTCTTGCTCAACAGTACTGTCAATAATGACCAATGTGCCGATATAAGAACCTTCATTCAGCGTGCTGGTAAGTTGCTGTCGGATTGCATTATGGTCATTTGTGTCGAACGTGAGTCGACTAAAATTCACCATTCTGCCCGTAATCCGTATATCAGCCATAATTTATCCTTCAGGGCTTTTTAAGCGCTCTATTGTGTTAAAGCAGTTGTAAATAAAAGCAAATGCTAGAACAAATTACACGAATTCTCTAGCTCGATTGGTAATTTTTCTTGTAATCATTCCGCTTTTTTATCCAATTGATCAGATTCTTGCAAAATCTGCTGCCATTGCTTCACTTTTACTTGTTTTCTTATCGCTTCAAGGCTTTCAAATACGACCGATTCGACCAGTTCTTCCAGATATTGATTATCAATATTCAACTGGCTGGCTTGCTCTGCAATATATTGATAATTTTCATTCGGTCGTTGAGTTGAGCCTGCTGTAAATGGCTCGATCAAACCTGCACTGATATTCTCACCTAAACGTTGACCAATACTTTGAATCTGTTGCTCGATTCTTCCCCCAACAATCGGAATCAGGCGTAAGAGTTGCGTCAGTTCAGGCGTATCTTCAATAGCCTGATTGACAATAACGCCGACTTTTTGGGTAATTAAAGGTTGCTGTTGTTGTAACGCTGTTGCAAGTGACTCTTGTAGCAGAGAAGCCAAGGTGACCGTAAACAGCTGACGATGATGATCAACCAGATCATGAATGATTTTTTTGTGCTGTGAACTGGTTTGCAGCTCATGACGAATGCCATCAATCACGGTGATGACTACACGATCTGATAATTCTTCCATGACTACGCGATAATAAAAGACGGCTTTAATCCGGATTCCATCTGGTACGACTTTGTAGCCCAGCTCATATAAACGATAAGCGATGATCCCGGCACGGAATAAACGTAAAAAACGGAAATGCGGGATCACCGCAAGAATTTCATACCAGTGAATGAAAGGGAAGAACCACCAGCGTGCATGGTGTTTTTGTACGATTGAAAGAAACCAGCGAATGACCAGTTCTACAATTAAAAATATAATAAACCACGCTTCAGTAGTAATTACCCACGGGTGTAAATGGGTTCGATAAAACTCCAGCACCGTCGGGAGTTGGATGGTATTAAAAAACCAAGACCCGATATTGCTCATCAAGAAAAAGTTCATGCCTAAGCAGAACAGGTTAAAAACAATAATAAAGACCATAAAAATGTCATAGACCAAAAACAGCTTAAAGAATTTGCTGTTCGGATTGACATAGTTATATTTAGAGTTCTTTCCTGAGTCCTGCTGGGTCATGTCTTACTACAATTCCTTTTGAAACTATTGCTGGTATTTGGCTTTCATTTGGCTAATCAACTGGTCTTTTTCAGTCCAGATCTGATCCACCCATTTCTGGAAGCGTTCACGATAAACGGGATCATCCTCATAATTACCACCAAGTACCCACTCTGGAATATCTATTTTACGTAAATCTACTGCAATACGAGATACATCACCGAGCCAGAATTCGCCGTAGCCCGGTGCACCGTCTGGATAAACAATAGTCATATCGACCAAAGCATCAATTTTATCCCCAAGAATATTCAATGCTAAGGCAAGACCGCCTGCTTTAGGTTTAAGCAGGTTTTGATAAGGGGATTGCTGTGCAGCATGTTTTTCAGGAGTAAAACGGGTCCCTTCTAAATAGTTGAGTAAGGTAAAAGGTTGACTAAGTAACTGTTCACAAGCTTTACGTGCTTCCAGCATATCGCGTGATTTTAGTTCGGGATTCTTCGCGATTTGCTCTTTGGTATGACGTTTCATCATAGGGAAGCCGAGGATTTTAAATGCCTGCCCGACAAATGGAATAAAAATAAGTTCCCATTTGGTAAAGAAGCGGGTCAGCGGCATACGTGTTAGGCCAAAATACTGATTGACTGTGGTATCGACCCAGCTTTGATGGTTACACATCATCATATATCGACCTTGCAGATTCAGGTCGAGACTTTTATCAATACTGATATCCCAGTGTAAATCTGGCAATACATTGTCAATTAACCAGTTATTTACCCCTAACCAACTGTTGGTAATCTGAATATTGGTTTCGTCTACTTTTGATGATTTTTTAAATAATTTGGTTAAACCTAATGCCAGTACAGGTGGGCCATGAAAAAATGTACTTCCTGTAATGACTGAACTAACGGTTAATCCTTTACTGACTTTTTGCAATAAGGACGCTTTTTTATTGGCGTTAGACATAAATCGAGCCTTGAGTGCAGATGTTTGAAAAAAGAGATGTTCCAACTATAAACAACAGATGTTGAAATACAACTGTATATTTTCAGATGTTGACAATTTTTATATATTTAGGCGGGTTAACACTGCTTTTTTCCGATTAAATGTGATTTTTGAAGGAGGGAAAGCGGATTTTTATGTATGTGATGATTGTCACATAAAACATTTATTGTGTGAAAACCATAAACATGAAGAAATTGTGGTGCTTTATTCAAGTAAAATGCATCAAAATATTACAAAAATACAAATAAAGTGTTTATTATTAACAAAATATCAATGGTCTAGGCCAGTTTTCTCATTCATTATTTGTCCAGACAACAAAATACATAGACAGGAGCTACGCAATGCGTGCATTAGTAATTTCAACACTCGTAGGGGCTGGATTGGTACTTTCTGGTTGCCAAACTACAGGTAATAACATCGGTGGCGTAGAATATGACAAATCTGCTCTAGGTGCATTAATTGGTGCAGCTGCGGGTTATGGCGTATCTAAAGGTAACGCAAATACAAGTAAGCAAAACAACCGTGCTGCGGCAATCGGTGCTGTTCTTGGTGCTGCTGGTGGTTTATATCTCGACAATAAAGAGAAAAAATTACGTGAGCAAATGGCTGGTACTGGCGTAGAAGTAGGCCGTAACCCAGATGGTTCTGTTCAGTTAATCATGCCTGGTAGCATTACCTTTGATACAAACAAATCAAACATCAAACCTAACTTCTACAGCACTTTAAACAAAGTAGCGCAAACTTTAGGTGAAGATAACAAGAGTGCGATTCTTGTAACTGGTTATACAGATAATACGGGTAACGATTCAATCAACATCCCATTATCTCAAGCACGTGCTCAATCAGTTAAAAACTACTTAGCTGGTCAAGGCGTATCTTCTAGCCGTATCGATGCGCAAGGTTATGGTTCTTCTAACCCGATCGCTTCAAACGCGACTGCTGCTGGTAAAGAGCAAAACCGTCGTGTAGAAATCAGCATTTATGCAAAACAGTAATTTTTACTGATTTCTAAAAAACCACCTTCGGGTGGTTTTTTTTATTGTCGATCCAGTCAGGCGACAAGCCGTGGCGTACCATTTGTATAAGGCATCATAATTTATACATATCCCTAGATTTACTATTGGGATTCTAAAACATAGATGTCTATAATTGTGCTCGAAAAATCAGGCTCGGAAACGAGAGAGGAATAACCAATGTCATCTGCCAGTCAACTTAATGACAAGCAACTTGAAGCCATGAAATATGTTCAGGGGCCTTTGTTGGTACTCGCAGGTGCAGGTTCGGGTAAAACTTCAGTAATTACCCGAAAAGTGGCTTTCTTGGTACAACAATGTGGTATTCCAGCCTATCGTATTACGGCAATGACCTTTACAAATAAGGCTGCACGTGAAATGAAAGAACGTGTAGGTAAATTGCTTTCACGTGAAGAGGCGAAAGGACTTTCGGTTTCGACCTTCCATACTTTTGGTTTGAATTTACTTCGTCTTGAATTAAAACATTTACCGCTTAAAAACAACTTTTCTATTTTAGATGCGGATGACTGTAAGCGAATCCTGATGGATTTGATGCAGCGTGATAATTTGTCAGGGGCAGAGAGTAAAGAACTTCTTGCCAAGGCAATGAAGAAAATTTCAGACTGGAAAAACGATCTTATCGTTCCAGAACAAGCACATTCAACTTGTGAAACGGTTGAAGATGTCCAGTTTGCACATCTTTATCAGCTCTATGAGCGTAACTTACGTGCCTATAACGCCGTAGACTTTGATGACCTGATCGTGATGCCGACACGTTTGCTTCAGGAAAATGCTGAAGTACGTGACAAATGGCAAAACCGCGTTCGCTATTTACTGGTCGATGAATATCAGGATACCAATACTGCGCAATATACCCTTGTTAAGCTTTTGGTTGGGGTGATGGGGCAGTTCACCGCCGTAGGTGATGATGACCAGTCCATTTATGCATGGCGTGGTGCAAAGCCTGAAAACATGGCGTTATTGAAGGATGACTTCCATAATCTAAAAGTCATCAAACTTGAGCAGAACTATCGTTCAACCAGTCGTATTCTAAAAGCGGCCAATGCCGTGATTGAGAACAACCCGCATATTTTCGATAAGAAATTGTGGAGTGATAAAGGTCATGGCGAAACCATTCGTGTCATTACCTGCTTAAATGACGATGATGAAGCAGAACGCGTGGTCAAAGATCTGATCACGCACAAATTGATGAACGGTAAAAACTGGAAAGATTATGCGGTGCTATATCGCGGAAACTTCCAGGCGCGTGTCATTGAAACCCAATTACGTCAGATGCAAATCCCTTATAAACTGTCGGGTGGTCAGTCGTTCTTCGCGCGTGCAGAGATTAAGGATGTGATGAGCTATTTACGTCTCATCATTAACCCTGAAGATGACAGTGCATTCTTGCGTATTATTAATACGCCAAAACGTGCGATTGGGCCAGTGACTTTGGAAAAGCTGGGTTTATTTGCCCAAGAAAATACCTTGTCTTTGCTCACAGCATCTTCTGACCAGCGCTTAAGCATGGTGTTACCGAAGAAAGCTGCAACACAATTGCATGAGTTTGCTGATTTTATTGCGACATTTACCCGTGAGTTACTTGACGATGATGAGCCGATGCCAAAGGTTCGTCAGATGATCAATGAAGCGGGTTATATCGATTATATTCGTGAACAGGCGGCGACACCTGCTCAGGAAAAAACCAAGCTCGATAGCATCGAAAGTTTATATAGCAGTATTCAAAACTTATTGAATCGTACTGACGATGTCGATGAGAAAAATATTGAAAGCGTGATTCGTAAACTGGTACTGCTGGATATGCTTGAGCAGCAACAGGAAGAAGAAGACACCGATAAAGTGAACTTGTTGACTTTGCATGCGGCAAAAGGTCTGGAGTTCCCTTATGTGTATATGATTGGTCTGGAAGAAGAACTGTTACCACACAAGAACTCGATTGCATCGGAAACCATCGAAGAAGAACGTCGTTTGATGTATGTGGGGATTACCCGTGCGCGCCAAGGGCTCACTTTGACACTGGCAGAACAGCGTAAGAACGGTGGACAAATGCGTCAGATGACGCCAAGTCGCTTCTTGGATGAAATGCCACAAGATGATCTGGAATGGCATGGCCGTAAAAAGAAACTGGCGCCGAATGTTGATCCAAAAGAGCAAGCGCAGCAGTATCTTGCCAATTTAAAAGCATTGTTGAAACGATAGTTTTTTGTGAAGCGATATATTTTTATTACTTTTCTATCATTGCTGTTTTTTAGCCAAACCGTAACAGCAGAAGAAACCTATTTTACTGCAAAAGGTTTTGAAAATGGAAAAGTTCTAGTATTTCGTGGCAAATATGCAGAAGGTATAGTCAAGTCGAATTATCCATATTTATTGAGAATTTATTGGCATTACTCAGATATTAATAAGAGTGGAATGCCTGATTCTCCAACAATGGGTGCACAATTTGATTTTGAAGAAGATATTTCTAAATTAGATACCAAAGATCTAGGCCAACTAGTTTTAGTTGTAACTGGAAACTCTAGAAAAGAATGGGTCTGGTATGTAAAAAATCCGATTGTTTGGAAAAAGAAATTCAATAAAGTTTTAAAGGGTAAGAAAATTTATCCAATAAAAATTGTTGAAACTTATCAACCAGATTGGGATTTGTATTCAAATTTTATGAGAAATTTAAAAGATTAGTTGATTACATATCTTCTAGTCTTTGGAAGTAGAAGTTTTATATTCGAAAGGTTAGCTTTATGAAAGTCCAAGTTAAAGTATTAGATGCGCGTTTAGGTCAAGAGTGGGCTTTGCCTTCTTATGCAACCACAGGTTCGGCAGGTTTAGATTTACGTGCATGTTTAGATGCAGCGATTGATATTGCGCCAGGTGAAACTATTCTGGTTAAAACTGGTTTGGCGATTTATATCGAAGATCCAAACTTTGCTGGTTTGATTTTGCCTCGTTCAGGTCTAGGCCATAAACACGGGATCGTTTTAGGTAACTTGGTTGGTTTGATTGATTCAGATTATCAAGGTGAATTGATGGTATCTGTCTGGAACCGTGGTCAAAATACATTCCGTTTAGAACCAGGTGAGCGTTTGGCACAATATGTTCTTGTACCAGTGGTACAAGCTGAGTTTGAACAAGTGAGTGAATTTGTTGCAACTGAGCGCGGTGCTGGTGGTTTCGGACATACGGGTAAGCAATAATTTTCCGGTAAATATCACTTAAAATGCAATGTTTTACTGGAAAACATTGCATTTTTCATATTGATTGTTTGTTTAAAGTATATTACAAAGCAACTGATTAATTATTTTAATTTTTCTGAACAAGGGTTAATTAATTACTTAATAATTTCGCCATTTTTGAATAATTGAATGATTATAAAAATAGGGGCTTGCTGTGAATATACAACAAACATTTCCTTTGAATATTTTTCGTGCTTATGATATTCGCGGAAAACTTTCAAATCTCACGCCAAATATTATTTGTTCAATTGCCCACGCCTTAGCTTTACAATATAAAAATGCTGGACAGAATCAGGTTGTTGTTGGTTATGATGCGCGATTAACCAGCCCTCATTATGCTGAAATTATTCAGCACGCGCTTCAACAAGAAGGTCTGCAAGTGACTAGTATTGGTTGCTGCTCATCACCGATGATGTATTACATTGCCCGTGATTTTGGTGGGAATGGCATTATGGTGACTGCAAGCCATAATCCAAAGTCTGATAACGGAATTAAGTGGATTGTCAAAGGAGAGCCTCCGAGTCCTGAAACGATTCAATCCGTTGGTCAACTCGCGCAAATTTCTCTACCGACTGCCAAAGAATATTTTTCCTCAGATATCCGCTCGCATCACACTATTCCGCAATATTGTTTACAGTATCAACACGCATTAATTGATGATATTCAATTGGCTCGACCATTAAAAGTTGCTCTTGATGGTTTACATGGTTCAGCAGGCCATTGTGCAAAACTGGTGCTGGAAAAGTTAGGTTGTGAAGTGGTTGCATTACGTTGTGAAGCCAATGGACATTTCCCCGATCATGCACCAGATCCTTCTCATGCTGAGCATTTAAAGCAATTACAGGCAGCGATTTTGTCAGAACAGGCCGATCTTGGTATTGCTTTAGATGGGGATGGGGATCGTGTCGTTTTGCTAGATGAGCAGGCCACGATTATTAGCCCTGATCGCTTGCTGTCCTTATTTGCACAGATCTGTTTACAGCAGCATCCACAAAAAGAAATTGTTTTTGATGTGAAATGTTCGCGTATGGTGTCTGACACGGTTCAGCAACTTGCGGGACAGGCTAAAATGATCCGTACAGGAAGCAGTTTTTTACGGGCTTATTTATCTCAATCCAAAGGTGCTGCGGTCTTTGGTGGCGAATATGCAGGCCATTATGTCTTTAACGACGGACGTGGTTATGGCTATGATGATGGTCTCTATGCGGCTTTGCGTGTGATGGAATATCTCACACAATCAACGGCAAAAAGCTTGTCTGAATTATTGAGTATTTACCCTGAACGTTACTGCACCGAAGATACTTATATCAACACGCATGATGCCAATCCGAAACAGGTTTTAGATGAGATCGAGATTTTAAGTCACCGTTTAGGCGCACGTTTAAGTAAAATAGATGGTGTAAGACTTGATTTTGATGATGGTTTTGGCATTATTCGAGCATCAAATACTGGTGAATATTTTACCGTCCGCTTCGATGCAGACAATCCGGATCGGTTAGTTGAAATTCGCCAGACATTTGTTTCTATGTTGCAAGACCATTATCCACAGATTGCACAAGAACTCGCACAGGCTTAATAAGGAGAGACGCATGCCACATGAACATATCGGCATTGATAAAGCAAAAATTTTGATTGAAGCTTTGCCGTATATCCAACGATTTGCAGGAAAAACGTTGGTTGTAAAATATGGTGGTAATGCGATGACTGATCCGGAGTTGGAAAGTTCATTTGCCCGCGACATTGTTTTGTTAAAAACAGTAGGTTTAAATCCGATCGTTGTACATGGTGGCGGCCCACAAGTTGATTCATTATTAAAACGTTTAGGACAAGAATCTGACCGTATTGATGGCATGCGCGTGACCGATGAAGCAACCATGGAAGTGGTTGAGATGGTACTTGGTGGTAGCGTTAATAAATCGATCGTTAACCTGATCAATAAACATGGTGGTCGTGCCATTGGTTTAACGGGTAAAGATGGCAATTTGCTGCGCGCACGTAAATTGTTGATGGAAAAACAGGAAGCAGATGGTTCCGTTTCACAAATTGACTTGGGTATGGTTGGCGAAGTTACAGGTGTAAAAACTGACGTCCTTGAAATGTTTACCCAAAGTGATTTTATTCCTGTTATTGCACCACTCGGTGTAGATGAGGATGGCAATACTTATAATATCAATGCTGACCTTGTGGCTGGAAAAGTTGCAGAAGCATTAGGCGCAGAAAAACTGATTTTATTGACCAATATCACTGGTGTACTGGACGAAAATAAAAACTTGTTAACGGGTCTGACCACGCAAGAAGTTGATCGTCTAATTGAAACAGGTGTGATTTATGGTGGCATGATTCCAAAAGTGGGTTGTGCACTGGATGCGGTAAAAGGTGGTGTAGTCAGTGCGCATATCGTTGATGGACGTGTACCGCATGCAAGTTTGTTAGAAATCTTTACTGATCATGGTGTGGGTACTTTAATTACCAATCGCGTCAAGCATTAATTCTGCTGATGAAAACAAAAAGGGGCCTTAAATTAGCCTCTTTTTTTCGTCATGTGTTGTTCATGTTTTAGTCATCTCAATGTCATTTAAGCGCTTTAAGGTAAATCTAGCCATAAGGAGCTTTCATTATGCTAGAAAAATTAAATCAATATCGCCAGACATTGACTTTACCTTTACGCCACAAACCAGCTCAAAACCAGTTCCGTTTTGAATGGGTGGATAATTTAAAAGAATTACAAGATGTACAACGTTTTAGAGCTACACAATTTAGCCATCAATTTGGGATGCATTTTGAAGATGGTTTAGATCAAGACCTTTATGATTTTGGCTGTGAACATGCCGTTTTACGTGAGAAGTGGACAGGTGAAATTGTTGCCTATACTCGATTAAAATTATTTCAAGGCCATGAAATCGGGCAGAGTTATAGCGCTCAGGAATTCGAAATTGTTCCGCATTTATCACATTTACCAAGTGTTTTAGAAATTGGACGAACTTGTGTTCATCCAAAGTTCCGTTCGGGTAAAGCGCTCTCTATGCTCTGGTTGAATCTGACGCCTAAAGTACTGTGGTCGATGCGAGCCAAGTACTTAATGGGCTGTGTCAGTATTCATTTAGAAGATAATTTGGCGCGTGCTTATTATACCCATCGTCAGATTCAACAGTTGGGTGAGCATCAGACGATTGATATCCGCTCAAAACGTAGCTTTGAACCCGAGCGTCCTGACTATAGTTTTCCGCAAGATGAACGGATGCCAAAATTATTCCAAACCTATTTAGGCATGCAATCGAAACTTTCAAAACAGGCATTTTATGATGAAGATTTTAAATGTCTGGATTATTTTGTGTTTTTGGAAGTGAATAAGATTGCCATGTCTTTTGTCATGAACAAAATGGTGCAACGTTAGTCTTATATCATTCCTTGTCCAATAGTGAGCACATATTAAGATTTACAAGCGATCTCAACCTCATGCACAATAGGCGTAGATGTTAGATAGTTAAAAGATATGTGCCAGCTATTAGGAATGAATTGTGCTACCCCGACAGATATTACCTTTTCGTTTCGTGGGTTCTCCCAACGAGCAGGGGTCACATCTGATCATTGTGATGGCTTTGGTATCGCATTCTTTGAAGACAAAGCCTGCCGTTTGTTTGTCGATAATCAATCGGCAGTAGAATCTCCAATTGCGGATCTGATTCGTAACTATCCGATCAAGTCTCGTAATGTCATTGCCCATATCCGCAAAGCCACACAGGGCAAAATCAATTTAGAGAATTCACATCCTTTCTTGCGTGAGTTATGGGGCAGACACTGGATTTTTGCCCATAATGGCGATTTGCATGACTTTAAGCCTGAGCTTAGCGGGCGTTTTGAACCTGTCGGCAATACGGATAGTGAGCTGGCATTTTGCTATTTACTAGATCAGATGGTTGAGGCATTTGGCTATACCGAGCCAAGTTTAGAAGAGATTTTTTCACTATTAGAACGTATTTCTCCACAAATTGCCGAGCACGGAACGTTTAATTTCTGCTTGTCGAATGGTAAGGCACTGTATAGCTATGCCACTACCAAACTGCATTGGTTGGTACGTGAATATCCTTTTCAACATGCACATTTAATTGATCTGGATGTAGAGGTCGATTTTAGTCAGGTCACGACACCTGAAGATCGTGTGGCGGTGATTACCACTGAGCCTTTAACGCATAATGAAGCATGGACTGCATACCAGCCTGGGGAAATGATCTTATTCCAGTGTGGTAAACCGATTTTGCATGCTTTAACACGAGTAGAGCGTTTAATCCGCGAAGCAGAAAATCCTGCATTAAAACGAATAACTAAAGCAGATCAGTATTAATATAGAAGATATAACCAGAATATATGTTTGAACTGTTTTTTATTAAAAAATTAGTTCTCATTTTTCTGGTTATATCAATAAAATTAGATAGATAGTTTTTCTTGTTGGTTAAAAAATACTTGAGCGTTTTAGTTGGTAAAAATATTAAATTAAATATAAAACAACAGCTTATTTTATTTTATACATAAAAATTGCAAACCTGACAAAAATGCTGCGTTTTTATTTAAATCTTTTGTCGATATTATATTTGTATTCAATAAATCAAATATGGTTTGGGGTTTGATATGGGGATGAAATGGTCTGTCGAATATAATACAGGAATAGAAGTAATTGATGATCAACATCGTCGTATTCTAGATTATATTAATGAAATTGATGAATTAAAAGAAGACGATGACCGTGCGAAGTTAAAGGGGATTCTGGATAATATTATTGATTATACCCAGTCTCATTTTACCTTTGAAGAAAGTTTGCAGGAAGAAGCGAACTATAAGTATCGTGTACCACATAAGCGAGTACATGACTTATTTATCAAAAAGATAGAGACTTATCGTCAGCGTTTTGAGTTGGGGCAGGAAATTGATAGTGAGTTGCATGAAGCACTATCAAAGTGGTTGATTAATCATATTCGTCATGATGATGCTGATTATGTTGGTGCTGTCAAAGAAAATATGATTGGTATTATTAAAGAAAATGAAAAGAAAAAAGGGAAGAACTGGTTTTCTCGATTCTTCTCATAATAAAAAGATAATAAAAAAAGATCCCTTGTTATAAAAAATAATAAGGTTGGTATGAGTGATATACAAGGGATCTAATTAAAAAATAATAACTGGTGCGCAGCAAATCATCTTGACTGGGTGATTTGCTTTTTTCTTTCGATATCTTTTGTTTTGATTTTCAAGCGTGAGAAAGGCAAAATAGATTGAATATTTCATTGCAAACACCATAAAGCGCAATGAGTTCAAAGATTTTTCAAGGAATGCATTATGCAGGACACAACTCTGTCACGCTGGTTTGCCCCAGTGATGGCGTTTTGCCTATCTTTTGTCATGATTACCACATTGGCACCAACTGTAGGTATCCAGATTGATCGTCAGTTCGATTTCTGGTTGCTGTGGTTAGGCACCATGATTTTATTGGCATTGCCAATCGGTTATCTTGAAATCGCTTTAGCAAAGCGTTCGCAAACGACCGCATTACAAGCACTTTCAAGCCTTACACGTGATGCCGATGCTTCGCCAAGATGGCGTGTCGTCGGGTGGTTAGCAGTTGTTTTCGTCCCGTTTTTTGCAGGTAGTGTACTAAATACTGCAAGCCATGTGGTGAATGAACAACTGGCATTAAATATTTCGAGCCAGATTTTATTCGCGATTCTTGCTGTTGTTGCATTTGCACTTTCTTTTATCCCTCGTCAATTCCTTATTGCTTTGACAACCATCGGTGTCGTTGCTGCGTTTATCCTTGCCAATGTGATGGGTACTCAGTTACAGGCATGGCACTGGACAGGTGTGGAGTTTAGCGAGTGGGGCAATGCGACAGTACTTGCCTTGGTCGCAAGTGGTTTAGGTTTGGGCTTATATTGGCAGAGTAGCCTAGCTGTGGTGAAAAAGCAGGAAGCTGCAACCACTTCAGTTTTACCGATCTGGATTGCTCAGCTTCTTGCCGTGATTGCATTTGGCTTCTTCTCTGTTCAGGCTCAGCTTCCTGCTTTGGCATGGGGTTTTGCTGCACTGATGTCGGCTGCTTTGTTAATCCAGTTTGCAAAAGAGCAACTGGCGCAGCGCCAGCTGGCAGTTGTGGTTCAATGGGCAATTTTGCTTGCAGCGATTGCGGTATGGGCAGTGCCACAAGTTGAGCAAATTTTTAATACCTTGTTGATGTTATGGGGTCTCATCATTTGCCTAGTCTATGCATTGTTTGCTGGCTGGATCATGAAGATCAGTCATCTACGTAAAGCGATGGGTTTTAGCAATGAATTGTTCTATAACATCTGGCGTATTGCGATCCGTATCATCTTACCGCTTTCAATTGTGGTCGCAATTATTGCGGTTATTGGGCAAGTGATCTAATGGAACAGGTAAAACAAGTTTGGCTGGCTTATACAACGCCTGAACAGCAATTTCATCTGACTGTTGCATTCAGTGAGGGAATGACGGCTCAGCAGGCAATTGATGCCAGTGGCTTAGCCGAGCAGGTGAGCCTGCCAGAAGTTTTACACTTGGGGATTTTTGGCAACAAGATTGAAGCAGAGACTTTGTTACAAGCTGGTGATCGTGTTGAGATTTATCGGCCTTTGACCATCAATCCCAAAGATATCCGCCGTAAACGGGCTGAAAAGAATCCTGTTGGGCGATTTATCAAAGGTAATCGTTTTAGACCATCAAGCTAATAAAGAAAACCCCTCACGATTATCTCGATGAGGGGTTTCTTTTTACTGCAAAGCCGTTATAGTGGGGGCGCAGTCAAAATCGCTTCTTTTGATGCCGGTAAACCAGGTTGTGATTCTGGAATCGTATCTAAGCCTTCCAGACGTTCAACATTACCATTCGCATCAAAATAAACTTTTAAATGCTGACCGTGTGCCGCAGGTATTTTTGCTTTTTTGGCATAAGTTCCCGGGATGTAGTTGTAGATATAGTCCCAACGTTGTGGGTTCAAAGGATCTGTAACTGTTGGGCTACCAAGCAAGAAACGGACTTGCTGAAAGCTCATGCCCACTTGTACTTGAGATGCTTGTGCTTTGGTTAATGGTGTTCCCTGTGGAATATCGACTTTATAAACACCAAAGACTGAACAACCGCTAAGTACTGAAGTGACGAACAACGCCAGCATGATTTTTTGCATTTTGCTACACTATCCTGATAAATGATGATGCATTTGGTTCAAGGATAGATCATACT
Source organism: Acinetobacter sp. BIGb0102 (assembly GCF_003815055.1). Lineage (NCBI taxonomy): Bacteria > Pseudomonadati > Pseudomonadota > Gammaproteobacteria > Moraxellales > Moraxellaceae > Acinetobacter > Acinetobacter sp. BIGb0102. The sequence continues at coordinate 27,978 of NZ_RKQE01000012.1, forward strand.
GCATCTAAACTCTATTGCCTATTCCAACTTAAGATTTGTTGAGAGACCTTTTTTTATGCCGATTTCCAATCAAGACTTACGCAAAGCTGGACTTAAAGTTACCCTTCCTCGTATTAAGATTTTGGAATTATTAGAAAATTCAAAACAACATCATTTAAGTGCTGAAGATATTTATAAAACTTTGCTTGAGCAGGGTGAAGATGTGGGTCTAGCAACGGTTTACCGTGTGTTAACACAATTCGAAGCTGCCGGTATCATTCAGCGTCACCATTTTGAAAACAACCATTCTGTTTTCGAAATCATGCAAGAAGATCATCATGATCACCTCGTTTGCTTGAACTGTAACAAAGTTGTTGAATTTACTAATGATATTATCGAGCAAGAACAACACGCTGTTGCTGATAAACATCAATTTGCTTTAACTGGCCATTCTTTAAACCTTTACGGTTATTGCAGTGATGCAGAATGCCAAGAGGCTTATCGTAAAAAATAAGCTGAGTTGAGTTAAAAAATTAAAGTTCACGAAAATTGAACAAATAAAAAGGGAAGGTTACAAAAACCTTCCCTTTTTTTAATGGCTTAGTTTGAATTATTGACCATCAAAGGTAATGTTGCGGCTGGCACTCAATAACTGGTCTGCGCCTTCTTCTGAAAGTTTGATGGTGAGACGTAGATCGTTTGGTGAGTCTGCATGCTTCAATGCATCCTTATAGGTAATCTGACCTGCTTTATAAAGGTCAAATAAAGCCTGATCGAAAGTCTGCATGCCTAGTTCGCGTGAACGTTTCATCAGATCTTTAATCTCATGAATTTCACCTTTACGGATATAGTCGGCCAGAAGCGGGGTGTTAATCAGAATCTCAATCGCAGCACGACGCGAATTGCCGTCAGGCGTTGGAATTAACTGTTGTGCCACCAATGCTTTTAAGTTCAACGACAAGTCCATATACAGCTGGCTATGACGATCAGCTTCAAAGAAGTGAATAATACGGTCTAAGGCTTGGTTGGCATTGTTGGCGTGCAGGGTCGCGAGTACCAAGTGACCAGTTTCTGCGAAGGCAATCGCATAGTCCATAGTTTCACGAGAGCGAATCTCACCAATCAAGATCACATCTGGTGCCTGACGTAGCGTATTTTTCAATGCCACTTCAAATGAATCGGTATCAATGCCCACTTCACGTTGTGTCACAATGCAACCTGCATGTTGATGCACAAATTCGATCGGATCTTCAATGGTAATAATATGACCTTTAGAATTCTGGTTGCGGAAACCAATCATTGAAGCGAGGGAGGTCGACTTACCTGTACCTGTTGCCCCTACAAAAATGATGATGCCGCGTTTGGTCATCGCCAGTTCTTTCAGAACTTCAGGCAGTTTCAGGTCATCCATGGTTGGAATATGGGTTTCGATTTTACGTAACACCATGCCCGGCATATCACGCTGCTGAAAAGCACTGACACGAAAACGTGCGGTCTTTTCACGATTCATGATGGCAAAGTTGCATTCGCGTGTATCGACAAATTCTTTACGCTGTTTGTCCGTCATGATGGACTGTACCAACTGACCGACAATTTCTCCTGACAGCTTGGTTTTTGAAACAGGCACAATCTGCCCGTTAATTTTCATTGAAGGTTCAACGTCTGCCGTGACAAATAAGTCCGAGGCATTTTGTTGAATCATCAAATTGAGTAAATCATTAAAGTCCATGATATCTCTCTAATCCCTTTATTTTTATAGGAATGACTCAGGCTGTTTCGCCACCGTACGAGCCGTTTGCGGGCTAATTAAACCTTTAGACACCAATGTTTTTAAACTTTGATCCAAAGTGGTCATGCCGTAGTTGGCGCCAGTTTGAATGGCAGAGTACATTTGTGCGACTTTATTTTCACGCACAAGGTTACGGATTGCAGGAATCCCGATCATGATTTCATGTGCAGCCACACGACCACCGCCATTCTTCTTTAATAGCGTTTGTGAAATGACCGCTTGCAAAGATTCAGACAACATGGCACGAACCATGTCTTTTTCTTCAGCAGGGAATACGTCGATCACACGGTCAATGGTTTTTGCGGCAGAAGTCGTATGCAGGGTACCAAAAACCAAGTGACCTGTTTCTGCCGCGGTCAATGCCAAGCGAATGGTTTCAAGGTCACGCATCTCACCGACCAGAATAATGTCAGGGTCTTCACGGAGGGCGGAACGAAGTGCGGCATTAAAGCCATGTGTATCGCGGTGTACTTCACGCTGGTTGATCAGACATTTTTTCGACTGGTGTACAAATTCGATTGGATCTTCTACCGTTAAAATATGGTCATAACGGTTTTCATTAATATAGTCGATCATCGCTGCAAGCGTTGTCGACTTACCCGAACCTGTTGGGCCTGTGACAAGCACAATCCCACGAGGATAATCACAAATTTCCTTGAAAATTGTGCCGAGTCCCAAATCTTCCATGGTCAACACTTTCGATGGAATGGTACGGAATACCGCTCCAGCACCACGGTTCTGATTAAATGCATTGACACGGAAACGAGCAATATTCGGTACTTCAAATGAAAAGTCAGTTTCTAGATCTTCTTCAAAATCACGACGTTGTTTATCATTCATAATGTCGTACACTAAACGGTGTACATCTTTATGTTCAAGTGCTGGTAAATTGATACGACGTACTTCACCATCTACACGAATCATCGGAGGCATACCCGCTGAAAGGTGTAAATCTGATGCACCGTTTTTAACCGAAAAGGCGAGTAATTCTGTAATATCCATAATTTCCCCGAAACAAACTCAAAAGTCTCATTATTTTGTAGAATAATATAAGGCTTTCATTCAGGCTTACCAACACCTTAAAGAATGGGAAAGCAAAAAAACATTTCGTAAATGAGAACTGTGTCAATGAATCAATCGCAACAATCCCGTCAAACTGTTTTAAATCAAATAGAACACGCCTGTCAGCGTGTTCAACGTGATCCTGCGACTGTGCAATTGTTAGCCGTTTCAAAGACCCATCCTGCTTCAAACCTGCGTGAAATGTACGCAGTGGGACAGCGCTGTTTTGGTGAAAATTATTTACAGGAAGCGCTGGAAAAAATTGAAGAACTCAAAGAGCTGGAGATCGAGTGGCATTTTATTGGTCATGTGCAACGTAATAAAACTAAGCATTTGGCTGAGAAGTTTGATTGGGTACACGGGGTTGACCGTTTGATTATTGCCGAGCGTTTATCTAGCCAGCGTTTGGAATCGCAAGCGCCGTTAAATATTTGCCTACAAGTGAATATTGATGGACAAGATTCAAAAGATGGTTGCCAGCCAGAAGAAGTGGCTGAGCTGGTTAAGCACATTAGCCAGCTTCCACACATCCGTTTACGTGGTTTGATGGTCATTCCTGCGCCTGAAAATCATGCTGCATTTGCAGATGCCAAAGCACTATTTGACCAAGTGAAATCTCAACATGCACAACCGCAAGATTGGGATACCTTAAGTATGGGGATGTCGGCTGATCTGGAAGCTGCGATTGCGGCGGGTTCAACCATGGTGAGAGTCGGGACAGCGTTATTTGGTGCAAGGGATTATTCAGCAAAGTCTTAATAATTATTTAATTCAACAAGATGACTCCAGAATTGAATCGGTTTTGGAGTGGCTTGCGGTTGATCAAACAGTGTTTTATTTAGGTTGAATTCATTACAAAAGTAATTGATCAGGTCTGTCCCATAATAAATAATATCGGTTTGCATGATTGAAAATATGGGATTTCCCTTTTCAAGGGGGGTACTCGGAATATAACGATGAGAGTAAACAGGGATCATTTTCGGATAAGCTTTAAACTGCTCCTCAAATATTACCAGACGGTCTGAGATTTCCTCTGGTGCGGCACCCCATTGATCTAACCAAAAGCCATTTTTAATATCAAAGAGAATGCCTTCATGAGGCCCGTTGAGCTGCGCTATCAACATATTTTTCGCTTTATCGCTATGAAGTGCTTCTCTCCAGCGAGGAAATTTCCATTCATTTTCTGAAACAGGAAGTCCGTACTTTAAAAATAGCTTCAAATCAGAAGGAAAGAGAAATCTAAAAAGCTGCTCTATTGCTTCTATTTCAGTTTCTGTTAAGCCAGTGTCAAACTGGATACCGTGCTTTAATAGTTCTGTATGAAGCAATTGAATGTTCATTAGCCCACTACTTCAATCCGACTCGAACCTGATCCAACAGGTTGTACCTGAATCTGTACAGGAATCCGTTCATGCATTTCCTGAATATGCGAAATTAAGATTACTTTACGACCTTGGCTTTGCAACTGATCCAGCGCATTCATCACCATGTGCAAGGATGATGCATCCAGCGTCCCAAAACCTTCATCAATAAACAATGATTCGATTTTCATAGAGCCAGAGGCCATATTGGCAATCGCCAGTGAAATCGCAAGGGCAGTCAGGAAGGATTCTCCACCAGAGAGAGAGGCAACCGAACGGGTTTCACCATCCATATCATGGTCGATAATTGCCAGACTGAGTGAGTTTTCCAAGCGCTTTAATGTGTAACGTTGCGATAGCATTGCCAATTGCTGATTGGCATATTCCAGCAAAATATCCAGATTATATTGTTGTGCCAAATCTCGGAAATCTTTGCCTTTAGAATCGCCAATCAAGCTCGAAATCTTATTCCAGCGATATTCCTGTTGCTGAATTTGCTGGATCTGGTCGGCAAACTGTTTTTGCTTGGCAAGGTTTTGCTGATGTAATTCGAGTTGAACTTTATATTGATCGCGTTGTTCAAGTTGCTGTTGTAGTTTTTCCTGATTTAGCTGAATCAATTCAATCAATTGTTCATGTTGAATCTCAGGCTGTTGCTGCTGATGCTCCTTGGATAGCTGCTGCGCGGTTTTAAGCGCATAGGCTGCTTCACTCAAGACACGATCCGCGTTTTGTAGGGTTAAGCGGATTTGCTGTTCCTGCGTTGAAGAAATGGCTAGCAACTGACTGAGTTGCTGTTCTTCAAAATGCACATGCTGCTTCAACCATGCACCGATTTCTGTTGTGCATTGTGTGAATGATTGTTGGTTATGCTGATGCTGTGCTTTGAGCTGTTCTAGTTCATTCTTGTATTGCTCAAAGTTTTGTCGTGCCTGTTCAAAATTCTGCTTTACCTGCTGATATTGATGTTGCACTTGCTGACGTTGTTGATCATGTTGATGCAACCATTCATTGGCTTTCAATTCAGTTGAACCAGCCATTGCCAGAATGAGTTGATTGGCAGCCTCACTATTTTGTTGACCCTTTTTCGCAATTTCCTGCAATTGCTGATTTAGCTCAGTATGTTGCGTACTTAAACTATTCAGATTTGATATTAATAAATTAAGCTGTTGCGTGCTGTGCTGTTGTTGTTTGCTCAGTCCATCGGCATGATCAAGCTGTTGCAGGCGTTGTTTTAAACGCTGCACAATCTGTTGTGATTGGCGAAGCGGTTGTTCCAGCCAAAGTGTTTTCTCATGTGAATCCAGACAATCCACAATATGCTGAATCTGTCGTTGTAACTGCTGTACGGTTTCCAATTGGTAGGCCGTGTTCTGGATAGACTGATTTAAATTAAACTGCTGTTTACTGGCCTGATTGAGTTGTTGTAATTGCTGATCAATCTGTTGTTTCGTTTGTGTAGATTGAGCGCTTAAGTGCTTTAACGATGCCTCAAGCTCGTGTTGAGCTAAATTGAAATCGAGTTGAATATGACTTTGAGCCAGATATTGCTGTAACTCTTGTTGTTGAGCGTTTAATTTTTCCTGAGTTTGTTGCAAGACTGCTTGGCGCTGTTTTTGCTCAGATTGAAGTTGGGTAAATTGTTGCTGTGTATTCTGCCAAAGCTGGAAGGATTGTTGCTCTTGTTGTAGCGCCTGTTGTTCCTGCTGTTGCTGTAATGCATATAGGGCTTTCGAAACTGGACTTTCATCCTCACGATAGGGATGTTCAGTACTGCCACAGACCAGACAAGCTTCACCTTGTTTCAGTTCGGCACGTAAATGTTCAATATTCTCGGTATGGAGTAAGCGTTGCTGTTGCAGGATAAGCTGTAATTTTTCCCGCTCGGTTTTTGCTGCCTGAAATTCACTTTCTACTGTTTGAGTATTTTGCTCGAGCTGTTGATACTGAACTTGTATCGTATTTAGTGTGTGTTGCAGCTCTGAGACTTCATTTTTTAATTGAAAATGATGCTGTAGTTTTTGTTGAATCACATCCATTTGATTCAGCTGAGTCAACACTTGCTCTTTCTGTGTCTGTTTCTGCTCAAGGGTACGATCAATCTGCTGTGTTGTACCAAACTGCGTGATCAATTGCTCAAGTTGGCTTTTATCTTGCTCAAGTTTGCTTTGAGCCTGTTGAATATTCCCCAGCGTATTTTCAACTTTTTGATAATGCTGAATAAACTGCTCTAATTGTTGTACATGAGCATGCAGGCCCTTATCTAAAGTTGAGAAGTGGGCACTTTGCTGTAATTGCTCAAGGCAGGATGTCTGTTGTGTGCCTATATTCTGGAGGCTCTGCTCAAGCTGTTGTTGCTGTTGTAGCAAAGGTTGTTGCTGGGTTTCGATAAGCGTCAGTCTGCTTTTGGTTTTTTTATAATCTTCGGCAATATAGTCACGTTCCTGAACGTATTTACGCACCTGACTCAACTTATCTTGATGTTGCAGCTCAAAATTCTGGAACTGTTGCAGCGCCGTTTCCGCTTGCGTATAGCGGATTTTTTCCTGCTCAAATTCTGTGGTTAAGCGACTAAACTGTTGCTGTTTTTGTTGAAGCTGTGGCTCAAGTTGTTGCAGTGTTTTTTGGATTTGCTGCTGTTGAAAAACAACAGGACGAATCTCGGAAAAGATTTCCAATTGTTCAAGCAATTGGCGATCTGTTGCGAGGGCAGTATGGGCATTGAGCTGCGTTTCATGCTGCTGTTGTTTGAAGATAATTTCACTTTCAAGCTTTTGTTGTTGTTCAAACCACTGCTGTTGTTGCTTGAGTTGTGTTCGTTCGGTTTCAAGCTGTTGGACTTGTTGTTGTGTCTGTTGAAATTGAGTTTGTAAGGCAGCAACTTCCTCATCGGAACGAATTTCAATATGACCTAAAACATTTTCCAGCTGTTTGCGCTGGTTGGTCATTTCACGGGTTTTTTCAAACGCCAGTTGCCCAATTTTGGCAAAGATACTGGAGTTGGTCAGGTATTCCAGCAATTCGCCTCGTTCGGTATCACGCGCTTTTAAAAAAGCGGTAACTTCCGATTGTGCCAGTAAAACGGCACGGGTGAATTGTTCAAAACTGAGTTGGGTAATTTGCTGGATATGGCTTTCGACGGCTTTAGTTTTGTCTGCAACCACCACGCCATCGGTCAGGCATTTGAGTGAGCGCTGTACACTTTGCAATTTACCACTGGCATTTTCACGGGCACGCTTAATTTCCCAACGTGCCTGATAATGTTTCTGATCTTGTGCCACAAAACACAGTTCAGCAAAGCCGTGTCCTGTACCGCGACGTAAAACGGTCAGGGGAGAGTTGGTCAGCAGCTCCGAACCATCCACGTCCAGAAGCTTGCCATCACTTTCTTTGAGGCGGGGAATTTTATTAAAGAGTGCCAGACACATGGCATCTAAAATGGTGGATTTACCTGCACCTGTTTTCCCGACAATCGCGATCAAGCCTGCATTGGCCAAAGGATCGCACTCAAAATCAATAAAGTGCTCACCCGCAAGAGATGCCAGATTTTTTAGTCGAATCGATAAAATTTTCATGGCAAATCCTTAAGAACTTTGATCATCTTCAAGTTTTTTCTGTGCTTCATTCACTAGACTTAAGAAATCTTTGGTGACTTCATCATCGGTGTGATAGCCCTTTTTCTCCCAGATCTGCTGGAATAATTTTTCTGGTGTGGGTGGCTCCAGGCTAATGCTCTGCTTGTTTTCAGCATTACTTTCATTCGATAAATATTGTCTGGAAATACGCACCAGACGGTAGCGATCCTTCGGCAAGGCATCTTCGAATTGTTGGCGCAAATTCGGCTGTGGAGGAATCGCGGTATGATATTCGATATCGACATATTCACGATGGTCAATATTTTCGATAGGGCCACTCGGTAGGTTTTTAAGCTGCTGCATGACTGCTGTGAGTTCATCTTTAATTTTATGCAGTTGAATACTTCGCGGAATTGCCAATGCTTCAAAATCCAGCTTATTTTCTGGTTGGGTTGAATCAACGGTGACTTCGACCACTTGGTGCTTATAGTTGATTTCACTAAATGACAGTGGAATCGGAGAGCCACTATAACGAATATGGGGATGCTGTACCTTTTGCGGTTTATGCAGATGTCCAAGTGCCACATAATCGATACTGTCATCAAACAGGCTGGTAGAAAGTGCTTCTTCATTGCCAATAATAATCGGACGCTCTGAATCCGAAGTTTCTCCACCTTGCATATGTGCATGTGACATCAGAATCAAGGCCTGATCATCGGTTTTACGACGCTTAGCTTCTTCGATTAATTGTTGGTGTAGATAAGCAATCGCGTTTTGGCTATTGGTGGTGTGTTCATTAAAGCCTGTGATTTCGGCTGAACGCAAGAATGGCAGGGCAATACACCACGCGACAATCTGTTTTTGCTCATCATAAATCGGTAGAATTAAACGTTCCAGATCCAGTGTTTTATCTGCATTCCAGCGAATTACGCCAACTGTTTTGGCATTATATTTCTCTAATAATGGCTCAACCTGTTCAATTCGATAGCCCGAATCGTGGTTGCCTGCGATCATGAGGGTCTGCATATGCGGTGCAAGCTCATGCGCATCGGCTAGGAACTGGTAGAGCTGTTTTTGTGCCTGCGAGCTTGGATTGATAACATCAAAAATATCACCCGCAATCAGCAAGGCATGCGGTTGTTTGTGTTTGATTTGCTCAAGTAACCATGCCAGAAATTGTTCATGTTCATAATGGCGGGAATGATTATAAAAGAATTGCCCCAAATGCCAGTCAGAAGTATGAAAAAAACGCACAGTCATAAATGAATCTAAAAATGAATTGAACCAGAATAAGGTAGCACGTATTTAAACGGAAAGGAGAATCTTACTCAGCAGAAAAGCACTACATGATACCGCTTGATCATTTTTAAACGTTCCTCTAGTTTGAAGATAAAGTCATGATTTAAAAAATGAGGACATATCAATGAGCTTAGGTAAAGTAAGCCGCGAAATCAGGGATCAGATCATGTTGATTGGCCTAGACCGCGCCGATAAACGGAATGCCTTTGATAGCCATATGATTCAGGATCTGTCGCTGGCATTAACGGAATATGAAAATGATCCAGAACTTCGTTGTGCTGTGATTTTTGCAAATGGTGACCATTTTACAGCGGGCTTGGATCTGGTTGAGCTACAACCGAAAATATCCGAAGGCATTTTTAACTTTGCTGAAGAACAAATTAACCCGTGGGGAACAGCAGGTCGACATCGAAGCAAACCTGTTGTGGTGGCGGTGCAGGGAATTTGTTATACCGCTGGAGTGGAGTTGATGCTCAATGCCGATGTCGTGATTGCCAGTGAAAATACAGTATTTGGTCAGCTTGAAGTATTACGTGGCATCATGCCATTTGGTGGGGCAACGGTACGTTTTGTGCAAGCTGCGGGATGGCAAAAAGCCATGCCATATTTATTAACAGGCAAAACTTTTGATGCTAAAACGGCAGACCAACTGAACCTGATTTCCGAGATTGTAGAAAATGGGCAACAGTTGCAGCGTGCTATCGAAATTGCCAAAGACATCTGTATTTCAGCACCGCTTGCAGTACGGGCTTTATTGGCCTCTGCAACCGATGCGGTAACGCAAGGACAGACAGCGGCATTTGAGAAAATGAACCGTTATTTGATGCCGCTGTTTGAATCGCAAGATGCACAAGAGGGCGTTCGTGCCATGTTAGAAAAACGTCCACCACAGTTTAAAGGGCAATAACTGACAAAAGAAATATAGGTTCATTTTCAGCAAATATTTTTATTCAGTTATTTGGAATACTGAGAAGCTTTCTTTAAATACCTAAAACCCGCTACTGGGCATTTTCATCTATCTCGCAAATACCAAAGGTATTATGGTCGGGATCAAGAAAATAGCCTTGCCAGCAGCGATTTGGGATCGCGAATTTATCCATCGCCACAATGCCACCTAGACTGAGAATTTTAGCCGCCGTTTCATCAAAATTTTCAACTTCAATGGTGCAGGTAAATGCATTGGTTCCGCATTCTGTTGGTGGAATCGCCACTGGGCGTTGCAGTAAGCCGCCGTGAATTCCCTCTGTTTCAATGCGATAATAATCAATCGGGAGGCCTTCCACTTTTTCGAAATTCCAGCCAAATGCAGACTGGTAAAAATGGACGTCACGTTGTGGATTGGATGACTGAATTTCAAAATAAGTGACTGCGTTCATGATTCGATTCCTTTATCTTTATTGTGTTTAACTTATTCTAAATAGAGCTGGCACGAGCGTGCTGAAGCTTTATGTAAATGAGTAAACTTGTCCGATCTGGATTGAGTACTCAAGTAAATTTTATTAATTTAACTCGAATAGCGGAGATTGATTAAACATTGATGAATATAATGAAGTTAGCTGATTATCCTGAATGGTTAGATCAAGCGGCAAATTGGTTTGCCAATCAATGGGGCATTCCTGTTGAAGCGTATCGTGACAGCATTCAGATGTCGATTGAACAGCAGGATGGTGTTCCGCAATGGTATATGATTCTAAATGATGAGCAGCAAATTATTGCAGGAGCAGGGATAATCGAAAACGATTTCCATGACCGCAAAGACCTTGCACCAAACTTATGTGCTTTATTTGTTGAAGAGGCTTATCGCAGGCAAAATATTGCCAAACAGTTGTTAGATTTCGCTCGAACAGATATGAAAAGGGCAGGATTCGAAAAGTTGTATCTGGTGACAGAGCTAAATGATTTCTATGAAAAGTGTGGCTGGACATTTTTAACCACGGTTCAAGATGATGAAGGTGAGCCGATCAAAATGTATGTTGCAGATACGCTTTAAAACATAAATTTGAGGCAAATAAAAACCGACGATTCGAGTGATGATAAATCGTCGGTCAAAATCTTTTCCAATGGTTCTGGCTGCTAACACAACCATTGTTAAAGATGGAGAGTCATAATGAAAGGTCACCGAAAACATTGCGGATGCCGTGCAATGTCCAATCGGTTGCTGCGACCTTGTACCCTATATAACGCTGCTAGTTGAGGATTGGTTGACATAAAAATGAAAAAAAAGTGAAAAAAATTTATAATTATTTCTTAAAGCCAGTCCAATTAGGTTTATCTTTATGATTTCATTGCGTTTGTATTATCTCTGGTTTTTTATTATTTGTTTGGCCTCGACTTTAATCGCAGGCGTGTTGGCTGCGATTTTACCAAATAGTCTGGGCGGTGTGCTCACCGCGATTCCTTATCTCATTGCCATCATTTTTGTTTTGTTTAAATTTCTCAAGCAACAACGCCGTGCACCGACGCAGCAAGAGAAGAAACGCTTAAGCATCGGCTTTAGTCTGATCTTTTGGGGCTACAACGCATGTGGTTTATTACTGAGCCTATATATTTTTGCGCGTAAAGATCCTGAAATCTGGCAGAACTTCTTACTCTATTTAAAACAGCCACAATTTTTACTTGCCGTTTTAGCCATGTGGTTGGTGATTGCCTTGCCGTTATTTTTAATTACGTACTGGTTCTATGGGCCGCAAGCACAAAGAATGGCCAATAAGATGTTTCACTAATTAAAGAAAGTTTACTTGTTATTCAGTTTTATTCTGCTAAGACTTAAATATAGAACGAATCAAAATCATGCAGGATGAGGATAAGATGCAAAAGCAGACGGTTTTAATCACAGGCGCCAGTGGTTTTATTGGTTCGCATTTGCTGCCTTTCCTGTTAGAGCGAAACTTTCAGATCATTGCTTTAACCCGACAGCCAAATCGGGTTGCTCAGCATTCAGCATTGCGGTGGGTGAATGATCTGGATCAAATTGAAACACAACAGATTGATTATGTGATTAATCTGGCTGGTGAAAATATTGGCGCAAAACGCTGGACTGAAAAGCGTAAGCAGCAATTAATACACAGCCGTGTTGAGGTAACCGAGCAACTGTATCAATGGTTGCAACGTAAGCGAATTTTTCCGAAGTGTATTATCTCGGGTTCTGCGATTGGCTATTACGGTATTGATCCTCAACAGCAATGGCAGCTGATTTGTGATGAAAATACAGCGCCGCAATCCATTTTTATGTCTGAGCTTTGCCAAGTGTGGGAGCAAACGGCTTTAAAGTTTAGCCAACAACATACCAAGATTATTCGTTTAGGTGTGGTTTTTGGACAGGGCGGGATTTTGCCGCAGATGCTGTTACCCATTCGATTGAATGCTGTGGCAAAAATTGGTTCAGGACAGCAACCTGTAGTGTGGATTCATATTCAAGATGTATTGAATGCCATCCTTTTCTTGCTGCAATCCACTCATCCTCAACAGGTATATAACCTTGTTGCACCAGATAGAATCAATCAACAACAGTTTGCTCAAATAGCTGCTCATATTTTAAAGCGCAAACCTTTTATGACGGCTCCAAAATGTATCTTCGAATTGATGTTGGGCGAGCAATCGCAATTGATTTTAAATGGTCAATATGTGATTCCTCAGGCTTTGCTCGAACAGGGTTTCCAATTTCAATATCCAGATTTGAATGGGGCTTTAACCGAAATTCTAGCAAGACATTAAATTCTGTTGCTTTAGGCGCAGCGGTGAATACGCTTGAGGATCGACAATGGTCTCTTGTCCTAACATAAGTTGGCGCAACAGTCGCGCCGAGCCAGAACCCATACATAAGCCATTACGGAAATGTCCAAAATTGGCCCAAAGATTTTCCAGTTCTGGCATGGCACCAATATAAGGAATGCCTTGTGGAGAACTTGGGCGTAGGCCCGCCCAACGTTTCACAATCGGGAAGTGTTGTAGCTCAGGCACCATTTCCAGACATGCCGTTAAAATATCTTGCTGGGTTTGCTCATCAACTGCTGTACTAAAGCCAGTTTCGGCCATACTAGAACCACAAACAATGTGACCATCTTGGCGTGGAATCAGGTACATCACCCGATTCATACACATGGTCGGTAACCAGTTTTCAGGGGTTTTAAATAATAGCATTTGCCCTTGTACGGGCTGCACAGGAATATGGCGTTGTAGTTGCTCGGCCCATTGCTGACTCCATGCACCAGAAGTGATGACTACATGATCCGCAGTAAATTTTTGCCCATCTTCGGTTTCAATTCCGAGCACTTTCTTATTCTGAATAATTAATTTTTCAACAGGACAATGTTCAAAAAAACGGACCAATGGATGTTGTTTTAAATAGCAGATCAGGGATTGTAATAAACGTGGATTGCGGACATTCGAGAGTTGGGGAAAATAGATTGCTTGTTGGAATTGTTGGGAAATATAAGGATTAATCTGTTCGAGTTTGGAGCGATTGAGCAACTCACATTGCTGCATTGGTTCCTGATATCGAGTGGCATAATTCAAGCCAACTTCGAAATCTTCCTGATCAAAGATCAGCATGCCTGTATCGTGGATCTGAAAATCAATGCCAGTGATGGGGAGGAGCTTCTCATTCCATGTCTGGTAGAGCGATTTTCCGTATTGCGCCAGTTGATTGACTTCGGGTGCATAACGCCACGGATACATTGGGGAGAGAATACCTCCACCTGCCCATGATGCGGCTTGGCCTGCTTGTTGTTGGTCAAAAATATCGACAGAGCAGCCTTGTTCAGCTAGTTCCAATGCTGACATTAAGCCGCTAATACCCGCACCAATGATGGCAATATGCATAACTTTAATTTAAGTGGTTTCTAAGATAAAACGTATCTTGAAATTTGCTACACGGAAGACGTCATTCGCAACCTGAGCAAGCTAAAGCGGTTATAGCTTTAGCGTAGTGCAAGACAAACGGAGTGCGTAGTTTACGCTAAAGCATAGCTTTTGCCTTGCGGTACGGCAGAGATTATTAATCTCTGCAACTCGTACCTCAGGTTTTGCGAATGACAATGGTTTTGCCTACTTTTCCCAAAAGAAAAGTAGGTCGAGCCGAAGGCTAATCCTGAAAAAGGATGAGAGCTCAACAAGACTCTGAAGTAGATACTATCATTTTCAGACAGATGAAATATAACTTCTATTTCATCTCTTTTAATTTACGCGCTGCATCTTCAGCAAAATACGTCCAGATCCCATCAGCACCTGCACGACGGCAGCACATCAAAGATTCCAGAATCACGCTGTCAGATAACCAGCCATTCTGAATCGCACCTGCAAGCATGGCATATTCACCACTCACCTGATAGAGGAAAGTTGGCACGCCAAAAGTATCTTTTACTTCACGCACCACATCCAGATAAGGCATGCCTGGTTTAACAATGACCATATCTGCACCTTCTTGTAGATCAAGTGCAATTTCATGAAGTGCTTCGGCACGGTTGCCAATATCCATTTGGTAATTGTATTTATTGCCGCCTTTCAGGTTGCTGGCAGAGCCGACCGCATCGCGGAAAGGGCCGTAGAAGCTAGAGGCATATTTCGCAGAGTACGCCATGATATTGGTGTAGATAAAATCATTTTGCTCAAGCGCTTGGCGGATCGCACCGATACGGCCATCCATCATGTCACTTGGTGCAATTACATCGGCACCTGCCGCAGCATGACTGAGTGCCTGTTTCACTAGGCATTCGACAGTTTCATCATTTAACACATAACCTGTGTCATCAATAATGCCGTCTTGACCATGTGTGGTATAAGGGTCAAGAGCGCCATCGGTAATTAGCACCATTTCTGGTAATTCTTTTTTGAGTAGACGGCAAGTTGTTTGAACTAAACCATTTTCGTCCCAAGCTGCTTCTGCTGTTAAACTTTTATCTTCTTGTGGCGTTACAGGGAATAAAGCAAGTTTGGATACACCGAGTTCAAGCAGGGTTTCTGCTTTTTTAAGTAGTAAATCAGCTGACAAACGCTGCACATTTGGCATGCTTGGAATGTCTTGAGTTTGTTGTTGTCCTGGTAATACAAACACTGGATAAATCAAGTGATCTGCCGTTAAATGTGTTTCGCTGACCATGGCACGAAGTTGGTCATTTTTACGGATACGGCGCATGCGAGTCGCAGGAAAAGCTGGACGATTGAACGTATAAGTCATAACAATCTCGATGTTCAGTATTACACTAGGGGAATAATTGAGGTATTAAGTCACGCGAGGGAGAGCTTGGCGACTTCGCTCAATTACGAACCCCGCTATTGTAGCCCCATATTTTTAGATTTGTGCAAAATAATGGAAAGTTATTCTTTCCATTGAGTGTAGGCCGCGTATGAATGATGTAAAGAAAAACTGGACTGGCAATATTCAGTTAGGTGCAAAGGCAGATCACCAAGTGGTCTTGAAACAGTTATGTAAAGCATTTAATGCCTGTCCATTTTTTAAATACAGTGGCATGGTCATGCGAGTAGTTGATGATCAAATTGAAGCCTATGTGGAGATGCAGCCAGAACTGGTCGGGAATCTGGCATTTCAGATTTTACATGGTGGTGTGGCTGCCACGATTCTGGACAGTATTGGTGGTGTGGCGGCCATGGAGCAGCTTTATCGCCGTGCCTCACCAGAAGATTTGCCTGATACCATCAAAAAAGTATCACGCTTAGCCACGGTAGATATGCGTGTCGATTATCTGGCGCCAGGGCGTGGTAAATATTTTATTGCGCGTGCCGAAACCTTACGTTTGGGGCGTAAAGGATGCACTATGCGCATGACCATGGTAAATGATGAAGACAAACCCATTGCGACTGCAATCGCATCGTATGCCTATTAATTCTTAAAATAAAAATATTAAGCACCTCTCATGCAAAGTGTGAGAGGTGGCTTTCATTTCTAAGTCCATCTTTTGTTCCTTCCAATTCTATTTTTATACAAGTTAATTCTACTGTCCTCCCGTGAAACATGTCATGGCGAGCCGATCCAAAATTATTCACAAACTGGATAGAGATCTGGAAAAAGTGGATAGAGCCTGAGGCTGAATCACGCTTCAATCAAGAAAAGGTTTTTATTGATTGGAGGACATAAAAATGACGACACGTAATATTGCCGAATGGCAGGATTTTATTACAGGCTGTCTCGACTTTCGCCCTAAGGATGGGGTATTTCGTATCGCACGTGATATGTTCACTGAAGCTGAACTTTTCGATTTGGAAATGGAATTCATTTTTGAAAAAGTCTGGATTTATGCCTGCCACGAAAGCGAAATTCCTAACAATCATGATTTCCTGACGGTTCAGATTGGACGACAACCGTTAATTATTAGCCGTGATGGTCAAGGCCAACTGCATGCCATGATCAATGCCTGTGAACATCGTGGTGCGACCTTGACGCGCGTTGCCAAAGGCAATCAATCCACGTTTACCTGTCCGTTCCATGCGTGGTGCTATAAATCAGATGGTCGTCTGGTCAAAGTCAAAGCGCCTGCTGAATATTGTGAAGATTTTGATAAGTCCAGTCGTGGCCTCAAACAAGGACGTATTGCCAGTTATCGTGGTTTTGTTTTTGTGAGTCTAGATACACAGGCAACGGATAGCCTTGAAGACTTCTTGGGGGATGCCAAAGTATTCCTCGATTTAATGGTAGAGCAGTCACCGACTGGCGAGTTAGAAGTCCTGCAAGGCAAGTCGGCCTATACCTTTGCAGGAAATTGGAAGCTGCAAAATGAAAATGGACTGGATGGCTATCACGTCAGTACCGTGCACTATAACTATGTCTCCACTGTGCAACATCGCCAGCAAGTCAATGCAGCCAAAGGTGATGATATGGATACTCTGGATTACAGCAAATTAGGCGCAGGTGATAACCAGACCGATGATGGCTGGTTCAGTTTTAAAAATGGTCACAGCGTTTTATTCAGCGATATGCCAAATCCTGCAGTCCGTCCTGGTTATGACACCGTCATGCCTTATCTGCTGGAAAAATATGGTGCCAAGCGTGCGGAATGGGCCATGCACCGCCTAAGAAATTTAAACCTGTATCCAAGTTTATTTTTTATGGATCAAATCAGTTCACAGCTGCGTATTGTGCGTCCAGTGGCATGGAATAAAACCGAAGTGATTAGCCAGTGTCTCGCTGTAAAAGGGGAGTCAACCGAAGCGCGTCGTAACCGTATTCGCCAGTTTGAAGACTTTTTCAATGTCTCTGGATTAGGTACGCCAGATGATCTGGTGGAGTTCCGTGAACAGCAAAAAGGTTTCCAAGCGCGTCTGGAACGCTGGAGTGATATCTCTCGTGGTCATCATAACTGGTGTTATGACATGACTCAAAATGCACAAGATCTTGGAATCCGACCTGTGATTACGGGGCGTGAACTGACGCATGAAGGTTTATATGTCAATCAGCATGGTCATTGGCAACGTTTAATGCTGGATGGTTTAAATCGCAAAGCTTTAAAAATGCAGGATATTACTTATCAACTTGATACAGCAACGGAAGAGGTATAAGTCATGACTGCTGAATTACATTTTGCTGTTTCACAATTCCTTTATCAAAAATCAGAGTTATGCGACCGTTATGATTGGGATGCCTATCTGGAACTGTATGATGAAGATAGTGAATATCACATTCCGCAATGGATTGATGATCATCAGTATGTCGAAGATCCAAATCAGGGTTTGTCTTATATTTATTATGCAGACCGTTCGGGTTTAGAAGACCGCGTATTCCGTATCCGTACTGGAAAAGCGGCATCGGCGACACCATTACCACGCACTCAGCACAGTATTCAAAATGTACAGGTCAAAAGCCTACCAGATGGTTTGATTGAAGCCAGAGTCGGTTGGAGCACCTTATATAACCGTCAAGGGCTGGAAGGTTGTTTCTATGGACATGCCACTTACGTGTTAAGACAAACGGCTGAAGGATTCCGTATTCGCCGTCAGCACACGATTTTGCTGAATGACAAAATTGATTCGGTGTTGGATTTTTATCATGTTTAAGGGAGCATCATGATGGGACATTCAGTCGCACTTAATTTTGCCGATGGAAAAACCTTCTTTATTTCGGTACATGAAGATGAACTGTTACTTAATGCTGCCATTCGTCAGGGTATTAATTTACCGCTGGATTGCCGTGAAGGCGTGTGCGGAACCTGTCAGGGACAATGTGAAACAGGCATTTATGAACAGGAATATGTGGATGAAGATGCTTTAAGTGAACGTGACTTAGCAGAGCGCAAAATGTTGGCTTGCCAAACGCGAGTCAAATCCAATGCTGCATTCTATTTCGATCATAGTTCTGAAATCTGTAACGCTGGCGAGACACTGAAAATTGCAACGCAAGTGACTCAGGTTGAACTGGTGTCTGAGACAACTGCGATTTTGCATGTCGATGCCAGTTCATCCGCCAAGCAATTAGAGTTTTTACCCGGTCAATATGCACGTTTGCAGATTCCTGAGACGGATGACTGGCGTTCTTATTCTTTTGCCAATCGTCCGAATCAGAGCAATCAATTGCAGTTTTTAATTCGCTTATTACCGGATGGCGTGATGAGTAATTATTTACGTGATCGTTGCCAAGTCGGTCAAACCATCATGATGGAAGCACCTCTCGGCAGTTTCTATTTGCGTGAGGTTGAGCGTCCATTGGTGTTTATTGCGGGTGGAACAGGTTTATCGGCATTTTTAGGCATGCTGGACAATATTGCTGAACAAACGAATGCACCTGCAATCCAGCTGTATTATGGGGTCAATCAGGAAACTGATTTATGTGAACAATCCCGTTTGCAAGGCTATGCTCAACGTTTACCAAATTTCAATTATCAACCTATTGTCACGCAAGCTTCGGCGACTTGGGCAGGCAAAACAGGTTATATCCACGAGCATCTGAATCGGGAACAACTCGCGGAACAAGCCTTTGACATGTATTTATGTGGCCCGCCCCCGATGATCGAGGCGGTTAAAGGCTGGCTGGATGGACAAGCATTAGACAACTATCGTTTGTATAGCGAAAAGTTTTTACAAAGCAATACTGCTCGTAATTGATCGGCTGCGTTGCCAGACGATTGACACAAAACAGGGGGAGAGGAAATCCCTCTGTTTAAGATAAATAAGCAGTTTACAAAATTAAAAATCTCAACGTGAGCATACGTTGAAACATCTACTTTAAGGGAATAAAAATGAAGACAATTGATGTGAATCATGTGATCAATCGGGATCGGCTGTCGCCCTTGCAATGGCTGGTTTTTGCATTGGGCTTTCTGGTGTTTTTCTGTGATGGTTTGGATACAGGGATTATCGGTTTTATTGCGCCTGCGTTGCTAGATGACTGGGGGATTAGTAAACCTGAATTGGCGCCAGTGCTGAGTGCGGCACTGGTAGGTATGTCGATTGGTGCGATTATTTCTGGGCCATTGGCGGATAAATTTGGACGTAAAGGCGTGATTGTGTCCACGACGTTATTATTCTCTATATTTACCATCCTGTGTGGTTTTGCTTCTTCTACACAAGACCTGATGATTTATCGCTTTATCACGGGTGTCGGGTTGGGGGCTGCCATGCCGAATATCAGTACTATCGTTTCAGAATATATGCCTGCAAAACGCAAAGCTTTCCTCACGGGACTGGCAGGTTGTGGTTTTATGCTGGGTATTTCTTGTGGTGGGGTGTTGTCGGCCTATTTACTGGAAAATTTAGGTTGGGCCAAAGTGGTGATTCTAGGTGGGATTATTCCTTTATTTTTAGTGGTCGCTTTAATCTTAAAATTGCCAGAATCTGTACCGTATCTGATTAAAAAAGATCAGCAAAATAAAGCTCAAAGCATTCTGGAAAAAGTTCAAGGTCATGCTTTTGCTGACACGGTGAAAATTGAGTTAGCTCAAGTCGATGTCAATCATACTGATAGTCCTGTCAAAACCGTATTAACGAAATATCTCTGGGGATCGGTGATGTTATGGCTGTGCTGTTTCATGAGCCTGTTAGTATTTTATCTACTCACCAGCTGGATGCCTACGATTTTAAAAACCGCTGGTTTCAGTACGCAGCAATTTAGCTTGATTGCTTCTATTTTCCCATTTGGTGGAGTGGTCGGCGCTGTGATTATGGGCTGGTATATGGATAAGCTGAATCCAACCATCGTGATCAAATATGCATATTTAATGGCATTTATGCTGTTTATCGTTGCGGGTTTCGTCAGCTCAAGTATTTTGTTGCTCGGGATTAGTATTTTCCTGATTGGTGCTTTGTTGACGGGCGCTCAATCATCACTGTTACCTTTAGCTGCTTTATTTTATCCATCGCAGTGTCGTGCAGTGGGGGTCTCTTGGATGCATGGCATTGGACGAGTTGGCGCAATTTTTGGGGCATTTTTCGGTTCGTATATCTTTACCTATGAAATCAGCCTCGGTGGTATTTTCTACCTCTTGGCCTTACCGACGTTTATTGCCTTTATTGCCTTAAGTTTAAAAGCGATGCGTCAAAACAATAAAGCCAATCCTGTCTTAAGCACCAGTTAAGACGTTAAAAAAGCCCAGTGCTTTTTGACACTGGGCTTTGATTTTATGAATACATCGCACTAGATTTTATTTCGGGTTTCACTCGGTTTTTCGCCAAATTCCTCTTTGTATTCTTGCGCAAAACGGCTGAGGTGATTAAAGCCCCAATCATAAGCGAGTTTGGAAATGGAAATTTTCTGCTGTTTACTTGCATGACTCAATATTTTATAGATTTGCTGCAATCGATATTTGCGTAAATAGGCCATTGGACTGAGTCCATAATATTGCTGAAACTCTTCATACAGTTTGGATTTAGAGACACCCGCCAAGCGTTGTAAACTCTCGGCATCGAAGGATTCCTGTGCGTGTTGTACAATAAAATTCTTCACTTTTCGGATATATGCTGGCTCCATCTGATTGCTACGGTCATGCAATGCCGCAGAATAATTATTTTCCTGAGACAGCAGCAGGGCTTTAATCACAAAATTTTCATAGTCTTCAGAAAACATCGACAAACCCGAAAAGTCTGCATAATGTGATTTGAGTTGTAAAAAGTTTTCAATGTTATTCCACCAAGCTTTCATCAGCCCAGTCATGCTGAGCGAGATTTCAGGGTTAAAGACCAGCGCCTGTTCAAGTGGTTGATTGAGCAGCTCTGATAGCACCAGATGCAGACTTTTTTCGGGAATCACCACCTGAAATTTTTGACAATCCTGATTAATAACCAAGTCCTGTAAATCCTGATTGGAAACGATGAGCCCAGTATTCGCATCGGATTGATATTTGGCACCACGAATGCTCAGTGTTTGCTTGCCATGAAACGGCAGGCTGATGCTATAGGCTTTTAGATTGGAAATGTTGATCGCAACGTTGGCACCATAACTAATAGTCCCGATCGCCATTTTTTTATGAGGAAGTCGCATGCCGTCATAATGAAAGTCGAGTGTCTCCCGACACAAGGTATCCAGACGATGCTCGCCACAGATTATCGACATTACATTTTGTGCAAAATCGGCTTGATGCGAATGATGGATAAGATCCATGTTTTGGCTGAGTGATGTCATAGTCCTTTCACCTAGCGAAGTGCTTATTGTTTTAGCAGCAAGAAAAATGCCATTTTGATCCATAAATGAGCGTATTTATTCTTAGCTCTCTGGAAGTGCAATTGAACAGAAATGCTGTTCCAGCTTGTTTCATTAGAGCAAACTCAAGCAAATATACAAGCCCGTAGGGAATATATCTTTATGCTTTATAGGTATGTTAAATGCAGGTCTCGAGCTTAGGAATTGATTTGTGCAATGGCTAAATAGCCAAACTTTAAGTTTTAAATCATTCATAAAATATCAATTTATAAGAATTGAACGCATCAGTTATTTTTTTTAATCTCGCCATATGATTTTTTATCGGTAAAATGCGAAATAATTTTTGCTCCTATTTTTTTGCGCTTTGGTTTTTAACATTCAGTTAAGTTTTCAAAATTAAACTGATCGGCTGATTAAACCAAAAGTTAAAAATCTCTTTAATCTTCAGGAATAACTTATGACTGACGCTCAAGCCAACCCACAGGATGCTGCTTCAGATTCGGCATCAGATGATGCAATGAAAGCAAAACGTAAAAAATTTCTCGGATTTTTCGCGCTCATTCTCATTCTTGCTGCAATTCTGTATGGCATCTGGGCGTTATTCTTTAATCATTCTGTCAGTACCGATAATGCTTATGTGGGAGCTGAAACAGCACAAATTACCTCAATGGTGAGTGGGCAAGTTTCTGAAGTATTGGTGAAAGATACCCAACAGGTAAAAAAAGGCGATGTGTTGGTGCGTGTTGATGAGCGGGATGCCAAGATTCAATTAGCACAGGCGCAAGCTGAACTTGCCAAAGCACAACGTCAATATAAGCAGACTCAGGCAAATAGCAGTTCTTTAAACTCTCAGGTTGTTGTGCGTAATGATGAGATCAGCAGTGCGCAAGCACAAGTGACCAAAGCCCAAGCGGATTATGATCGTGCGGCATTGGAACTCAAACGCCGTAATGAGCTTGCTGCGACAGGTGCGATTTCTAAAGAAGAATTAAGTAAAGCGCAAAGTGCAGTTTCGACTGCAAAAGCCAGTTTGGATCTGGCCCAAGCAGGTTTAGCTCAGGCAACCTCTAGCCGTAAAGCCGCTGAAAGTACTTTTGCTGCCAATGAAGCCTTGATTCAAGGGGTAAATGAAGCGTCAACACCAGATGTGCTCGTCGCAAAAGCTCATGTAGAACAGGCTGCGCTGGATTTGGAACGTACCGTGATTCGTGCACCTGTGGATGGTGTGATTGCCCGTCGTAATATTCAGATTGGTCAACGTGTAGCACCGGGTACGGTCATGATGTCGGTGGTGCCTTTATCTGCACTGTATGTCGATGCAAACTTTAAAGAAAGCCAACTGGCGAAAGTCAGAGAAGGTCAGCAAGTTACGTTACGCTCAGACCTGTATGGCGATGATGTGGTTTATCACGGGACTGTGCAAGGTTTCTCGGGGGGAACAGGGGCGGCATTTGCCTTGATTCCTGCGCAAAATGCGACAGGCAACTGGATTAAAGTGGTACAGCGCTTACCTGTACGTATTACCCTTGATCCAAAAGAACTTGCACAACATCCATTGCGCGTCGGGTTATCGATGCAAGCGGATATTGATCTCGCATCGAAGTAATCAGCCATGAAAACGCAAACTCCTTTTGCAGAACTCAGTGGCGGGCGCTTATTGCTTGCAGCTTTTGTGATCGCCCTTTCAAATTTTATGGTGGTACTGGATACCACAATTGCCAACGTTTCTGTGCCTCATATTACAGGGAACCTTGCAGTTTCTAGCTCTCAAGGCACGTGGGTCATTACTTCTTATGCTGTTGCAGAAGCAATTTGTGTCCCTTTAACGGGTTGGCTGGCAGGACGTTTTGGTACGGTTCGGGTTTTTGTCTTCGGATTGATTGGTTTTACTATCTTTTCATTTTTATGTGGTTTAGCGACTTCACTGGAAATGTTGGTCTTTTTCCGAATTGGACAAGGTCTTTGTGGTGGCCCATTGATGCCGCTCAGCCAAACCTTGCTCATGCGAATTTTCCCACCAGAAAAACATGCTCAGGCAATGGGGCTTTGGGCCATGACCACGGTCATTGGGCCAATTTTAGGGCCGATCCTCGGAGGCTTGATTAGTGATAATCTGTCTTGGCATTGGATCTTCTTTATTAATATTCCGGTTGGTATTGTCTGTACCTTAGCTGCCATACGCTTATTGTCTGTGGCTGAAACCAAAACCGAAAAACTACGGATTGATGCCATTGGCCTAGGTTTATTGGTGTTGTGGATTGGCGCACTGCAATTAATGCTGGATCTTGGACATGAACGCGACTGGTTTAATAACACCAGTATCATTATTCTGGCGTTGGTCGCAGCAGTAGGCTTTATTGTCTTTATGATCTGGGAGCTGACTGAAAAGCATCCCGTGGTCAATCTTTATGTGTTCAGGCATAGAGGCTTTGCTGTTTCAGTACTGGCGCTGGCCTTTGGTTTCGGCTCCTTCTTTGGCAGTATCGTACTCATTCCACAGTGGCTACAGATCAATCTGGGGTATACCGCCACATGGGCAGGTTATCTCACTGCCACGATGGGCTTTGGTAGTTTAACCATGTCGCCGATTGTGGCGAAGCTGTCGACCAAATATGATCCGCGGGCATTGGCAAGTTTTGGGTTGGCCTTGCTTGGCGTTGTCACTCTGATGCGTGCATTCTGGGTGACTGATGCTGACTTTATGGCCTTGGCGTGGCCTCAAATCCTGCAAGGTTTTGCGGTGCCATTCTTCTTTATTCCGTTGTCGAATATTGCAATGGGCTCAGTATTGCCACAAGAAATGGCATCTGCCGCAGGCTTAATGAACTTCCTTCGAACTATGGCTGGTGCGATTGGTGCGTCGATTGCGGTCACCATTTGGGATGATCATGCCAAAGTCGCACGTAGCGAAATGGTCAATAATCTGCATCCGCAAGAAGTCCAAAATAGTCTGCTTCAGAATGGATTCTCACCCGATGCAACGCTGGGTGTGATTGCCAATTTAGTGGATAAAGAAGCGATTACCATGTCTGCCAACCATGTGTTTATGCTGTTGGCGATTGTGTTTGTATTTGCCAGTGCCTTGATCTGGCTGAGTCCAAAACCGAAAGGGAATACGGGTGGCATGCCGACCCACTAAAAATTATGAACTAAAAAAGCATCTCTTCTGAGGTGCTTTTTTATGTATAAAAATAGTGTTTTAAGCTGGAATTGATAGATTTTGCCTATTTTTTTCTAGAGAAAGCATGCCAGAATCCAGTTGAAAGCGATAAGGATTGCATTGTAATCACACGGAGGGATATTACTGGGCGTAGGTGATAAAGCCTAGAATCATTGAATATTATTAAAAATTTATTTTTATCAAAGATTAAAACCTCTATACCTGAAAATAAATAAACTAGCATGGCAATTGCATGGATAGGCAGGTATATATAATGGAGTTATCACGTGAATCATAGATATTCATTTTTTTTCAGCAGTTTATTGGCTGTTGGTTTATTACAGGGATGTGGGAATGATTCCTCATCAGATCAATCAGGCAAAGATTCAAATACCGGCCAACCTCCAAAACCCAACCTGATTATTGATCAGGACCCAAGTAGTTGTAGCAAACTGGCAGAGGATGGCTCGAGTATTGTGGTCGGTTCGGATCAGAATGGTGATCCTGCGGCACCTGAAGGTGCATCTGGTTATCGTTTAAACAATACAGTCAAATATGCCGATAAATATATGGTGGTGGCGAATACGCCATTGGCAGTAAAGGCCGGATGTGAAATTTTAAAAGCGGGTGGAACTGCGGTGGATGCCGCTGTAGCTGTACAAGCGGTGTTAGGTTTGGTGGAGCCACAATCCAGTACCATTGCGGGCAGTGGTTTCATGATGTATTACGATGCAGAAAGCAAAACGGTTACTGCCTATGATGGACGGGAAACTGCACCTGCTGCTGCCAATGAATATTATCTGGTTCGACAGGATATACATGATCCAGAATCTCCCGCACCTGTGCCGAGTGCCCGTCGCAGTGGCCGTTCTATTGGTGTGCCTGGGGTAATGCGTTTGCTGGAACAGGCACAACAGGAACATGGCAAACTGAAATGGGATCAGCTTTTTGATCAAGCCATTGTATTGGCAGATCATGGCTTCCGTATTCCTGGACGTCTGGCCGATGCAATTGCAAGTAATGCCGCTCATCTGGCGCTCGATGCAAATGCAGTCGCAACCTACTTTTATCCAGATGGTACACCACGTAAAGTGGGTGAAACCATGACCAATAAAGCGTATGCCAAAACGCTGGAAACACTTGCAACTCAAGGTGCGAAAGCCATGTACAGCGGGCCGATGGCGAAAAATATTGTGGCTAAGGCGGGACAAACTGTTGGGGATGATGCAGCCCGTACTCCAATTACCCCAAGTTTGATGACCTTACAGGACTTATCCAATTATCAAGTTAAAAAACGGACGCCAATCTGTACCACTTACAGAGACAATTACTATGTATGTACCATGCCACCGCCATCATCAGGTGGGATCGCTGTTGCACAAACGCTGGGCATTTTAGAAAACTTTGAGATGAGTAAATACCCGCCTAAAAATCCAGAGAATGAAGGTGGGATCCCTGATGTCATGGGCGTACATTTAGTTTCTGAAACGGAACGACTGGCTTATGCAGACCGCGATAAATATGTAGCAGACACAGATTTTGTGCCTTTACCTGCGAAGGGCATTGCTAGTCTAATTGACAAAAACTACCTGAAACAACGTGCAGCATTGATCAATCCAGATCAAAGTATGGGCGTTGCACCAGCAGGCCAATTCGATTCCAATGCTGGGATTGATAAGACTGTTGAACATGGTACAACTCAGTTCACGATTGTCGATGCGTATGGCAATGTGGTTTCAATGACATCGACAGTAGAAGCAAGTATGGGTTCATTCCATATGGTAGATGGCTTCCTGTTATCCAACCAGTTAACGGACTTTAGTGCCAATCCTGTTGATCAAACTGGTGCATTATTAGCAAATCGGGTAGAAGGTGGTAAGCGTCCACGCAGCACCATGGCACCAACGCTGGTATTTAAAGGAACAGCACCTGGTGATTTTTATATGGCAACGGGTTCACCAGGTGGTGGCACGATTATTCAATATGTAGTAAAAACGCTGGTCGGTGCATTGGACTGGAATTTGAACGCACAACAAGCCACCTCTTTGGTGAACTTTGGGGCAACCAATAGTCCAAATACCAATATTGATAGCTCGAATGACCAGTTGTCCTTACTTGAACTGATTGATGCTTTGAAAGCAAAAGGACATGGTATTTCCAATACCGCTCAAACCAGCGGGATTGCGACGATTATGAAAGTGAATATTGATAATCAAAGCAAATACGCGGGTGGAGTCGATCCACGCCGTGAGGGCATTGTGTTAGGCAATGGTGCACTATAGGATGATATCGGACTAACAGGCAAATAAAAAAGCCTTTAAGTATTGAACTTAAAGGCTTTTTTATATCGGATCGAACAATCCCGAATAATATTTTGGTGGAGATGGCGGGAGTTGAACCCGCGTCCGCCAGCATTACGCTCGAGAATACTACATGCTTAGATATCGTCTATTGTTTTAACACTAAGCGACCCGACGAACAGGGTACAAAGCGCGATCCTCTAAGTTTGGTATAAAGCCCCGAGGCTTGACTCTATACGGACTTGTGTGCGTGCGCTTCAGTCGGGTTCACTGACCACAAGTATTCAGTGAAGCGGACAAGCTGCCCTTAGGCAGCTAGAGCGTATGATTCGTCGTTTGCGACTATTAAAATGCAAATTTTATTTACGAGAGAAAATGCGCTCTCGGCATGCATCTATGAGTTTCATCACCAGCGTCGAAGCCAGAAACATCCCCAAAGTACAGCGCAATCATAACATAGATCGCTAGAATTTAAATCTTAATTTCTAACCAATCAGCAAAATATACGCTTATTCTTCTATATTGTGACTGCACTTTATTTTTCAAGTTCCAAATACAAAAGCCGCTAAAAGGACAGTTTTTTGAATCTATCTGACTTGATTTGACCTTATTTTTGCTTTTTAAGGGACAGAGTAGGGCCCAATAGCATCTTTTATTTTGTGACTACGAATATATATTGTTCGAGAACGGACTTTATTCCGTGACTTTTTAGTCTTAAGTGTACCTACAGGATGGATTTGATAGCTCACCATTCAACCAATAATTTTTGATCAATTGAAAATGTTTGATAATTATAAAACCTCTATCAGCTCAAACTCCTCTGCAACTAATTCCATTTTTTCAGAAAACCAACCTTCTCTGGTGAAAAAAGCTTTATGTTCTCTTCGCCAGTAATCGAGTGTTAGATCACCTTCGCCTTCTTTATTTGCAAATTTTTCTGTTACTTCGTTAAATTTTATTAAATACATTGAAGTTATTCTAATCACACAAACTGGTTTTTGGGCACCATTGAGAATAATTCCGTAACTCCCAACAGTAATAGGTGGGATCTCAGATTGATAGGAAGTCAAGGAGCTACATGATGCGGTCTTAAAACCTTTCATAATAAGGTCCGCTAGTTCATCAGCCATAGCTGGATTATCCCCAAGTGACCAAGCTAAAGCGCCAGCATATTTTGTCTTTAGTTCATTAACTGAAATCATTTTTTCCTTATCTGCTTTCATACGTTCTTTAGGAATGATACAGATATTATTCTTAAAATTAATTTTCTGCTAGTTTGCTCCAAAAGTTCCCTAGAACGAAACTCCAAAAAGTTAAGATTTTAACTTCCAAAGTATTGAGAGAAATACCTTTTTTCTCTTAAATTTTAATAATCAATAAGTTATTTTCTAAATCTTGGGCTGCAAAGTAGTATTGCAAATAAAATAATACATATGCCAATAATGCTGAATAGATCGGGTAATTCATGCCAAAAAATAAATCCCCAAATCCCTGCAAAAATAATAGCAATATAATTCATTGGGCCAATTTGTCCTGCTGGCGCTAAGCTATAAGCATATGACATAAAAAGTTGGCTAATGTTGGCTAAAAGTCCTGCAGCAATGAGTAGACTTAATTCGTGCCAAGTGAAAATACGCCAGTGCCAGAACATTGGAATAGATGAAATTAAAGTACCAAAAATGCAGAAGTAAAATACAATTCGTTCAGGTGGCTCTGTACTGGTTAAAGCTCTTACGGTAACAAAGGCCATGGCCGATAAAAAGCACGCACCTATGCCAATAAAAGACAATTCGTTAAATAAGCCTTGATCGGGTTTGGCAACAAATAAAACTCCAACCAACCCAATAAGAGCAGCAAAAATCATTGATTTAGTGATTTTTTCTTTTAAAAAAAGCCATGCAATCAGTGGAATAAAAATAGGAGAGGAATAGCTGAAAACCATAGCATTCGAGAGTTTTAGGTTGGCAATGGCATAGAAAAAACCATACATTGCAGCAAGACCCACCAAACTTCGCCAAGTATGCATCCAGAGTTTATCTGTTTTAACGAAGTCTAATCCTTGTTTAAACAGCATTGGGATAAAAATAAATAAACCCACTGCATTTCTAAAAAACACAACTGTGGCATTGTCCACGGTTTGAGACGCAAAACGAATGCACACTCCCATAATGGAAAACAAGAATGCTGATGTCAAAAGACAAAGCAAGGCTTTTCCAATTTGAGTCGAGGGCTGTGTCGGAGCAGACTGGTTTTGCATATACAAATGAGTTCTTGGCTTTCAGGATTATTTTAGCAGCAGTGATTGGTTTGAGGGAAATGTGTCGTAATTAATATGGGAAATGTGAAAAAGATGAGGTGATATGCCTCATCTTTTAAACTTTATTAGGTCACTGGTGCTGGGTTAAATACAGCGAGTGAGTTATGAATACCCCAACGGTCCGACCACGTTTGTTGCTCTCCACTCGCCACTTGTAGAATTAGTTCAAAAAGTTCCCAACCTACTTCTTCAATGGTTTTCTTGCCAATGGCAATATCGCCAGCACTGATATCAATCAGGTCATACCAACGGTTTGCAATATTGTTTCGACTTGCCATTTTAATGACCGGCACGGCAGCCAACCCATAAGGTGTACCGCGGCCCGTTGTGAATACTTGAACCGTAATTCCAGAGGCCATTTGCTGCGTACCACAGATAAAGTCGCTTGAGGGGGTTGCCGCAAAGATTAAACCTTTTTTAGTCGGTCTTTGGCCCGGTGCGAGAACTTCTACAATAGCTGAGCGGCCTGATTTTGCGATCGATCCCATCGCTTTTTCAACAATGTTATTCAACCCACCTTTTTTATTACCCGGTGTGGTGTTGGCACTTCGGTCGACTTGGCCTGCTGCTAAGTAGTCATCGTACCATTTCATTTCCCGAATTAGATCTTTGGCAACTTGTTCACTTGCTGCACGTGGAGTAAGTAGGTGAATACCATCGCGGACTTCCGTAACTTCAGAGAACATGACTGTACCGCCACATTGCACAATCAGGTCAGCTGCGAAACCAACGGCAGGGTTAGAGGTGACTCCAGAAAATGCATCACTCCCACCACATTGCATGCCTACAACCAAATGAGAAGCTGAAACTTCTTCTCGAGTACGTTGATTAAGCTTTTCAAGATGTTGTTCTGCCACGGATAAAATATGGTTGACCATACTTTCAAAACCGTTGTGGCGTTCATCTTGCAACTGAATAATATCTTCGTTTGCTAGGGGAATATATTTGTTTTCTTTAGGAATATTTAAAAGTCGTTCGGGTTGCATTTTTTCGCAGCCCAGACTCACAACCATAATTTCTCCACCAAAATTAGGGTTGAGTGCAAGATTATGAATTGTGCGAATAGGAACAATTGCAGCAGGTGCATCAATTGCCACACCACAACCATATAAATGGTTTAATCCGACTACACCATCTACATTTGGATATTTAGGAAGTAAATCACGTTCAATAATTTTAACGACATAATCGACAATACCTTCGACACAGTTCACACTAGTCGTAATACCTAAAATATTCTTTGTGCCGACGCTGCCATCCTTATTTTTATAACCTTTAAATGTATATCCGCTCAAGGCTGGAAGCTTTGGATCAGGACGAGTTGCTAACTCAAGATCATCTAATTCAGGTGCCTCAGGCATTTCGGTAACAGCTTCATTTACCCATGAACCTGCGGGTAAATCTTTATTGGCATAGCCAATAACTTCGCCATAACGAACAATTGCTTCCCCTTGTTTTAATGACTCTAATAAAACTTTATGTCCCTGTGGCGCATGATCAACCAAGGTGAGTTGGTATTCTTCAATAGTTGTAGAGGATGGTAAACCGCCGTCATTTACTACAATGGCTACATTATCAAGAGGACTAATTTTTATGAGGAGAGGCTTCAGCATGATCGTTCCTTGTATACATTTGAAGAGGGAGTCATAACGCTTAGTTTCTTTAAACGTTATGACCTAAAATTTTAAGAGGTAGGTTTTAACTCGAAGCGCTGGATTTTGCCGACCATAAACAGGTAGCAAATAATTGCGATGACCGCATGTATACCTACAAAAACAAGTGCACCATTGAAAGAGCCTGTCGAATTGATGATATAGCCAATCGCAATAGGGATCACAATGCCCGCTGTATTGCCGAAGGTATTAAATAATCCACCTGACAAACCAACCATTTCTTTTGGCGCAACATCCGACATGACTGCCCAACCTAAGGCACCAAAACCTTTGCCAAAAAAGGCCAGTGACATGAAGAACAAGATGGCTGTTTGCGAATCGACATAGTTACAAACCACGATACTGGTTGATAGCAACATGCCAAAAATAATGGGGAATTTGCGAGAGAAGGTCAGAGATTTATTCATCTTGATGAGTTTATCGGAAATCACACCGCCTAATACGCCACCAATAAATCCACAAAGCGCTGGTAATACAGCCGCAAAACCAGCTTCTAAAATTGACATTTGGCGTTCTTTTACAAGGTAAACAGGGAACCAAGTAATAAAGAAATAGGTTAAGCAGGTAATACAATATTGAGCAATAAAAATACCGAGAAGCATACGAGAGGAGAGTAGTTTCTTAATATTTTTAAAATTCATCTTGTTGTTTTCATCAGTAACCTTAAGCTGATTTTCACCCATGCTGGTAATGGCGCCGCCTGCTTGTAAATATTTGAACTCATCTGAGTTAATCGTAGGATGCTTTTCTGGGCTATAAATGACTTTTAACCAGATAAAAGCAATCACAATGCCTAGTCCACCCATAATCCAAAACACAGATTGCCAATGAATATGGGCAACCAACCATCCCATGAATGGTGCAAATATGACAGTGGCAAAATATTGAGCCGAGTTAAATATCGCTGCGGCAGTTCCGCGTTCTTTGGTTGGGAACCACGCTGCAACAATCTGGCTATTGCCCGGAAATGCAGGACTTTCAGATAATCCAACCAAGAAACGTAAGATAAATAATGAAGCAATAATAAGAGGGATAGAACCTAAAATATCAACAAAACCTAAGAGAATCGTGAAAAATGACCAGAGCAGAATGCTCCAGAAATAAACTCTCCGTGCACCGAATTTGTCGAGTAACCATCCACCTGGAATTTGACCGATGACATATGCCCAGCCAAATGCAGAGAAGATATATCCCATGGTCACAGTGCTTAAACCAAGCTCTTGCGACATCGGGGCGGCAGCCATCGAAAGCGTCGCCCGATCACCGTAATTTAATGAAGTAACTAAAAAAATCATCGCTAAAATGTAATAGCGCGTTTTATTATGTTTTGCTCTTGGCTGACTTACAGCAGCAAGATTTGTTTGCAAATTATCCATATACAAACTCTTTTAATAATCGACCTATTTGCATATCCGTGAAATAGGTGACGTCATGTCAAATTCATCGATAGGATAAAGGAGAAATGAAATTTCTGTCTCTATCCTAAAGTCCTATTCTAAACCGCGCCTTAGATGTATGACATCATATGATTAAAAATATTATTTTGGCAAGTAGAGTGATAAAAATAATTTTTCGACGCATTATATTGACAAGTCATATGATGTCTTATAAGTTCTACAAATGAAAATAATCTCAATATGCCAAGGAGTATTTTAATGGCGACCTCTACACCTATCGTTAAATCAATTCGAGCAATTCCCGTTGCTGGACATGACAGTATGCTGCTCAATTTGAGTGGCGCTCATGGACCGTATTTCACTCGTAACATACTTATTATTGAGGATAATTCTGGAAATATTGGGGTTGGAGAAATTCCGGGCGGAGAAAAAATTTTAGCGACATTAAATGATGCGAAAGCCTTGGTAGAAGGACAGCCGATTGGGGAATATAAAAATCTACTTAAAAAAATTCAGCAAACTTTTGCTGACCGCGACAGCGGTGGACGCGGCAATCAAACCTTTGATTTACGTACTACAATTCATGTTGTAACGGCTTATGAGTCGGCTCTACTTGATTTGCTTGGTAAGCATTTAAATGTAAATGTTGCAAGCTTATTAGGTGAAGGTCAGCAACGTAGTGAAGTTGAAGTTCTCGGATATTTGTTCTTTATCGGTGACCGAAAACAGACTTCATTAGACTATGCGACAACACCTCAGCATAACCATGATTGGTATAAAGTTCGTCATGAAAAAGCGTTAACACCTGAGGCTGTACAGCGTTTGGCAGAAGCATCTTATGACCGTTATGGTTTTAAAGACTTTAAATTAAAAGGTGGTGTATTACAGGGCGAACAAGAAGCTGAAGCTGTTACAGCTATCGCGCGCCGTTTTCCAGAAGCGCGTGTGACGCTTGATCCAAACGGGGCATGGTTTTTAGACGAAGCCATTGCTTTAGGTAAGCATCTTAAAGGTGTGTTGGCCTATGCAGAAGACCCGTGCGGTGCAGAACAAGGTTATTCAAGCCGTGAAATTATGGCCGAGTTTAAACGTGCCACAGGTTTACCCACAGCGACCAATATGATTGCGACCGACTGGCGAGAAATGTCGCATAGTATTCAATTGCAAGCCGTTGATATTCCTTTGGCTGATCCGCATTTCTGGACATTGGAAGGCTCGGTTCGAGTTTCACAGCTCTGTAATATGTACAATTTAACGTGGGGTTCACATTCGAATAACCACTTTGATATTTCACTTGCGATGTTTACCCATGTTGCAGCCGCGGCGGTAGGCAAGGTAACGGCAATTGATACGCACTGGATTTGGCAAGAAGGTACAGATCAGCTAACGAAAGCGCCGCTTGAAATTAAAGACGGTAAAATTCAGGTGCCAACAGCACCGGGACTTGGTGTCGAGTTGGACTGGGATCGTATTAATCAAGCACATGAACTGTATAAATTAAAAGGTTTAGGGGCTCGTAATGATGCCGATGCAATGCAATATTTAATTCCTAACTGGTCGTTTAATAATAAAAAGCCATGTCTGGTTCGTTAATTTTTAGCAATATGTCTAGATAATTGGCTTTTTTGATTGTTTTCAAACTTTGCTGCTCATACGAGCAGCTTTTTTATGTCTATTTATTCGCTTTTTCAGTAAAAGATTTTTTAAATATTTTATAAAACAAGTAGTTGTGTTGTCATATTTTGGAAAAAATTAATCTTTTTTAAAATTTTAAACTTTCATGGGAAAAAGATATTGATCAGAAGAAAACTTATGATGTAAGATGTCTGACAACATAAGCACAGATGGATATTTTGTAATGGATGCTCTTGAGTTAAAAAACATTGTTTCTGATGGTCTTCTTTCTTTTCCAGTGACCGACTTTGACCAAAATGGGGACTTTAATAAATCTTCTTATGCAAAACGTCTTGAATGGTTAGCGCCTTATGGCGCAAGTGCATTATTTGCTGCGGGTGGTACAGGTGAGTTTTTCTCGTTAACTGGAAATGAATACGCTGACGTAATTAAAACAGCGGTTGATACTTGTAAAGGCAGTGTACCGATTATTGCTGGGGCGGGTGGTCCGACACGTCAGGCGATTGAACAGGCAAAAGAAGCAGAGCGTTTAGGTGCACACGGTATTTTGTTAATGCCGCATTACTTAACTGAAGCAAGCCAAGAAGGTTTGATCGAACACGTTAAGCAAGTCTGTAATTCAGTCGACTTTGGCGTAATTTTTTATAACCGTAGCGTTTCAAGATTAAATCTCGATTCAATCCAAAAGTTAGCCGAGATGTGCCCAAACTTAATCGGCTTTAAAGACAGCTCTGGTCAAATCGATATGATGACGGCAGTGACTCAAACGATGGGTGACCGTTTGTCATATTTAGGTGGCTTGCCAACAGCAGAGGTTTTTGCAGCGCCATATAAAGCCTTAGGTTGCCCAGTTTATTCATCAGCTGTATTTAACTTTATTCCAAAGACTGCAATGGAGTTTTATAACGCACTTCGCAGTGATGACTTTGAAACAACCAATCGCTTAATTAAAGATTTCTTCTTGCCACTGATTAAAATTCGCGACCGTAAATCAGGTTATGCCGTCAGCATGATTAAGGCAGGCGCCAAAATTGTTGGACACGATGCTGGTCCAGTGCGTCCACCATTAAGTGATTTAACTCCAGCAGACTATGAAGATTTGGCTGCTCTCATTGCGACACTTGGTCCGCAATAATTCTATCTGTTTAGGCATTGGAGCTTTAAAATGAGTAAAAATAATGGTCGACAGTTTATTAATGGTCAACGCGTTGCTGCAAATACACCCGCTCTAGAAAGTGTGGGTGCAAAAGACTATCAACCAACTGGTTATGTTTTTAGTCAGGCAACACTTGAAGAGGTGGATCAAGCTGCTCAAGCTGCGCATAACGCTTTTGCAGTGTATAGCCAAACATCTCAAGCGCAACGTGCCTCTTTTCTTGAAGAAGTTGCTCGTCAAATCGAGGCGTTAGGTGCGAATTTGCAAGAAGTCGCTTCACTTGAAACAGGCTTGCCGCTTGCTCGTCTTCAAGGGGAAACCGGCCGTGTTACTGGTCAGCTACGACTGTTTGCTGAACTTTTACGCCGCGGCGATTTTTATGGTGCTCGTATTGATGTGGCATTGCCAGAACGTAAGCCTTTGCCGCGTGTTGATTTACGTCAATACAAAGTTGGAGTAGGGCCAGTTGCTGTGTTTGGTGCGAGTAATTTCCCTCTTGCATTTTCAACTGCCGGTGGAGATACCGTGGCTGCTTTAGCTGCAGGATGTTCAGTTGTGTTTAAGGCGCATTCTGGACATATGGCGACTGCCGAGCTTGTTGCAGAAGCCATTGAAAAAGCAATTGAAGTTTGCGATATGCCTAAAGGTACATTCAACATGATTTTTGGATCTCGTGTTGGTGCAAACTTGGTAGAACATCCACTGATTCAAGCTGCTGGTTTTACAGGTTCATTAGAAGGTGGCATGGCGCTTTATAACCTTGCGCAGAGCCGTCCTCAGCCGATTCCATTCTTTGCTGAAATGTCGAGTGTGAATCCAGTCGTAGTTTTATCTCAAGCACTGAGTTCTCGTGGAGAACAAATTGCTCAGGACACGGTTGCCTCGTTTAATATGGGATGTGGTCAGTTCTGTACAAAACCAGGGTTAATTTTAGGCGTACAAGGTCCTGAATTTGACAGTTTCGTGGCAACTTTAGCTGAAAGTACGCAAAAAGCTGTGCCACAGGTCATGCTGAATGAAGGGACTTTAAAAAGCTACCGTCAAGGTATCGATGCTTTAAACAGTGAAGCTGGTTTTGAAGTGATTGCGACAGGGCAAGAAGCTGAGCTCATTTCTCAAGCAAAAGCCCATCTATTTAAAGCGGATCAATCGGTTTTATTGTCAGGCAACCCAAAACTACAACATGAAGTTTTCGGGCCAATGTCCATTGTGATTGGCGTGGACGATGAGGCGACTTTGTTAAAAGGGATTGAGGCTTTAGGCGGGCAGCTTACGGCAACGATTATTGGCGATGAAAATGAATTATCTGAGGCAGGCGAGCTTCTTCATTTGTTAACTGGTAAAGCGGGTCGTGTATTGTTTAATGGCTTCCCGACAGGAGTTGAGGTATCTGATGCGATGGTGCATGGTGGTCCTTTCCCTGCAACCAGTGATGCGCGTGGAACGTCGGTCGGTACGGGCGCAATTGAACGTTTCTTACGTCCAGTCTGTTTCCAGAATACGCCACAAGTATTGTTACCCGATGCGTTAAAAGATAGTAATCCGCTACAGATTAATCGTCTGGTGAATGGGCAGTTAAGTCAGGCTCAAATTTAAAGGATTGTGCAGCTCAAGCTAAAGTATTGAGCTGCATATTTCTCATTAAATCAGCTAGTCACCACTATTTTACCAAGTGCAAGTGTTCGTATCTTTCTCGTTGAATGAAAGTGCATGAGTAACATAAATGAATTAAATTTTAGGTGTTTAGGGGAATAAAAAAGCAAATATGACTATCGGTTAAGATTATAGTAGAATGAATTTTCTAATTTTTTTAAATATTTCATGAGTTCTTCAGATTATGTCTAGCGCAATTAAACCTAGATCAACAAAAAAACTAAGTCAGATTATTGTAGAACAACTAATCGAAAAAATTCAGTCTGGAGAATTTAAAGTTGGAGAGAAGATTCCAACGGAACTGGAATTGATTGAAACATTTGAAGTCAGCCGTTCTGTCATTCGTGAAGCTATTACCGAGTTGCGCTCTTTAGGTTTTGTGGAGACCCGTCACGGGATTGGGACTTTTGTCAGAGAACAAACCATTGAACAGAATTTTTTGCTGTCGAATGCCAGCTTAGAAACTATTAACGATATTGTTTCTTTACTTGAGCTTCGGATTAGTCTTGAATCTGAAGCTGTGTTTTTAGCCTCAGAGCGCCGTAAGCAAATTCACATTGATAAAATGAAAGCTGCGCTTGAGGACTTTGAGCATCATATTTCTTCAGATGCAAATGATGGTACTGTAAAAGCTGATTATGATTTCCATATTGCGATTGCTGAAGCTTCTGAAAATCAATATTTCGTCGATTTTTTAAAGTATCTGGGTGAAAAAATTATTCCGCGCGCACGCCTGAAATCTATTGAGCAAAGCCCTGAAAACCGTGAAGAATATTTAAAAGCGGTTCACCATGATCATGTCAATATTTATAACGCAATTGTCGATCAAGATGGTTTGTTAGCTCGACAAATGATGCGAGCTCATCTTTCTAAAAGCATTAAAAAGTTTAAGCAATAAGCATCGATTTAAT
The DNA here is from genome assembly GCF_003815055.1 of Acinetobacter sp. BIGb0102. Lineage (NCBI taxonomy): Bacteria > Pseudomonadati > Pseudomonadota > Gammaproteobacteria > Moraxellales > Moraxellaceae > Acinetobacter > Acinetobacter sp. BIGb0102. The sequence goes on from NZ_RKQE01000012.1 coordinate 65,825, forward strand.
CTTGAATCTCGTGTGATAAAAAAGAGAGCGTCTATCCGCTCTCTTTTTTAATATTTCTCATTGGAGTTTTTGGTTCTAAAACTAAAACTTCTCTCTCACCCAGCCATAAGCTGCAGCAAATGGCAGCGCGGTTCTCGCCAAATAAGGAACATGCCATAAACCACCATGATTCGCATTTTCCATAATCAGCTCTAAAGGATGTTCGAGTGATCTTTCTGGATTGGTTGCACTCTCAGGATTATTTAAATCATGTACCCACAGCGCAGCCATAATGGCATTTGTGGTTTCAGGACTAAAGGTTTCGACCTTAAACAAATCAGCCCCTGAAAAAGCCGCCTTAAGAATTGGATTCTTAACAACCGAATGTGTGGTGGTTGACGGTGCAATATTGATAACCGTTTTTTGACCACGCGCGCGGGTATAAATGGCAAACCACTGTTGCAGGCGTTTCGCAAGGGCATAGTTAGGGCCTTGTTCAATCACCATACAATCCGAAATACCATATTTTTGGCCGTTATCTGATTCAATCAACTGTTCGATATTCGATTTAAAAAAATGACTTAACGAGATGTTATGAATCGATTTAGTCAGTAATTTTTCGACAAGTGGACGCTGTTTAATTTTCTGCTGGATCGACGCTACAACCGATTCTGGAATGGCATAAATGTCGGTTGGCGTTAGCATAAACATGATGCTGCTATCGGCTTTTTGACGGCTGACCTGCTCCATAATGCTGATCATGGCAATAGAAACACGAACATGTTTTTCACCATCCAGATATGCAATCCCAGCCAGATCTAAACGTTGCTCAAATGTATTTAACCAGTTTGCAATTTCTGGTGTTTGAGTCAGAAGATTTGCACCCAGCTGTTTTTCACCATTTTGCAAAGTGATTTGCGGTGCAATCAGTGTGGCATTGCCTTGTTGAATGGTGTTGGTAATTTTTTGCCAGATTTTTGGATTCGGTAAGTCAATCGCAACAATATTGGCACGCCATTTGGCTAACCAGCTTAAAGGCCCCGCTTCAGACGCTGCCCCGAAGAGCACCATAGTCCGAGAGGATAAATCAAACCATTCTGGATGAGCCTGCAACAGACGTAGCGCTTTGGCATGACTGGGTTCGATGATCTGTTGCTGTTCCCAGCGATCAATCTGCTTAAGTAAGGCATCACCTTGCAGTTTTTGTCCTTTAAACGGAATATACCAAGGCTCAATCGTCGGGCTGCCTGTACCTTTTAGCACAAAGTTTTCAAAAGGCTGTTCTTTAACATCAGCCATGGCCTGTTCTAAAGACGTTTGCTGTCCAGCACGATGAAAGTGAAATGACTTTTTAGCTGTATCCAAGCCTTGCTGAGCAATGAGAAGAGGATTCTGTACAGAACGAATGCCTACTTTCACCAGCTCTTGAAAATAAACTGGATATTTCTTTCTCCAGTTTTTTTCGGCGGTTAATTGAGTGGCGTAGGGAGAATCGACACTTTTTAGTGCTGCGTATAAGATTTTCTTTGCGGTATCTGTCGTACTGGGCTTGTTTCTGCCGGGCTGAATTGGAAACTGTATTCCATCCATATTTGACTGTGATCTATTACTCAATGCGCTGCTCCAATCTACTGAATGCTAAAATTCAAAAAAGTAGAGGGACTCTTTGTCTCATCCATATTTATGTTTCCAGCATAAGTCTAAATGATGAAATTAAAAATAGCGGAAATAGGGCAATTCATCACGATTTTGGGATAGGGTAAATCAGATTAAAAGGACCAGCTTGTTAGCTAAAAAATATTAATTACAGTGGTTTAGGAGAGAATTTGGTTTTTATTCTATTTGGTTTGGATAGGTAAAATATTACTTTGGAGGTGTTACCGTAACTTGTAAGCACTGATTAGCAATGCAGATCCGAGGGGGAAATCAGTTGATCTCATATCATCTGCTTGCAAAGACTGTTCATATGTTTAATAAATAAAAATACAGTTCATCATCTGAATATAGCGCTTTGTAATTTAGAGAAAACGTGAATAGAAAAAAACTCAACCACGATGGAAAATTTGTCAATTTTATAGTTTCGTACTTTTGTGTAGCTTTAATTTAACAAATAGATGCTAGGTCAGGAGAGACCATCATGCGTACAGAAAAGCACACGATTAATAGACGCTCATTTCTCGGATTATCTGCGGGTAACTTTCTGGAATGGCTTGATTTTACGTTATATGGATATTTCGCTCTCGCGATCGCACATAATTTTTTCCCTGCTGAAAATGAAATTTTATCGACTTTAGCGGCGATTACCACTTTTGCAGTGGGCTTTTTGGTCAGACCACTCGGTGCTTATTTCATTGGACGTTATGCAGATCGTAAAGGTCGTAAATCAGCAATGATTTTAACCGTCATGTTGATGGGGGTAGGTACTCTTTTAATTGCGGTGGCTCCGCCTTATTCGCAAAGTGGATATCTCGGTACAGCCATGGTGGTGTTGGGAAGATTGGTTGCTGGACTTGCTGCATCAGGAGAATTTGGCGCTGCTGTTTCTTTGGTAATGGAAAGTTGTCCTAAACAGCGTAGAGGATATTATGGCGCGTTATTTAATAGTTCAACTTATCTTGCGCTTGCAACAGGTTCTGGTATCGCATTATCGATTTATGGCATTTTGGGGCAAGCAGCCACTTTAGACTGGGGCTGGAGAATTGGTTTCTTCATTGGTCTTGCAGTTATACCTCTAGGTTTATATTTACGTCGCTATATGGAGGAAAGTGAGGTACTGGTTCAAGATCAGGCCAATAAAGTCGTGCCTAAATTAACATTCGGTCAGATTTTTCAAAGAGTGATGCTGGTCGCTTCGCTTTCTGGTTTTGGTTCCGCTGTGGTTTATCTGGTGATTATCTTTATGCCATCTTTTGCTAAGCAAGGGATGGGGATTGAACCTGTTATTGGTACCGCAAGTTCAACATTGGCGACACTGTTCATCATTATATTTTCAATTATCGGCGGCATTTGGTCAGATAAATCAAACCGAATGGTAGTGATGTATACCGGTGTCATTCTCTGTGCGTTTATCGGTATTCCGCTTTATGAATATTTATTGGCAGTACCTTCCGCAAGTCGCTTGTTCTTGTTCCAGCTTGTGTGTGCCAGTGGTTTGGGCTTGATGATCGGTGGCTATTTCCCATTTATTTCAGACTATTTCCCAGCCAGACAACGTGCTTTAGGAATAGGACTTGGTTATAACGTGGGTGTTACTTTATTTGGTGCTTTATCCCCGATTGTATCAACCTATGCATTGAGTAAAGGCAATTTACAGGCGCCTGTGATTTATCTCTCGGTTGCAGCGATAATTTCGATTACCTCACTGTTACTCTGTCATCGAGGTATCAAATTACGTGCATCACAACTGGTTGTTTGAGTTATTGATATGATTGTTTCGCTTATCAGGCGTAGTTAAAATAAAAAATTAAATTTTAATTGAGCGTGACTTAATAATTTGGCTTAAATTTTTTTGAATATTTTATTCAAACCTACTTTTTTAAAGTAGGTTTTTTTATTTTTATAAGTTTTCCTAAAAATATTTGAGTAGAAAAATATTCAACTGCGATGGAAAAGATATCAATTTAAAAAAATAAAGAGTTTGTGTAATTTAAAGGAATAGAAAAATGTTGGTTCATGGAGTGAAATATAATGTTTAGATCTATTTTATGTTTAAGTATATGCACATTACCAGTAGCAGCTTTTGCAGATATTAGCGTTGGTGATGAAAACTCTCCCTTTAAAGTATATGGGGTACTGGATTACGGGATAAATTATTCTCATTCAGATGTACAGGACTCACATGAGTTTCAAAGTGGAATGGATTATGCGAGCCGCTTAGGATTAAAACTGAATCTTAAATTAAATGACGACCTGTCTATTATTGGAAATGCAGAGTCAATGATCGATTTACGCAAAATGGAATTTGTGCGGAAAACGACTTTTGCTCGTGCAGAGTATTTAGGTTTGCAGTCCAAACAGTATGGAACGCTGGTGTATGGACGAGTCATGCCTGCTGTTGCTGGTGCATTAGAAGAGTTATTTGCCGGTCCTTTTACCCCGACAGCGATTGCGATTCAGGCTTACGATCTTGGCGCTGGTGCACCTAATTATGATTTTAGGACCAGTCGGGCAGTCAGTTATACCACCCCAACATTTAAAAATACTTCGTTGACCATGCTCTATTCTCCAAACCAGATGGTTGGAGAGGGTTCTTATGTAACGGATGCGAAAAACTATGGCATTTTGGCGATTTATGATGATGGGGTAAATCGAGTAAGTGGATCCTATAATGAACTGATTAGCAACTTTTCAGTAAATTATAAAGGAGAGATTTTAAGCGATGTTAAAACCAAGGATTATCGTGCGCTTGTTCTAAGAAGAATGAATAAAAATTTAACTCTGATTGGTACAGCAGCATATTTTAAACCTGATAGTCCACATGCTGCTTCTGCTCAGGTTTATGGTGCAGCGATTAATTTTGAACAGCCGAAGTATAGTTTAAAAGCCTCTGTTTATCGACGTGATGTTGATCAGCAAGATCGGAGTGCGATGGTTTACTCGGCAGGTGCCAATTATCATATTAATAAACACCTAGATGCTTATATTCGTGCAGCCTATGTCGATAATAATAAAAATTCATTTTATACAATCAATGATATTGCATTAAGTGGTGCTGGAGATGATCCTTCAACTTATGGGGTGGGTTTAAAGTTTTCCTTCTAGTCTTTAAATATATCGTGAAATCAATTTAATTTTTTAAATTAACTCTATTTCAAAAATCCATTTTTTAAAGGAGCAAAAAATGAATATTGAACCAATATTTTATCCACCATCTAAAAGTGAAATCCAGAATAGATTAATACGCGTTCAAGAACAGATGCAGAAGGAAGGTCTTGATCATTATGTATCCTTTTGTCCAGATAATATTTTTTATTTAACCAATTTTGCAAATGCAGTACATGAGCGGCCTTTTGTCTTGGTGATTCCTCAAAAGGGTGTACCAAAATTTATTGTCCCTCAACTGGAAATTCCGCATGTTCAATCTCGTGCTGTGAGTGAGATTGAACTTATTCCATATTTTGAATTTCCCGCGCCAGCAGGTCGGGCATGGAGTGATCGATTTAAAGAACTATTTGAGAGCAATCCGCGTATTGGTGTTGAATCAATTTGTCCCTTACAGATTTATTCTGAAATTCCTGGCGAGCGTATCCGTACCGATATCATTGATGATCTACGTATGATCAAATCGGATTATGAAAAAGGACGTCTGGCTTATGCATGTCAGTTAGCAACAGAAGGACATAATCTATTACTGTCATCTGCGTATCCGGGTATGAACTTGATGGAAATGATTGGTCAGGTGAGAGAGCTTATTTTTACTCGTTTGCTGACCGATAGTAGAGAACTTAATCCGTTCGCTACCAGAATTTCGGCAGTATTTCAGCCGCCAAGTGTGTCTCATGATCCGCATAACTTTACCAATATTGATATGAGAATGGAGCCGGGCGGCCCACATGTATCGATTGTAAATGCAGTGATGAATGGTTACGGCGCTGAAGTTGAAAGAACCTTTTTTCTTGGTAAAGTGCCAGAAAATGCGAAAAAACCGTTTGAGATTATGCTGGAAGGTCGCCGTATTGCTTTCGAAATGGCAAAACCCGGTCAATTAATGAGTGAGGTTGATCGAACTGTGAATGACTATTTCCGAAAAGCTGGAATGGGAGATTATCTGCTACATCGTACTGGACATGGTATGGGCGTTACTGGGCATGAGGCACCATTCTTTGCGGAAGGTTATGATCGTCCGATTCAGGAAGGAATGTGTTTTACCATTGAACCAGGACTTTATATTGAAGGTGTGGGCGGTTTTCGCCATTCCGATACGGTCTTGATTGGCCCTGAGGGTCCTGTGATGTTGACCGATGGGCCAATTGAAATGGCTGAGTTGACCTTTCCGATTTAAGTTTAAATAAGTCAATAAAGGTCTATCTTGATTTGAGGTGGACCTTTAGTTTTTAGTCTGTTTAAACGATCTTATCTGGATTCATAACAAATCAGATCACGTAATTTTCTAACATTGCTGTTGAGCGGAATTCGACTATTCCAGATGATGATTTGAGGCTTGATGGTGAAACTTAATTCACGATTTAAAACCTGAACAGAATTTTTTTTATGGAGCAGCCTTGCTAGATTGCTGGACGTGACGGTGATTGAAGGATATTTTTCCATGATATTTAGAATCAGATGCGGTGGGTTATCTACTTCAATTAGATTTTTAGGCTGTTTTAGTCCTCTGGCCACTAGATTCGCGTCGAAACATTGACGAACAGGACAGCTTTGTGAGGTCAGACACCACGGATAATCTAACAAATCTTTTAAATCTTTATGTTCGGCAGGAATTTCTAGGCCATTACTTGCAATCAATAATAATTGGTGTTCATGTAATAAAATTGCACGTAAATCATGTTCGAGGTCATCGACTTCGGCCCGACAAATCGCCAAATCAATTTCACCTGCCCGTAAATAAGAGAGTAAAGATGTTTTATCGCCAGCTTTAATACTGATTTCTGTTTCAGGAGAAAGCTGTTTAAAACGTACAATTGCATTGGCAAGTGCATTTTCCAATGAAGGTGCATGAATACCGATTGAGATTTTACTGGCACGTGCACCTCTGAGTGAGGCAATTCTGTCATGACCTTCGCGAAGTTGTGCTTCTATTTTTAAATAGGAGTCGATCAGAATTAAACATTCGGGCAGGGCAACCAATTGTCCAACTTCTCTTCTGAAGAGTTGTTCACCATAGTTGGCTTCAATTTCTGCAAGAGCTTTGGAAACTGCAGATGTGGTCATATGCATCATCTGCGCGACTTTGGTCAGAGATTTATGCTGCTCTAACAAAGAAAGAATTTTTAGGTTCTTAAACTTCACCCTAGAACTAAAAAACGAATCTAAATCATCCATGATATGCTGTTTTAAAAATATTTCTAACTCGATTCTATAATCTTTCCGTGAGTGAATACTAATCTTATTTTCATGTGATGATGCATTCACTTTTACGCTGTAAATCCGCTAGGGTTATTTTTAAGATTTCTTGGCAAGCGTGCACGATCTCTATTTGATTCATCAGGAGAATAACCCTTAATATTTAGCCACAAATCGAACTGTTAATGTTTTAAGCAGCTGCAGAAAAAGCTCCAGTAAGCTGAAGAAAAAATGAGTCATAAATACCTCTCATTTTTTCCCAACAAACTTAAATTTCACACAGCAAATGAATATCTTCTGGCTCGAGTTGCCATAACTGCTGATCGGGTTTGTCCAATACTTGAGCGCCATGTTTCATATAAAAATCAACAGTTCGCTTGCTGGGGGTGGCAGAAATATAAAGATATTTTGCGCCTAGCTTTATTGCAGATATTTTCGCTGCCTGCATGAGTTGTGCACCAATGCCTTGACCTTGCTGATCGGCATCGACATAAAAATAGTGCAAAAGTTTGGCATCTGGATAATCTTGAATGATCTGATTGGATACCACGGAAATGCCGACCATTTTTTCTTGCTGATTAAAGGCGCCGATGAATTCTGCCTGTTGGTGGTAGAGCTGTTTTAATTTAGGCGGATCATTTTGCAGATGATAAGCATCCCAATGCTGAACATCATAAAAACAGTCAACGAGTTGCAAACACTGTTGTTTGACATAATTTTGGGTAATCAATTCACGTCGATGAATGTGTTGCCAGATCAAATCAATTTCTGAATATTGAAGCGGTCTTAAAATAATATTGATGCTGTTTTCCTTCTCTTTGTATTTGTTTATATTTTAACGGCTAAGGCAGGTTTTAAACAGTTTATTTACATTAGAGACAATCTGTTAATCAAATCAGCTATACCTCATGTATAGATCGAATTATGCTGTTTGTAGTCATTAAAATAACAAGGAAAATTCCTGATGTCTTTACGGTTGTTATTCTCCCTGACTGGAAGCAGTCTTATTTTGATATTTACAGGTTGTACACCATCTTCTCAATATTCGATTAGCGATAGTTTTGGTCCACAGCCCGTTTTACCTGAACCGCAGTCGAGATTGATCCCGACTGTCAATATTGCACCCGCTAAAGGCTGGCCAAAGGGCAAGATGCCTACTACTGTTGAAGGTCTAAAAGTTCAAGCATTTGCCAGTGGACTAGATCATCCGAGGTGGTTGTATGTATTACCGAATGGTGATGTGTTGGTTGCTGAAACGGATGCACCGCCAAAACCAGAGGATAGCAAGGGCATTCGTGGAAAGATCATGAAAATGGTAATGAATCGTGCAGGCTCCTCATTGCCAAGTGCCAATCGCATTCGCTTATTACGAGATAGCAATGGCGATGGCATCGCAGATCAGAATACGGTTTTTCTACAAAATTTAAATTCGCCGTTTGGTATGGCCCTGGTGGGGAACATGCTTTATGTCGCCAATACGGATTCGCTAATGCGTTATCCCTATCAGGAGGATGCAACCCAAATAACGGCGAAAGGGACCAAGATGCTGGATTTACCCGCTGGGCCGCTCAATCATCATTGGACTAAAAACGTGATTGCCAATCCAGAAGGAACCAAACTTTATATCACGGTAGGTTCAAATAGTAATGTCGGTGAAAATGGGCTGGATCAGGAACAAGGTCGGGCCCAGATTCTGGAATATGATATTGCCACAGCAAAGGTCAGACTCTATGCAACGGGACTGCGTAATCCAAATGGCATGGGCTGGCAACCACAGGGTGGACAACTCTGGACGGTCGTTAATGAACGCGATGAACTCGGCAGTGATCTGGTTCCCGATTATATGACCTCTGTTAAAGACGGTGCCTTTTATGGTTGGCCGTATAGCTATTATGGTCAACATGTTGATAAACGGGTAAAACCACAAAATCCTGAGCTGGTTGCACGTGCACTAAAACCTGATTATGCCTTAGGTAACCATACTGCTTCTTTGGGCTTGGCCTTCTATGCAACAGAGCTTATGCCGCAGTATCGTGGTGGCGCATTCATTGGACAGCATGGTTCATGGAACCGTAAACCACATAGTGGTTATAAAGTGATTTTCGTGCCTTTTCGAAATGGACAGCCTTATGGTCAACCGCAAGATGTGCTCACAGGTTTCTTAAATGAGAAAGGTCAAGCTTTGGGGCGTCCAGTTGGCGTTGCAATTGATTTTTCAGGAGCGCTCTTAGTGGCTGACGATGTGGGCAATACGGTCTGGCGTGTCTCACCTGTTGCACAAACGACTTATGAAAGCCCAACGCAAAAGTATCAGCAGAAAAATTAGATATATCATCTAATTTTACGCTATCTAAAATGTTGTTATTAATATATTGTTTGTAGAAAATACATCTTTATCGTAAAACATTACAAATCTACTAAATTTTTAGTTCCATACTCAATGGGACATAACAACATGAGGATAGCGTCATGCCACAGTATTTGCGTATCGCTGATAATATTTACAGGCATTTTGAAGAGGAAAAAAAGTTTAACGTTCCACTTCAAGATTGTCTTAATTTCATTGTTAAACAGTTACGTGAAGAACTTAAGGATACCGACTTAAAATTATTGTATAACTACATCGATTTCGTGGAAGGCTTTCAGGATAGGCCGACCAAAGACCATATTAGTATTGATGTTAGTTTAGTCCCCAACTATAAGAATAAAGATGAATTTGTATTGTGGTTAGCTGGCTTTATTGAACGCATCACAGAAGGGGGCGTGAAGAGGCTTCCACCGATTCATGAGGAAATACCAGCAGAGTTTACATTTGAACGTGATCTGAGCATTATTCTGGCTAAGTTGAAAACCAGTTCTGCTGAGCAGATCAAATCGTATTTTGAAAGTGATGAATATAAGAATAATTAAATTAAAAAAATCATTGCGCTACAACGCTTTTCCATTCCATTGAATTATTGTTTAAAAAAGGCTTTTTTATAGAAGCCTTTTTTATTGTGTCTGTCATTTAAGAAAATCTTCGAAAAAAACCTTCAGTGTCGACTGTAAGAGTAAGAGGACTGTCATTCATTTTTTAGATTTTTTATTATTTAATTGTTCTGAAAGGTTAATTTAATGACCTTTAATGATATAAAATAGGAATAGATAGACGGTTATGTATAGTTTGTGTGACACATTATGTGTTTATAAAATAAAGCGTGATATAAATAGCGCACTAACGATGAACTTCTTGATGAATGTGTATATCGTAATCCCATTCTCTTCCCCAAGAGCTTGGGATTTTTTTTATTTGAACTTTAGCTGTTTAAAAAATGAGAATGAGAAATATAAGACAGCAGAGGAGATAAAATTAGAATTGAAATAATGAGAGACGGTTTTCAATGTGAATGAAAGCATCTGGAGAATTGGTCTAACAACGCATCCTCCAAACTCAAGAAAATGAACGATGTATTACTTTTTTTGCTTAAAACGATATTTGCATTTCAGACAGCGATAGTCCTGAAAAATATTCTTGTCGACCAGAACACCTGCTTTTTTGCCGAAAATATTTCCAATTACTCCACCTGTGATACCTGCACCAATTGCACCGACAAACGTTCCTACCGTACCGCCGACAATCACACCTAAAGGGCCAGCAACTGTACCAATTGCTGCGCCTATTGATGCACCACTTGCAGCACCACCAACTGTACCCGCCGTGGTTCCTGCGGCCGTGAGTAATACGCCGCCTGTAGTTCTCAATAACTTGTCATGATTACGTGTTTCAATTTCTGTAGAACCACATTTGGGGCATAGTATAGGTTTATCCATAAAACTATCCTGTATTCTCTATTGATGACTTTGACGTTGCCAAATCAGAAGGGGGGAAATAACTTGCTCACTTTGGAAAAAGTATATGTCTATCTTACGCGATCAGTTGTATACATAACGCATTATGGTTGATTTTAGCGGATACTTGAAATAAGTATTTATAGTTCATGTAAATACTTTTACTCTCACCCAGCGCTCTAAGAGCTGGAACTTTTAGCGTATTGTTGACCCAGAAAAATGAGTATCGCTTCTGCAAGAATAAGGCTGGGAATGGTCGCCTTACTCTTCATTAAAAATAATATGTTGTATGGCCTAAGCAAAACTAAGTCATCGCTACAGCTTTGGGTTCGGTCAGATGATTTAATTCATGACTGAGCGCGATCGCAAGCTGTTCTGCTTTAGCATAGGCATGTTCTACGGATTGTCGATGACGATCATCCGCAAATTCCTGATATTCAGAAGCAATTTCATAGATTTTATCTACTCCTAAATATTTGCTCACCGTATGCAAGTGTGGAACGAGATGACTCATCTGTTCTCTGACCCCGCCTTTTTCAAAACCAAATTCACCGCTTGAGCTAATAATCACCAACGTTTTGCTAGACAATGTCGGTTGTAAGGGAAAGTCACCGCGTGAAAGATCAAAATCAAAAGTTTTGTTCACGCGAGCGATTTGATCAAACCAAGCTTTGAGCTGAGCTGGCATGCCATAGTTGTACATGGGTGATGAAATGATGATGAGATCAGCCGCCACAATCTCCGCAATCAATTGATCTGAAAGACCAAGTATTTGTTGTTGTTCAGTGCTTCTTTTTTGTTCTGGTGTAAATGCTGCACCCATCCATTCCTGAGTTATAAACGGCGGTGGATTCATGCCTACATCACGATAAATATATTCATCTATAGCGAACTGTTTTTTCCAGCTTTGTATAAAGTGATGGGCAATGTTTTTGGAGATAGAGTTATGGTTTGGGTTAGGATTGTTGGCAGCGCGAATACTGGCATCGATATGTAAGATTGTACTCATTTGATCAGTCTCTGATTGATTTAATATATAGCCATTTTGGAATGAAGCAGAGCACTAGACAAACGAGTAAATCACAGCTATAGATGATTTTAAGTCATCTATTATTTTTATAGGAGCGTGGCATGCACGTTTCTTTACAGGCATTAAAAGCATTCGAGTCAGCCGCGCGCTTAGGCAGCTTTAAACTGGCAGCTGAGGAACTTTCGCTAACACCTACTGCGATTTCGCATCATATTGCCAAGCTTGAGCATCGGTTAAGTGTTGATTTATTCCATCGTGAAGTTAGAAAAATTGTCCTCACCGAGATCGGGGAAAAATTAGCGAAGCAGATTTCGCAAGGATTTAGAACAATTGAGAATGCTGTAGAAGAAGTTAGGCTAGCGAGCAATGTGCTGAAAGTAACGACGACTTCATCTTTAGCGGCTTTGATTTTAATCCCAGCATTGCATGAATTTTCTTTGATCCATCCCGATATTTCTGTAGAGGTTTCAACAGGAGAGACCCTAGACCAGCAACTCTATAATTTGCCTGTACGTTTGGGCAATATTGCGACGGTGCGTGCCTCAGAGGTTATTCGCTACGAAACATTTAATATGTTTGGCCGACAACAAATTGATCCGCTTGCTGCTGGCGATGAACCTATTGTGATTTTTACTACAATGTGGAAAAACAAGACATTGGCTGCACCCCCTTTGGAAAAATGGTGTGCGTTAAACGACATAGCGTCGTCAAATATTATCGTGAAAACTTTTGATCAGGAACTGTTTGGTATTCAGGAAGCACTGGCTGGCAATGGATTTGTATTTGCCTCTACCACTTTAATGAGTCGGTTGCTAAAAATGCAGCAGATCCAGCAATGTCAGACTCAGTCGATTCAGTCAGAACTGTGTTATTACATTCCATATAAAGACAAGCTCAGCAATCGTAAGACACACGATTTAATTGAATGGCTGGAGCGAAAATTAAATGAATGATTTTGGTTCAAACCCAATATTTCATGATTGCTCATGAATGACTGCATTTGAACCAGTCACATTGATGATTTAAGGCAAGAATGTTTCTTGCAAATAGCTCCACAACATTTTGCCATCAATTTCTTCAATCAATGCACAAGAGCGGCGGATTAGAATGCCAGACGCTTTGGTATGTTTTTCTGTATAAGTGAGCACAATGGCATCTGGTTTTTGCATTAAAATCTGCTCATCATAGATTTCAATCTGAATATCAGGCATTTTTCCCTGATTATTCGCAAACAAACCTTTAACTTCTTCTAATGAAATACGTTTGCCTGCTGCACCGACCATTTCAAAGTGATCGGCAAAATAGTCAATCAGTAGGGGAAGGTCTTGTTCTGAGTGTTTTCCGCTAAAAATTTTCTCGATCAGGACGTGCATGCTATGGATGCTTTCGATTGCTTGTTCTTTGATAAGAGCCATGTTCATTTCCATTGAAAATTGATTATCTAGCTTTATTTTAAAGCAAAAATAAATGTAAAATTCAATGTTATTTTAAAATAAATTTGAATTTCCTTTGTTGAGGTCGACTCCAATTTTAACCTTGTTTCTGAAATAAGATTTAATTTATCAATTGTTTAGTGTTATTAAAACCATTTTTTAATCTTTACTCCACCGTAAAATGATAAATATTGCGTGCTGAATTGGTAAAAAAGGTATAACTTTATACCCAAAATATTATGGAAAATTCCATGTAAAAATAATAATTATAGAGGGAGGAAATTTACCTTGTTGGAGGTCTGCCAGAAAAGGAGATGAGTTCTGGTCAACGGAGCCTTCAATAAGAAGACGCATTAGAAAAATACATTGACAAGGAAGCAAGATGGATACGCATTCAACAGAGCCAACACGTGCTCACTCAAATATATATGCATGGTATGTGGTATTACTCTGCATGCTGGCCTACATATTTTCATTTATCGACCGGCAAATACTGGCGCTGATGATTGAGCCAATCAAAGCCGATCTTGGTCTTTCCGATACACAGTTCAGCTTATTACATGGTTTGGCCTTTTCATTGTTTTATGCCTTTATGGGCTTGCCGCTGGCCTATCTGGCAGACCGTTTTTCACGTCCAAAAATTATTGCTATCGGGGTGGTGTTCTGGAGTATTGCAACGGCATTTTGTGGTCTAAGTAAAAACTTTATTCAACTGTTTTTGAGTCGTATGGGTGTGGGTGTGGGCGAAGCTGCTTTGTCACCTGCGGCTTATTCGATGTTTAGCGATATGTTTAGTAAAGACAAGCTGGGCCGTGCCGTGGCGGTGTATTCGATAGGTTCCTTTGTTGGTGGCGGTATTGCCTTTCTGGTGGGGGGGTATGTGATTGGTTTACTGAAAAATATGGATACCATCATGGTTCCAGTTTTTGGTGCACTCAAGGCATGGCAAGCTGCATTTATTATTGTCGGTCTACCGGGAGTATTTATCGGTTTACTGGTTTTATTGACGGTGAGAGAGCCGCAGCGTAAAGGCCAACGTTTAAATGCACAGGGGCAGGTTGAAAAGACCAGCATGAAAGATGCATTCAAGTTTATCAAAAAGCATGGCCGTACTTTTAAATGTCATTATTTAGGCTTTACCTTCTACGCGATGGCGCTGTATTGCCTGATCAGCTGGTCACCTGCATTTTATATGCGTAAGTTTGGTTTAACGCCGACTGAAGCGGGTTATATGCTCGGCAGTGTGCTATTGGTTGCCAATATTCTAGGCGTATTCTGTGCGGGGTGGTTGAATGACTGGTTTATTCAGAAGGGTCGTAAGGATGCCCCAATGATTACGGGTGTGATTGGGATTGTCGGTTTAATTATCCCGATGATGGTGTTTACGCAAGTGAATGAGTTGTGGTTGTCGGTGGTGTTTCTGGTGCCTGCGATGTTCTTTGCTTCCTTCCCGATGCCGATTTCAACCACCGCCATGCAAATGCTGGCGCCGAATCAGTTACGTGCACAAATTTCAGCAGTCTTCTTGTTGATTAGTAATTTGGTTGCGGTCGGGATTGGGACCACATTGGTGGCATTGATTACCGATAAAATCTTTGAAAATCCATTGATGGTCGGGATGTCACTGTCGATTGTCGGGACGATCTCTTGTGTACTAGCCTTCATTTTATTGAAAAAAGGCTGTCAGGCATTTAGCGACAGTATGCAACAGGAACATGCTTCTTGATCTGACCAAAGTACAAGTGTTAAGAGCCCATTCTTTTGCAATGGGCTTTGTGCTTTGCCGATAAAACCGATAATAAGGGAGTGAAGTGATGCAAGCGACGTTTAAACTGGATCATTTGCATTATCTGGATGAATTTTTATTATTTCAGTCCAATGATTACCAGACCATCAAAGATCAAATCAGTCATTATCTCTGCCCGCATCGTTTTGATGTTGAGACCCAAGAGCCGCTGAACACGCGCTTGAATGGTTTTAGTTTTGGTAATGGGGCGCTGTATGATCTGAAATATAGTGCACCCGTGGTGATCTGTATTGATGACAGTTCGAGTTTTTACCTGTTCAGGATTACGCTGGAAGGGCAATGTCAGGTCGGGGCAGCAAACCAGCAACTGCTACAATCCGTAGGTATTATGTCGGTCACGCATCCGCATACCCGACAGCAGATCGTCACCAATCAGCATTGCCGTAATATTATTTTAAAATTGTCCAAACAGGAGATCGAAATCCAGCTGTTTAAAATGCTGGGCCATACCAGTCAGGCACCAGTCTGGTTTGATAGCGGTTTATCTTGTACTGCGGAAGGGATCAGCTCAATTGTAGAAACGCTGAATTATCTCTGTCATGCCTATTACAATATTCAGAACTGGAGCTTTATTTCAGCCAGTTTTACTCAATATCTGATTGAGCTGATTTTGCTTAAAATCCCCAATAATTATAGTGAGCAGTTGAATGCACAGCGTCAGCAGCTTGTGCCAGGCTATATCAAAAAAGCGCAGCAGTATATTCAGGACAATCTGCATCAAGCGATTTCATTGGCAACGTTGAGTCAATATTGTGAGGTATCGATCCGCAGTCTACAAAAGGGCTTTAGCCAATATCTACAGCAGACACCCGTCGAATATATCCGTGAGCAACGTCTGGAACGGATACATTCCGCTTTACAGCAAGCCGTGGAACATCAAACTGTGACCGATATTTTACTGGATCATGGCATTCAAAGTTTTGGGCATTTCTCTACCTTGTATAAAAAGCGCTTCGGCTGTCTGCCTTCACACACCTTAAAAACGAATCCTGTGCAACTGGGTGAAACACTGTCGTAAATGGAATAATCACTGCGCATTTGGATAAGCCCGTTTACGTTGACCATTCTATGCTGAATAACAAATCAAGTAGCAGGAACGCACATGAAAATTACAGTACTCGGCGGTGGACACGGATGTTATGCAGCAGCGGCGGAAATGGCAGAAAAAGGCCATGAGGTGAAATTATGGCGCCGTGACCGCGACGCATTGCAACAGTTGGCGGCAACAGGCGAACTCAAGATTAAAGATTATCAGGGCGATCGTAGCGTCACGGTCGGTTTTGAGCAGAGTCAGATTAATCTGACCGATGATTTACAGCATGCCATTCAACATGCCGAACTGATTATTATTCCTTTACCTGCAACCACACATCTGGATTTGGCTCAGCAGGCCGCACCTTTCTTTCAAGCGGGCCAAGTGGTGTATTTACCGCCTGCAACTTTCGGTACTTTTATTTTTGCCAAAGCCATGCGTGAAGCAGGTAACACAGCCCAAGTGGCTTTTGCCGAAACAGGAACCTTACCGTATTTGGTGCGTAAGCACGGCGTGAATCAGATCGTGGTAAGTGGTTATGCGACCCGTCTACCAACGGGGGTATTGCCAAGTAGCTTGTCCAAACATGCATTCCAAATTTTAAAACAGGTGTATCCAAGTGTTGAGCCAATTGAAGACAGCTTGAGTGGTGCCTTAATGAATGCTGGCCCGATTATTCATCCACCGTTGATTTTGATGAACGCGGGACCACTGGAACATTTTGAGGCTTGGGATATTCATAATGAAGGGACACAACCGTCGATTCGCCGTGTCACCAATCAGCTTGACGCAGAGCGTATGCGTATACGGGAAGCATTGGGTTATGCTGCACCGCATTTTCCGCTGGCAGACCACTACAATAAAGCGGGTGAAGGCGATGAATGGATGTATGGCCGTGGGGCGCATGGTAAATTAACCGATAGTGGTGACTGGCGTGAGGACATCAACTTACAGACACATCGTTACATGCTGGAAGATACGCGTCTCGGGCTATCCTTTCTGGTTTCGGTGGGACGTTGGGCGGGTGTCGCTACCCCAGTGGCAGAAGGACTACTGAATATTGCTTCTGCGGTGACAGGCAAGGATTTATATCAGGACGGACGGACGTTTGAGAATCTGGGGCTGGCAGATAAAAGCAAAGATGAGTTGCAAGCGACTTTGCAGCAAGGAGTCTAGGATGAACCCAATTCAACAGGTTGCCGTACTCGGCGCTGGGCGAATGGGCAAAGCCATTGCAATTGCCTTTGCCTATGCGGGATTAAACGTGGCTTTAATCGATGCTCGACAACGCACGGAGGCTGAGTTTGAGCAATATCAGGCTCAAATCCAAACCGACTTAAAACAAGAATTGCAGTTGTTGGAAAGTATCCAGTTTATTCAATCTGAACAAACCGTATTTATTCTGGATCAGATTAAGATTTTAAGTCGCGAGGCTTCAATATCGGTCTTAGCGCGCTGTGATCTGGTGATGGAAGGTGTACCCGAGGTCAGACAAACCAAAGAAGATATTTTTACTTGGCTGGATCAATATATTACGCCGACTTGTATTGTTGCATCGACGACGTCCACCTTTCTGGTTACGGATATTGCACACATGATTTCTCATCCAGAACGGGTGGTGAATGCGCATTGGCTCAATCCTGCCTATCTGATTCCGCTGGTTGAGTTAAGTCGTTCTGAGCAAACTTCAGATGAGGCAGTAAATACCTTGAAAAGCTTCTTGCAGGCAATTGGCAAAGTGCCTGTGGTCTGTAATGCTCGAGCAGGTTATATCGTGCCACGGATTCAGGCGCTGGCAATGAATGAAGCGGCGCGAATGGTGGAAGAAGGTGTGGCTTCGGCAGAAGATATTGATATTGCCATTCGAACTGGTTTTGGCTTGCGCTTTTCTGTATTGGGCTTGCTGGAATTTATTGACTGGGGAGGTGGCGATATTCTGTATTATGCTTCGCAATATTTACAGCAGGAACTTGGGGAGCGTTATCGAACGCCTGAGATTATTGCCGAGAATATGCGACAGCAACGTAATGGCTTGAGAGAAAAGCAGGGGTTTTATAATTATCAGCAAGTTGATATTGCAGCTTATAAACAGCAAGTGCTGCATACTTTTTCAGACCGAATCGCCGCAAATCAGCTCAAACCGCCGTTTAATATTTTCAATCAGCAATAGATTTGATTGAAACCTAAGCCCATCTCTGAATAGACATGGGCTTTTTGCTGTTTTAACTCGATGGCATCAAATCAAACAGTTTTTTCAATTGACCATTCAACTGATGCAATTCAGCATCATCAAAAGCATTCAGAATCCCAGATAAAGTGACCTGACTGATCTGATTAATTTGTTCGACCAACTCTTTGCCTTTGTCGGTTAGTTTGACCATTGAGATGCGTTCATCTGCTTCTGATGAAAAAACTTGCACAATATCATCTTCAACCAGTCGATAAATGGCTTTGGTTGCCGTCGTTAGTTTGAGCGTAGAAAGGTTGGCAATCTCGGTAATGCTCGCTTGTTGCAGGGCATTGGTACTTAAAATAATTTTACGACGTGTATTATCGATTCCTAATTTTTTTATTGATTTTTCAATAAGCTGTGTGTATTTACCATTCACCTGCGAGATCCAGAAAAAAGGATAGCTTTGTAAGCTGCTCGGTTCATTGTTAGGTAGAAATTGTTCTAAATGAGTAAGCATAGCCAAGTCGTAACTTTATAAAAATGGACGATGATCATTATACAAAAATTAGAAACATTTTCTTTGTTCTTCATCATGAAAAATACTTGACAATTACATTACTTTTTCCGATATTTGTATTAATTATAAAAATACATGGAAAAGTGAATGAATATTGTTGTACAAGAGGTACACAAAGGTACAGGTGCACTGAAGGTCATGGTGAAAGATTCCATTGATATTCAAGGCATGAAAACCATGGCGGGCAGTAAAGCCTTGATGCAGAGTCAAGCCGCAACTGCCAATGCCGAAGTCGTCGAGCGTATTTTGGCAGCAGATTGTCAAATTACGGCGAAAACCAATTTGCATGAACTGGCTTTCGGGATCACAGGGATTAACCATACCTTTGGTACGGCGATTAACCCGAAATATCCTGAATTGATTCCGGGTGGATCATCTAGCGGTTCTGCGGCGGCAGTTGCAGCTGGTCTGGCAGATTTCACATTAGGCACGGATACAGGTGGTTCGATTCGTATGCCTGCGGCATGTTGTGGAGTGTATGGTTTAAAACCAACCTTTGGGCGAGTCAGTCGTCAAGGTGTCCATCCAGCAAGCAGTTCACTGGATTGTGTTGGCCCTTTTGCAAATTCAGTCGAAATGATTGAAAGCGCCATGCAAATCATTGATCCAACATTCCATGCACAGGCTGAATTAGCACAGGCACCGAAACTGGCGTGGCTCAATGTCGCTGCTGATTCAGTCGTCATTGAGACGATTCAGCATTATCTGACCCAAGCCAATCTGACAACATCAGCTGTGACTCTGGAAGGCTTTGAAGCTGCCTTCGATGCGGGCATGCAGATCATTAATTATGAAAATTGGCAGGCTTACGGTGAGTTGACTCAAACAGGCTTGCTGGGTGCTGACGTCAATGGACGTTTACTGAAAGCAGCCGACACCACATTGGCCCAAGTCAAACAGGCAGAACAGATTAAAGCAGATTTTACCGCTGAGATTGATGCTTTGCTGACCCAATACGATGCCTTGATTTTACCGACTTTGCCGCAGCTGCCGCCTAAGGTTGCTGATGCTGAAAATACCGTGGCTTTTTTAAATCTTACTGGTCTGGTTCGACCATTTAATCTTTCTGGGCATCCTGCGATTTCAGTACCACTGGAAACTGAACAAGGTCTACCAGTGGGTTTGCAAATTGTGGCGAAACGGAATGCGGATGAATATTTGTGTGCGATTGCGAAATATATCGTGAAAGCTGCGCAATAAATGACAAGGAATTAGGGAATGAATCATTTAGCGACAAAGGAATTTGTAATGGATAGCAATACAACGCAATTAGATGCCTTATGTCAGGAAATTCGTGAACGTGCCTGCACAGGGGAGTTCGATAATCAGGCCTATGTCAGTCAGGACATCATCGACAAACTAAAACAGATTGGCGTTTACCGTGCTTTGGTTCCAAAACGTTTTGGCGGCAATGAATGGTCTCCAAAACAGTTTTGTGAATTGATCGAACAATTGTCTAAGGCCGATGGCTCAGTTGGCTGGGTCGCAAGTTTTGGTATGAGTCCTGCCTATTTGGGCAGTTTGCCAGAAGCAACGCTTGAGCAGTTGTATAAAGATAGCCCTGATATTGTGTTTGCAGGTGGCATTTTCCCTCCACAACCCGCTGAAATTACCGATGCAGGTGTAGTGGTGAGTGGGCGCTGGAAGTTTTCCAGTGGCTGTATGGGCGCGGATATTGTCGGTGTTGGCATTTCTCCACAAAAGGACAACGAAGCCCAAGGTCTACCGCGTATGGCGGTAATGCCAGCCAATAAAGCTCAAATCGATATGACGTGGGACACGGTCGGTCTGAAAGGTACAGGCAGCCATGATTTGGTGGTGAAAGATGTGCTGGTGGCGAAGGAGTGGACTTTTGTCCGTGGTGAACCTTCAAAACTCCCTGAGCCATTTTTTAAATATCCATCTTTATCTTTAGCCACTCAGGTCTTAACCGTGGTGGGGATCGGCGTTGCTGCTGCAGCGATCGAAGAATTTCAAAAACTGGCACCCGGTAAATCCTCGATTACTGGCGGGGCTGAAATTGCCAATCGTCCAGTGACTCAATATGAATTTGCCCAAGCTGAAGCTGAGTTTAAGGCTGCACGTGTCTGGTTCTACGACACCATGCAAATCGTCTGGAATGAAGTGCTGGCAGGACGCACCCCAAGCGTAGAACAGATCAGTGATATGCGTTTGTCCTGTACCCATGTGGCCCGTGTTTGTGCCCGTGTAACGCGCAAAATCCAGATGCTGGCAGGGATGACAGCCATTTATACCCATAACCCATTTAGCCGCTTTGTCAACGACACCAATGTGGTGACGCAGCATGCCTTTATGGGCGATGCCACTTTGCAAAATGCAGGTTTGGTCAGCTTCGGTATGAAACCAGCACCCGGTTATTTATAAGCCTGATTGGATTAAAGATTGGAATGGCAAGGATGAATGACATGAATGCGCAAGTGGATTTAACGGCGGTATTACAGCGTCTACAACAGCTTGAAGCCCAAAATGCGATCCGTAACTGCATTAACCGTTATATGGAAATTTGTGATGCCTTGAATGCTGATACCAACCTGAATGAATTGATGGATTTATTTGATCAGGACAGCATTTGGGAAGGCATAGGCGAAAAATATGCTCAGTCTTTTGGTCGTTACGCTTCATGGCAAGCCATTTATGACATGTTCAAAAGCTATACCCAAAAGCAGTCGCATTTTGTCATGAATGCGCATTTTGTTAGCTCAGAGCAAATTTATATCGAAGCAGATCAGGCCAATGCCAGCTGGTTGATGTTGCAAACCTCAACCTTCCGTGATGGTCGTAGCCATTTAAATGCCGCCAAACTCACCGTGCAATTTAAACAGCAAAGCGATGGTCGCTGGAAGATCAAACATTTTCAGACTGAAAATATTTTTAGTCGCCCTGTATCTCACTGGGACAGTACAGCCACATTGCCAGTACCGTCTCAGCAATAAACTGATGGATAGATCGAAAAGGATAGTTGATATGAACAGTATTATTCCAATGCATAACATTGAAATGGATTACAACGAGTTAGTTCAAAGTGATCGTGCCCACACATCTTTATATAAAGATGAACGCATCTTTGAAGAAGAGATGGAAAAGATTTATTACAGCACTTGGGTGTGGGTGGCACATGCCAGCGAGATTCCTGATGCAGGCAGTTATAAGACCATCAATATTGGCAAGCAACCTGTTGTAGTGGTGCGTGATCGTAAGAAAAAAGTGCATGTTCTGCTGAACCGTTGTCGTCATCGTGCCGCAACCGTGTGCGAACATAAAAAAGGTAAAACCAACAGTTTTGTTTGTCCATATCATGGCTGGAGCTATGCACTGGATGGTTCATTACGCGGCGTGCCTTCACCTGAAAGCTATGGCGAATGTCTGGATAAATCTGAATTTCCATTAATCAGCCTGCGTGTTGAAGAATACAACGGCATGATTTTCGCGACCTTTAAACAGGATATTGAACCTTTAGAAGATTTCCTCGGCGCTGCGAAAAAGTGGATCGACTTATTCATGAAACAAGGTGCAGGTTATCCGGTCAAAGTGTTAGGTGAACATCGTTTCCGTTTTCCGGGGAACTGGAAAATCCAGCTGGAAAATACCACCGATGCTTACCACTTCCCATTGGTACACAAGTCATTCTTAAGTTCAGTCGATGAAAAAACCGAAGAACTGTTTAACTTTGAAAATCAGCCGGGCTATGTCGAAGACTTAGGCAATGGTCACAGTGTGATGGTGATGATTCCTGAACTGGTTGATCTGGATGAAGAATTGATGGAACGTCCGATTCAGGAACGTTTTGAAGACCTTGCTCAAGCCTTGCGTGATGAAGGACATGAAGAACTGGAAGTACGCCGTATTGTACGTGCGGTGGGTGGTTCTGGATTTAACCTGAACATTTTCCCGAATATTGCCTGCTCAATGGCGTTCTTCCGTGTCATGCAACCGATTTCGGTGAATGAAACTGAAATTCATCATTCCGTCATTACCATGGATGGTGGTCCACAAATTGCCAACCAGTATCGTTTACGTCTGCACGAACATTTCCAAGGGCCGTTTGGCTTCGGTACACCAGATGATTCAGAAGCATGGGAGCGTGTACAACATGGTGCTAATGCAGGTAATGATTTATGGATCATGTTGAATCGCGGTCTGCCAGGTGAAGTCAAAACTGAAGATGGCTTAAAAAGCGATGTGAGTGCTGAAACAGGGATGCGTGCTGCTTATCAGCAGTGGAAAAAGTTGATGACGGCTTAAGGAGAGTGCCATGAAAACCGATTTAAATTTACTCAATGAAGTGACTGCATTTGTCTGGGCGGAAGCGGATATGCTGGATCATTCTGAGCATGATAGCTGGCTCGATCTCTGGAATGAAAAAGGCGTGTACATCATCCCGATCGATCCGAAACTGACGGATTATGAAAATAATCTGAACTATGCGTATGACGATCATCACATGCGTAAATTACGCGTTGCCCGTCTGGAAAATGGTGAGGCGATTTCAGCTTCGCCAAAAGCCAATACGGTACGTAGTGTGTCACGCGTTCGTATTCTCAAAGATGAAGATGGTGAAATTGTCTTACGTTGCGCACAAAACTTGCGTGAGTTCCGCAAAGAAAATCTTAAACATTATACCGCTGACGTGACTTTCCATTTGGTTCGTGATGCAGAACAAGGGTTTAAGATCAACCGCAAAATTATCAATTTAGTTAACTCGACCGATACCTTGGCGGGTATCAGTTACATTCTCTAGGAGCAAAAAATGAAACAGGTTGTTTTAGTCACAGGTGCCGCTTCTGGTTTAGGGAATGTCATTGCCGAATATTTTGCAGCGCAAGGACATCAGGTGATCCTGTCTGCCAGTACTTTAGAGAAAGCAGAGCAAGCCAAAGCACGTAGCCCGCATGCAGAGAATCTATTTCCCCTGAAACTGGATATTTCCGTTGAGGCTGATTTTCATGCAGCCGTGCAGTGGATTCAGCAGACATTCTCAAAACTAGATGTGTTAATCAACAATGCCACCATGACCAAAGCAACGCCTGTTTTAGAAATTAGCGCGGCGGATTTTGACATGATCACGCAAGTGAATCAGCGTGGTACGTTCCAGTCTTGCCAGATCATTGGCAAATATATGGCAGCGCAAGGTTATGGTCGTATCGTCAATATGGCATCTCTAGCCGGACAAAATGGCGGTACTGCCACTGGTGCGCATTATGCAGCAACCAAAGGTGCCATTATTACCCTGACCAAAATCTTTGCCAAAGAGTTTGCAGCCCAAGGCGTTACGGTGAATGCGATTGCGCCTGGGCCAATGGAATCACCGATTGTGCACAGCGTCGTGTCTGACGAAAAAATGGCGCAATTTATTCAAAATATTCCCGTCAAGGCATTAGGCAGCATGGAATTTATTGCCGAGACCTGTGCGCTATTGGCAAGTCCAAGTGCAGCTTTTGTGACAGGGGCAACATGGGATATTAACGGTGGATTATTTATGCGTTAAGCCTCAGGCGAGATGCATATTAGGGAGAGAAATCATGACGATACTGTATAACGTGGTGGTAAAAAACCGTCATGTCGAAGGTGGGAATGTTGCAGTCATGGAGTTTGAATCTGCAAATTCGACCGTATTACCCAAAATTGAAGCGGGTGCGCATATTGATGTGCACCTCCCGAATGGCATGGTGCGTCAGTACTCATTATGTCAAAACCCGAATGATGTCGGTAAGTTTAGACTCGGGATTTTACGCGATCCTGAATCACGCGGCGGTTCAGTGTCGGCCTTTGATGATTTAAAGGATGGCATGCAGATTCAGGTCAGTGAACCGAAAAACCTGTTTCCTTTAGTGAAATCTAAACATGCTGTGCTGGTGGGTGGCGGTATCGGGATTACCCCACTGATTACGATGGCTTATCAGTTGGCACAGGAAGGCACTTCTTTTGAGCTGCATTACTGTGGCGCAAGCCCAGAGCGCTGTGCTTTTGTCGATGAAATTAAACATGGCATTTTGGCGCCTTTCACCACCTTTCATTTTAAATCTGAAGGGGCGAGTCACCGTGAGTTTTTCCAATCCGCCATTCAAGATATTGATAAAGACAGCCATATCTATACCTGTGGCCCGAATGGATTTATGGATTGGGTGATCAATTTAGCCCTGACACAGAACTTCCCTGAACAGCAAATCCATAAGGAATATTTTCAGGTTGAAGTAGAAACAGGTGGTGATGCATTTGAAGTCGTGGCACAGCAAAGTGGCAAGATCATTATGGTCAATGCAGAAGAAACCATTTTGCAGGCGTTGGCGCGTGAAGGCATTGAGATTGAAATGTCATGTGAACAAGGCGTTTGCGGTACCTGTATGTGCGATGTGATCGAAGGTGAACCTGATCATCGCGACGTGTATTTTACCGATGAAGAAAAAGCCAGTAACGAGCAGATATTGGTGTGCTGTTCACGTTCTAAGTCAGCACGGTTGGTACTGGATATTTAAGCGATTTAATCAAGATAAATTGGTATCAAATATCGGCCAGAAACAGGATAAAAGATTCAGGAGAGAATAATGAATTCACTAAAATCAATGGATGAAATAACAATAGATCCAATGCGATTCAGACGTGCTTTGGGAAATTTTGCGACAGGTGTCACTATCATGACTGCGCAAAATGAACAAGGTGAAAAGGTAGGCGTGACTGCCAATAGTTTTAACTCAGTGTCTTTAGATCCACCGCTAATTTTATGGAGTATTGATAAAAACTCATCTAGTTTCCCGGTATTTGAACAGGCTTCACATTTTGCCGTGAATATTCTATCGGGCTCGCAGATCGAGTTATCCAATAAATTTTCACGTCGTAATATCGATAAATACGAAGGCACCAGTTATCAGACTGGGGCGGGTCAGGCACCCATTCTGGATCACTGTTCTGCGGTGTTTGAATGTGAGCGTCATGACATTATTGAAGGTGGTGATCACTGGATTATTATTGGCAAAGTGGTACGTTTCCGTGATGAAGGACGTAGTCCGCTGGTTTATCATCAAGGTGCTTACTCTGGTGTGATTCCTCATCCCTTACTTCAGTTAAAAGAGACGGTTGAAGCTGAAGACATTGGTGAAATGCATCAAGGCCATTTATATAGCAATGTTTGCTATCTGATGAGCCGTGCGTTCAAGTTTTATCAGACCGATTATATTCCCAAGCAACTGGTAACTGGTTTCCGTACTAGTGAAGCGCGTTTATTATTGGTGCTGGGTAGTGGGACTGCGTCGAATAAGGCAGATTTGCCACGTGATATTGCCATGCCGATGCGAGAAGTGGAGCAGGCTGCATCGATTTTGCAAAAAGATGGTTTGTTGATTGAGAGCGACGGATTTTTTAAACTGACCGAAAAAGGCAAAAAAACTGCACACTATCTATTTGATATTGCAGATAGCCATCAAAATGAGGTGTTTGAAAAATATTCAGATGAGCAAAAAGATATTTTTATTACCATGTTAAGAGACTTTGCTGGTGTAGCATAAGCAGGATGAGGCTGATAAGTTGAAACGATTTATCAGCTTTCTTATATCAACTCTCTAAGCAATCAATAAAAAGAATGTGCAAGGACGTATATTTGACAGAAAAATTTAACGTGTGAATACCGTAGCAACAAGGACGTGAGCGGATGAACCAATATGTAAGTGATGCACTGTTAAGCTGGACGCATCATATTAAAAATGTATGCGGCAATTTTGAAACGGATTTTGATGGTACCCGTAATTTATTCATTGGTGAGGTGCAGTGTTTTTTATTGGGTGATACCGAGATTGCTTTTATCAAAAATAACGCCAATAAAATTGTCCGAAAAGCGGATGAGGTCGATCGGGTTAATAATCGGTTTTGTTTTTTGATTTTGCAATATTCAGGCAAAATGCTGCTGAATTATAAAAATGAAACCTTAACCTTGAATGAGGGTGATATCGTTTTACTTGATCCTGTTGAAACCATTTCGATGTTTCCACAAGGTTTGGTCAGTCAAATTTCGGTGCATCTGTCGCGGGAAAAGTTACTGAAAGAGCATATTAGTTCGGAGTATTTTGGCAAACTCATTACCCAAAATATGAGCGGTTTTTTACTCAAGAATATTCTGAAAAATATGTCGCCTGAAAATATTAAGCTTTGGTATGCGACTGAAGATGGCAATGCATTTGAAGATGCACTGATTGCCCTAATCAAGCCGACCATTAATTATAAAAATATGAATCATGCCGATAATCTTTTAGAAAAAGCCGAGCGCTATATTATTGAGAATTTAGCCAAACCAGATCTTTCTCCCAAGCTAATTGCCGCACATATTGGTGTATCGCTACGGCATCTTTATCGATTATTTGTCCAAGAAAACCTATCGATTAACAAATATATACAGCTCAAACGTTTGGAAAGAGTCAAAACAGATCTGCTGGATAAAAGAAATAAACAAAGTTCGATTACCCAGCTTGCCTTGAAATGGGGCTTTTGGGATGGCGCTCATTTCTCAAAAATCTTTAAAAAAACCTATGGCATCTCTCCGAAAGAGTTCAGGGAAACGATGTTGGCTTAAGCATTTTTGATGTCATTTTTAGACAAGTTCGAGGTCATTCCTGAACAAGCTAGACTGATGCAACTGTGTTGAAATTAAATCAATAAGGAAAGGTTAGAACGACCAAAGAAAACCAAAATCTTAGGTTGATCTTACCTGTTTCACACATTGGAAAGTGCATTTTAACGGTCCATAAAAGATCGTTCAGGGATAGACAGAAAAGGATGAAGATGATGCTTAAACAACAATTATTCAAAGATATACAAAAAATCTTAGCGCTTAACCTATCCATTGCTGCGAGCTGTTGGGGCTTGACTACGCAGGCTTATGCGCATGGTGGACACGCCGAAATGGTACCGCTTTATCAAAACATGAGTGAGCAGGGCGCCAAAGTCGTCAAAGATGATTTTACCAATAGTTACACCATCACCAAAGGTTCCATGCAGGTCAGAGCCAAACCTAATTCAGATCAGGTTTTGGTCAATGGAAAACCCTTAAAGCTGAGCGTACCGTTATTAATTAAAGATGGCAAACCCGTTATTGGTAAAGACTTTTTCAATGAAGTGTTCCAATCTGGTTTAGATCAGACTTTTAAAGTTGAAAATACCTTTCATCCTCTCAATAGCCTAAATACAGATGAAATCAAAAAGACTTTTGAGGTGATTAATCGCTCAAAATATGCCTATAAAAATATGCGTTTTGCCGAGTTAAAGCTTAAAGAACCTGAAAAAGCCAAAGTTTGGGATTTCTTTATCAATCATAAAGAATATAAAGATGATCGCATGGCCTCTTTTATTTTATTAAAAGGCAACCAAGCGATTGAAGGTGAAGTAAATCTGAATACACAGCAAGTCACGAAATGGAATGTCCTTAAAGATACACACGGTATGGTGTTACTGGATAACTTCGAGACCGTACAACGTGTGATTGAAGCAAGCAAAGAATATCAGGATGCTTTACGGAAACGTGGCATCACAGATGTCAAGAAAGTGATTACCAATCCATTAACAGTCGGCTATTTTGGCGGTAAAGATGGTTTGGATAAACAGCTTAACGTTTTAAAAGTTGTATCTTATCTCGATACGGGAGATGGTAATTATTGGGCGCATCCGATTGAAAATCTGGTCGCTGTGGTGGATCTGGATAAAGAAAAAATTATTAAAATCGAAGAAGGGGCGATGATTCCTGTTCCAATGGTAGACCGTCCTTATGCCACCAAAAATACCAAACCACCTAAAATTAAGCCGCTCAATATTAGTGAACCTGAAGGTAAAAACTTTACCATTACAGGACAAACCATACATTGGGGGAACTGGTGTTTCCATGTCGCACTAGACTCTCGTGTTGGCCTGCAACTTTCAACCGTGACATACAAAGATAAAGGCGTAAAACGCAAGGTCATGTATGAAGGTAATCTGGGCGGGATGGTGGTTCCATATGGTGATCCAGATATGGGCTGGTACTTTAAATCTTATCTGGACTCAGGTGAGTATGGGATGGGAACACTCACATCAGCCATTCAACTGGGGACTGACGCACCAGAAAATGCAGTTTTACTGGATGCGGTCATAGCAGACTATAAAGGCCAGCCACAAGTGATTCCAAATGCAATCGCCATTTTTGAGCGCTATGCAGGGCCTGAATACAAACACCAGGAAATTTTTGGTGATCAAGACGCAAGTGA
Organism: Acinetobacter sp. BIGb0102; assembly: GCF_003815055.1. Taxonomy (NCBI): domain Bacteria; kingdom Pseudomonadati; phylum Pseudomonadota; class Gammaproteobacteria; order Moraxellales; family Moraxellaceae; genus Acinetobacter; species Acinetobacter sp. BIGb0102. The sequence continues at coordinate 94,946 of NZ_RKQE01000012.1, forward strand.
AGCACGCCGTGAACTTGTCGTGCGCTGGATTAGCACAGTGGGTAATTACGATTACATGTTTGACTGGGTATTTGCCCAAAATGGTGTAATTGGCATTAATGCAGGTGCAACGGGTATTGAAGCGGTTAAAGGTGTTAAATCACGCACCATGCATGACAGTACCGCCAAAGAAGACACTAAATATGGCACTCTGATTGACCATAATATTGTGGGTACAACCCATCAACACATCTATAACTTCCGCTTGGATATGGATGTAGATGGGGAAAACAACAGCTTTATGCATATGGATCCTGTGGTGAAGGCCAATGACAGAGGTGGCGTGCGTACAAGCACGATGCAAATTGACAGTAAAGTGATTAGCAATGAGCAAAATGCGGCTGAAAAATTTGATCCTTCTACCATTCGTTTACTGACGAATTTCAACAAGGAAAATAAATTAGGTAATCCTGTTTCTTACCAATTGATTCCATTTGCAGGTGGAACACACCCTGTGGCGAAAGGAGCCAATTTTTCCAAAGATGAATGGTTATTTAAACGTTTGAACTTTATGGATAAGCAAATTTGGGTGACGCAGTACAAGCCAGATGAACGCTATCCTGAAGGGAAATATTCCAACCGTTCGACTCATGACACAGGCTTAGGTCAATTCATTAGCAACAATGACAATATTGAAAACAAAGACCTCGTGGTCTGGATGACCACAGGAACCACCCATGTGGCGCGTGCTGAAGAATGGCCGATCATGCCAACAGAGTGGGTTTATACCTTGATCAAACCGTGGAATTTCTTTGATAGTACCCCGACGTTGAATTTGGGTGAAGAAGAGCAAAATACGCAGCACGACCATCACTAAAAGTGCAGATGAGCCAGAAAGGGTAACGTGAGCTTACCCTAAGCTGAGCGTCCAGCAGTCCGCTGACAAAAAAGGAATTTTGTATGAAAACGCTACTTTCTCAAGTTATGAGAGGGACTCTCTTTGTCTCATTTTTTTCAACTGTGCATGCAAGTGAGCTAGAAATTAAACCGACTTTTGAAGCAACTTTCGGGGCTTTTAGTAGCGGTAAAAGCTATAACGGCGAAAACCTAGAGGATGAAAGAGTCAATTGGCAAGAAGGCCACCTTAAATATGGTGCGAAAGGACAATATACATTTAACAACAACCAGCTCTATGCAGGTTTGAGTGGTATTAGCTCGGCAACATTTGGTGATGGTGACGCAGGCCAAAATAGTAATGGCAAAGAACGTAAAGCAGATGTGAATGAATGGATCATTGGTTTTAAAGACGGCACTAATAAAGATGAGTTAACGACCTATGATTTAAGTATCGGTCGACAAAATATCATGATTGGTGACGGATTCTTTATCGCAGGTGATGCGTTAAACCTCGGTAAACCACCTGCGGATGGCGCACTCGATCGTGGCGGCGCCTATTATCTGGCGGCACGTCGAAGCTTTGATTTTACAAGTTTGCTTCAATATAAACTGCAAGAGAATACGACGCTAAAGCTGGCTTATTTAAAGTCGGACAATAAAGCACAATTTTCCCCAGAACTCTTTGTAACTGATCTGATGTATCAGCTTAAAGATAAAGGTGTTGGGTTTACTTATTTAGATGTATTAGATCTTGAAGATGCTGAACAGGTTTCGGGGCGCGAAGACCTTAAAAACTATGCTTTACGTTTGAATTATCAACCTTTACCAGAGCTGCAAGTTAAAACTGAGTTTGTTTTACAAGATAAAAAAGATGGCCAAGAAAATGCAGGCTACTTGGCGCTGAACTATAACTTTTTATCTTCAAAATATACACCCTCATTAGGCTACCGTTTTAGTCATTTTTCAGACCAATACGACCCGATGTTTTATGGAAATACGGTCGGCTTTGGTACATGGTTTCAAGGTGAAGTTGCTGGAAACTATGCTGGTCCATTCAATAAAAATGCAGATATTCATCAAGTCTCTTACAGCATGAATCTAAAAGAAAACTTTATGTTGGGTGCTTTGGCCTATAAGTTCAAAACAGTAAATAAGTCTTTTACCAATGTGGATGGACATGAGCTGGATGTGTTTTCGGTTTGGTCGGTTAATAAAAAATTCAACGTTATTCCTTTAGTCGGGCTCTATAAACCGAAGCACGATATCCATAGTGGTGGTACTCAAAACTACGATGACAAAACCAATGTCTATGCGCAGTTGATTCTGCAATACATCTATTAAATCAGAGCGAAGGAGACCGTGTTTATTGGCGGTGCATTCATAGAAATAAAGTGAGGGTGAAATCAGATGGATACACAATATGACTATATCGTGATTGGTGCTGGCTCGGCAGGCTGTGTGGTTGCAGCACGGCTATTAGAAGCCAAGGCTGGGCGTGTTCTTGTTCTAGAGGCAGGAAGCCGAGATAGCAGTATGTTTCATACTATACCTGCGACGGTGGTTAAAGTATTCCAGCAGAAATCATGGCAATACATGACCGTTCCGCAGAAATATTGTAATCATCGTGAAATGATCCTTGCACAAGGAAAAGTGTTGGGAGGCGGAAGCTCAGTCAACGGAATGATCTATTGCCGAGGCCAGCGTCAGGATTATGATTTATGGGCCTCTGAATGGGGATGCAATCAATGGTCCTATCAGGATGTACTGCCTTTTTTTAAGAAAGCAGAAAAAAATGAAAGTCTTGCTGATGAATATCATGGACAAGATGGCATTTTACCTGTCAGTGAAAACCGCTATCGCCATCCTTTAACGCTTGCTTGTATTAAAGCAGGTCAGCAAATGGGCATGAATTACGTCAATGATATGAATGGCTGGGATCAGGCAGGGGTAGGGTTTTATCAAACCACCACTCAAAATGGTTCACGGGCGAGTACTTCAAAAACCTATTTAAAGTCAGTCGAAAACCACCCAGACCTTACAGTGATTACGGATGCCTTAGTCCATAAAATTGAAACTCAAGGTGATCAGGTTACTGGGGTGACTTATAGTGTTGGCGGAAAATCACCGATTACGGTACAGGCTCAAAAAGAAGTCATTCTAAGTGCTGGTGCAATTGGCAGTCCGAAGGTTTTATTACTTTCGGGAATTGGTCCAAAACAGCATTTAGATGAACTCGGTATTGAATGTATACGTGACTTACCTGTAGGTGAAAATTTTCACGACCATTTGCATATGTCAGTCAATGCAACGGTAACAACCAATAATAGTCTGCTCGGTGAAGACCAAGGTTTAACTGCGGTACGACACTTTTTACAGTGGTGTTTTACACGTTCAGGATTGTTAACCACCAATATTCTAGAAGGTGGTGGTTTTATTGACACCAATAACAATGGTCGACCTGATGTCCAATTTCATTTTTTACCTGTGCTGGATAATTTCGATAATACCCCAGGTGAAAAATCAGTGGCTCAAGCACATGGCCTTACCATTAAGGTCGGACATGTACAGCCAAAAGCACGTGGGACTTTACGTTTAAGTAGTAAAGATCCCAAAGATTTACCTGTTATTGACCCTAATTATTTAGGTCATCAAGAAGATATTGACGCAAATATCCGTGCGGTACAGGCTGGACTTCGCCTATTACAACAGCCCGCATTAAAAGCAATTGTCAAAGAAGTGATTGAGCCTGCAAATGTCGATCCTGATGATATTGAAGCGATTGATCAATGGATGCGCCAGAACATTAAAACGGTCTATCACCCCGCAGGTAGCTGCAAAATGGGCAATGCTCCGCAAGATTCTGTCACAGATCAGACTCTTAAAGTTCATGGTTTTAAAAATTTACGTGTGGTGGATTGTTCTATTTGCCCCCAGGTTCCAAGCGGTAATACCAACGCAATTGCCATCATGATTGGAGAACGCGGTGCAGACTTTATTTTGAATCAGGTCGCGTAGTTGCTGTCATATCAATATTTAGAAATGAAAAGAGGAAAAGAAAATGAGTGAAGTTCAGATTTTAGCAAGCGTACAGCAATTTATGACACGTCAGCATGGACATTTTATTGATGGAAAATTAGTTGCTGCCGAGCTTTTAGATAAAGTGGATATTGTAAATCCATCGACTGAACAAGTGGTTGCTCAAATTAGCATAGGTAGTCAACAAGATGTCGAAAATGCGGTGAAAAGTGCGGAACATGCTTTTCAAAATGTTTGGGCTGAAACGACGCCGTATGAGCGTGGCGTTAAACTGAACAAGTTAGCCGATTTAATTGAGCAATATGGTGAAGAACTTGCACAGCTCGAGTCGTTATCTACTGGAAAACTTATCAATATTTCAAGACATCTTGAAGTCGCACAATCTGTTATTTTCTTAAGATATTTTGCAGGGTGGGCAACTAAAATTAATGGTCAAACCATGCAGCCCTCTATTCCTTCTATGCAAGGTGAAAAATATACGGCCTTTACTTTAAGACAACCGATTGGTGTGGTTGCAGGAATTGTGCCTTGGAATTTTTCACTGATGATTGGTGTTTGGAAAATCGGTTCAGCTTTAACAACGGGCTGTACCATTGTGCTTAAACCAAGTGAGTTTGCCAGCTTATCTTTATTACGTTTAGCTGAACTTGCCATTGAGGCAGGTATTCCAGCGGGTGTAATTAATGTAGTAACAGGTAAGGGCGATACAGGGCAATATTTAATTGAATCGCCGCTGGTTAAGAAAGTCTCATTTACAGGTTCAGTTCCAACTGGCATTGCCATTGGTAAACTCGCAATGAGCAGTGATTTAACCCGTGTAAGTCTAGAGTTAGGCGGTAAAAATGCCATTGCTGTTCTGGCAGATGCAAATATTGATGAGATATTACCGACTTTGCTGCAAGCAACTTTTGTACATCAAGGTCAAGTTTGCGCATCGCCAGAGCGGTTTTTTGTACACCACACAAAATACGATGAACTAGTCGAAAAACTCTCTAAAGCACTTTCGCAGTTTAAAGTTGGATCGGCTATGGATGAGGGAAGTATGTTTGGTCCACTCTCTAATCAGCCACATTTTCATAAAGTAAAACACTATTTAGATATGGCAAAAGCCAATAATCAGATTATTGCTGGTGGTGAGGCTTTAGATCAGACAGGGTATTTTGTACAGCCGACTTTAATTTCCTTTAAAAATACCGATGACCCTTTATTTTCAGAAGAAACTTTTGGTCCAGTGGTTGGGGTAATGCCATTTGAAACTGATGAAGAACTCGTTCAACTGATGAATCAGTCACGCTTTGGTTTAACCGCAAGTATCTGGACAAATGATTTATCTAAAGCTTTACGTTTAATTCCTAAAATTGAAGCAGGAACCTTATGGGTCAATATGCATACGTTCTTAGATCCATCTGTTCCATTTGGTGGTGTGAAAGCTTCAGGAATTGGCAGAGAGTTTTCTGATGCATTTATTGAAGATTACACCGAATTAAAATCGGTGATGATTCGCTATTAAGTCAATAAAGAGGTTTGTCATTTTAGAAATAACAAACCTCAGTCCTTAAAATTAAAATTGGACTAAAACGTTAGTAGTTTAAAGTGATGCTTTGTTGAGTTGCTTGGTCGATTTCCTTTTGACTCACTGCATCATCTTTACATTTATAACTTTCAAATAAAGGCAGCTGATCTGCAAAATGGGTATCAGTTTTTCCATTTTGATTGATAAAGCCACTTTGTCCTGGGGCTAAAATCGAACACATGGTGACCTGATTTGGATTTAACACCACTCTAAACGTAGCACTTCCCGTATTTCCATAAGTACTGAGCTGTTGTTCATGTGATGGATCAGCCCATGGAATACCGACTGAATTTTTGCTGGAAAAGCCCATGGTTGCCACTGGAATTTTCCAGTCATTCGGATCAGTAGAGTGATGCTGTTTTGAAAGTTCAGTCAGCGCATTTTCTAAAGCTTTTAAGACAACCTCATCTGCTGTTTGTCCTTTTAAGAAATCAACATTCTGAGCAACGCTTGCCTGTTTTCCTTGCAATGCATTCCAGATTAATTTTGAGGCGCTGGCTGGCTGGGCACTACGCGGATCATTATTGACTGGATAAAGCGTATCGGTATAACGCTGATAAATACTTTCTGATAAGTTAGGTTTTAACACCAAGACAATCATCTGATTCAGCCATGCACGCATAATCGCTGGCGCTGCACCCTGATAATATTTCCCTTCACGATCTGGGCGTAATTTTAGATCCCATTCTGCCAATAGCGGTGCGACTTTTTTAGCCTGTGTTGAGGCTTTGTCACTTTGTGCGGCTTTGATCATAGAGGGGATAAAATAGCGCGCATTTAGATCCGACCAAGCACCTATTTTATTGATATCCCAAATCTCTTGCTGGCTTAACTTTGGTTTGCTTTCCAAAGGTTCGATCAGTTCATTGACACGATCAACATAAGAGAAATTCGATGAGTCAGAACGTAAACCTGCATATGCTTTATTATTCCAACTACTGATATAACCTTTTTCAGGATTATATTGTTTAGGATTATGCGAGAAATCGTAAAAACCCTGCCATTCCATTGAACCATCGCCAAGTGCAGGAAGTTGAATATGCTGGTTTTCAGGGCGAATCGGTAAACGTCCCAACGCAGCGACCCCGATATTATTCTTGGTATCGGCATAGAACCAAGTAATAGAGGCTGCGACACGTTTGGCTTGGGCAAGAAACTCATTCCAGTTGGTGGCCTTGGCTGCATTGGCCCAGCCTAATAAGGTTTCAATTTCTACACCTTCCCAGCTACGTTTTTGAGCATAGGCGGTGTGATTTTTTTCATCCCATGTGCTGACAAAGCCTTGTTTGCTCTTATAAACATCTAAAATATGGTCGGCCTGATTCTTCACTTTTATTTTTACTTGCTTGTACTCAAATGGAATATAAGCGCCTTTGTATAAATATTCTTTTGAATTATTTGGATTTAGAGTGAGTTGGTAAACATCGTTAGTATCGAGTGAGCCTACCGTAGAACCCCATGCGATTTTGCCATTGGTGCCAAATAAAATTGCAGGTAAACCGACAGGGGTAATACCTGTTAGGTCATAGCCAGCGCCGTGTAGTCCAATTGCATAGGTAATCGCAGGGGTATACCAGCCTTGTTGAGGGCCATTATATAAAACAGTCTGACCCTCAATGGTCTTATCTCCCTTTACTACCCAAGCATTGCTGGCTGTTGGAACACCATCAATCACGCTTTTACCCAGCGCAATACGTGCTTGTGCCAAATATTTTTCTGCTGCCTGATTGGAGATAGGCAAAACCTTTTTCGGGATAGTTTGCTGTCGTGCTGAAAATTGTGGGGCTTGTTCAGACTGAATAATTGTTGGTGCTTTTGGATCATCTAGCCAGCGTAATTGTTGATAGACTTTAAGCCCCTCAGCTTGACCTTTTTCTTTTTGTAGTTGGGTGAGCAAGTCTAAGTTGGAAACTTCTGAACTTGCTGAAAAGAAGCGATTGAGAATGAGACCGACCCAAACCATTGCTATGTCTTCTGTTTCCCAGCTTGAGGGTTTAAAGCCATAATCAACAAATTCTTTTGGCATGAGTGCTGGATTGGCTAAAACTTCTTTGACGCGTTTATTGAAACCTGCCGCATAACCCTCAAAAATTGCACGATCTTCAGGAGAGAGTCGCGCAATTTGTTGTCTGATATTTTCAGGGTTAAAGCGACTATGGGTCGCAATATCATATTGCACATAATCGGGACCCAATACTTCAGCGACCGTGCCTAAACCTGTACGTTTTGATATTTCCATCTGAAATAAACGATCAGTTGCGATGGCATAGCCATAACCGTAAAAAAGCCCATAACTATCTTTTGCATAGACATGGGGCGTACCAAAACTATCTCTTTTAATGGTGATCTGTTTTGAGAGAGGGGGAGTTTCTACACTTGAAGATGAATTACATCCTACCAGCAAAGTACAAGCTAACGCTAAAACACCATTTTTAAGCAAAGTAGGGTTATAGTGGGGGCTATGATTGATCAATTTTAAGTATCCTTATTGTCGTTATCGTTTCAAAGACATGACTTGAAAATCTTCTGTTGAAGGGAGTGAAATACACTGCTGAACATACCTTGTTCATTGAATAAAATTATGATGATTTATCTATGTAATTTTCCATTACCTTATGGGTATATCTTTATACTTTAATAAGCGTTGTATGACATTTAATGAATAGGCTTGAATATTTATATGTAATTTAAAATAAAAAAGTCTTGTAGAGACAAGACTTTAAAATGCTAAGTCGTTTTAAAAATTAAAAGTACTCGATAGTAATAAAGTTCTTGGTGTACTGATCGTCATATAGCTGCTTGGATTGGCTTCCCAATAAGCCTGATTGAAGACATTATTCAAGTTGGCTTGAAGAGTAACAGGAATACGACCAAACTGGGTCGAATAGCGTGCACCCACATCAAAACGTGTCCAGTCTGGAACAGACTGGGTATTATCCGCACTCACATAAGCTTTGGCACTATGAATCATGCGCCCTGTTAAAGTCAGCTGAGGCAGAAAAGACGTATCCCATTCCAGTCCTAAATTGGCAAGGAATTGTGGCGCTGCGATGGCATGGTTATCGTCATGCTCCCCATTTTGTGTCCGACTTAATTTTCCATCCATAAAGGTAACGCCACCCAGAAAATGCAGCGAAGGGGTGATATTCCCAAAACTATTTAACTCGATCCCCCGATTTTGCTGTTCACCTGCCAGACTAAAAATATTGGTTTCTGGATCAATAATACCAGTTGGCATACGGATCTGAAAAAGCGCAAGCGTGCCACCAAAAGTGCCAAGATCAAATTTAGTTCCAATCTCATATTGTTTGGATTTATATGGAGCAAAGACCTGTTTAGCGTTTGCAGCATCGGCTGGTGGTTTTGCACCTGCTGTGAGTGCTTCAATATAGTTGGCGTACAAAGAAAATTGCTCTAAGGGCTTATATACCAAAGCAAATGAAGGAGTCGTTGCACTTTCATGATAAGGGTTGGTTTTCTCACCATTTTCTGAAAAATTACTGCTTTCAACTTGCTGGTGGCGCAGACCAACTGTGAACTGCAACTGCTCTTGCGCGGAGGACAAAGTGTCTGCCAAAACAACACTTTTTAAAATAGTTTCATTACTTTTTCTTTCTGGTGTTATAGAAATGGGTTCACCCAGACTTTCTGGATAAGACGGATGATATATATTGGTGAGGTAATCTCCGTATTGGGTTTGCCCAAACCAGCCTTTTTGGCGCAAGGTATTGGCTGCTAAAACCAGTTGATGCTGAACAGGTCCTGTTGCTAATTTAGCACGGGTGCCTACCTCGGCAGAGAGAGACGTATTGTGACCATGCTGTAAAATTGAAGTTGAACGTGCATCACCCGCATGGTTTAAAATGGTTAAGCCTGGGGCTTCTTGTTTGTCATATTCAAAATGATTATGACCAATCGTACCGTAAACCATGACATCATTGGGAAGCTGATATTCGGTACGAGTCAAAAACGTTAAGCTATCCGCATTAGAATAATCAGATAAAGCAGATAGATTGGTTTGTGGATCGGGTGCTTTGGGAATACGAATGCCCGCAATTGGCGTCAGGCCGCGTACCGCTCGGCTCATCATATCTTTTTGATAAATGATATCTGCAGAAAGATTGAAGCGATCAGCCTGATAATCAATGGCTAAAGAATGTGAACTGTTTCTAGCGTTTTGATGATCAATGCTTGTGTTGCCATCACGGTAAGCGCTGTTTAGTCTTAGTCCTAACTCTTGATTTTCACCAAAACGCTGTCCGAGATCAGTATGTACGCCAAAACGTTGATCTGACGTATATTCAGTTGTAATTTGGCTAAGCGGTTGTTTATCGGCCCGCTTTGTGACGACGTTGACATTTCCACCAATGCTACCAGAAGGCGACATGCCATATAAAAAAGCACTAGCACCACGAATCAGATCAATACGTTCAACTGGGTCGACGCCAACCCGATAAGCTGGGACGAGGCCAAATAATCCATTTAAGGCCATATCATCATTTTCAATCCGGAAGCCTCGAATGGTGAGCGCATCATAACGATTAGTACTGCCTGTCGTTGTACGCACCGATGCATCCGCTGTGGTTAATGTTTCAGCAACACTCAGTGCTTGCTGATGACGAATGGTATCTGAGCTATAACTTACCTGACTATAAGGGGTTTCCATGTAGTCTTTATTGCCCAAAATTCCAACTTGTCCATGACGAGCGATTTGCCCGCCTGCGTACAGTAGTGATGCAGAAGAATCCGCAAATACTTTAATGGTTGGCAGAATTGATGTGGCAGTCTCTGAAATTGCCTGATCGGTTTGAGCGCTATGTTCCTTAGCCTGTGCTGATGTGGTTGCATGACACAACATGATGGCCATGGTCAGCTTGGAGATATTCATTATTTTTCTGCTACTGGCTTTGGAGGAGGATAACAACATGATCGATTCCTGTTAAATCTAGATTTATGTCCTGTTAGCATCGATCAAATAAACACGTATGGTCTGGTGCTAGTTAAACTCAAGCAGAATAATATGTGACAGGAATTAAACGTTAATGATAATTATTTATCGTTTGCATGGAAGCTAGAGCTAGCATAGGTTTCTGCAAAAAAGTACAACTAAAAATGTCCTGTTTAGTATGTTTTTCTGGTTCGAATTGTTATTTTGGCCAGAACATTAACACATCAATTTTTTAGCTAACCGATCTGGATTCAGCAATACGATATTGAAAATCCCCACCACAACCAGATACAAGCCAATAGAGCTAAATCCCTGATTCATGCCTATCGTTAAATTTTCTAACATCTGTGGACTGAGTGGAACGCCTTTGCCTGGGTTGATATAACCTGCATGATCCATTAAATATCCAATCATGGTTGGGGAAATGATTCCGCCTATAGAAGCGGTTGCTACGAGTGTTGCCATGACTGCGGCACGTTGCTGTGGGCAAACACTATAACTGACGGTCATGGTCGCCAGTGGAAAACACATGGAAAATCCTGCTGCAACCGTGATCAGGATCAGATTGAGACTTCCCGTTGAAAAGGGGAGCAAATAAAAGGCAGCACCCGAACATAGAAGTAGTAAGCCAAAAACAACACCAAAAGCAATATGAACACTTTGTCCTTTTTGTAGAAGTACTTTTGAAATATAGCCAGCAAGTGCCAAGGTGAGGGCGCCTAAAATCCACGGAAAGCTGGAAATAAAGGCAATCATTTCAGGCGAGAATTGATGAGTGGATGCAATATATTTAACTGCCCAAGTGGTTAAAAATCCTAAAGACCAGAAGCAGCCCAAGCCAGCGAGGAAGGCCGCAATAAACATTTGAGAAAAAAAGACTTTGAAAATCGGGACGGGTTTTAATTGATCCACAAAATCTATGATGCTTTGGCGACTGGTCTCAGCTTCTTTGCTTTCTGTCATAGAGGAAGCCGCTGAATTTTGGGCTTGATGAAAATGACTATAAGGGCCTTCTTTACAGATACAACGCCATAAAAGACTCCAGATGATGCCGATAATACCCAGAAAGCCAAAGGCCCAACGCCAGCCCCAATCTGGATGCGCAATGATATAGGCCAAAATAGGTGCCGCAATAATTGGCCCAAGCATGGTTCCTGAAGCGACAAGGCTACTTGGAAAACCACGGGCACTAGGTTCAAACCAACCTTGTACATGGGTTAATGAAATGGATGAAGCAGGGCCTTCTGCTGCACCGAGTACAATTCGTGTGATCAATAAGGTTGTTAAACCACCACCGAATAGCATAGGGAACTGTAACAATGCCCAACTGAAGCCCATGATTAGAAGTAACCAGCGGGTTTGAACTTTTTCTGCAATAAAGCCAACGGCGATACCCGAGATTGCGAATAAAAAGAAAAAGGCACTGCCAATAAAACCAAACTGGGTCGCCGTGAGCCCTAATTCAGCCATGACGGGTTCGGCAACAAGCCCTAAAACAGCTTTATCTGCAAAATTAATCATCTGAAATAGCACTAAAAGTGCCGTAATTAGCCAAGCTCGTTTCAGATTTGAAGAGAAAAATGAAGATGCTGAAACTGTATGATGTTGTGAGTTGTTGTTATGCATTGCATGATCCTTATGCAGCGACCAAGGCACATCGGTCAAAAAATAATGGCTTACTATTGATTTAAATAAATATATTTCTATGGCAAAGCTTATTCAGATAGAGCGTGATTTTAGTGCTACGATCTTGCGCTGCTTATGAAGCAGCGCTTTGTTTTAATTAAGTTGTAGTAATAAAGTCGAACACTGCCTGATTGAATGCATCGACCTGTTCAATATTCGAAATATGCGAGGCATTGATTTCTACTAACTGGGCATCTGGAATCTGCTGTTGCATAAATTGCCCATCTGCAACCGTAGTGACAGGGTCTTGTGTTCCAGCAATAATTAAAACAGGAATAGGGATCGCTTTGAGTTGATCACGAACATCCGCCTTAGCCAAAGCCTCACAACAATTGGCATAACCCATTGCGCTGCCAGCACTTAAGTCGTTACACAAGTTATTGACAATCGCCGTTTGGCTTTGGATAAAGGGATCTGTAAACCATCGAGATGCGGCAGTCGCTGCGATGGGTTGTAAGCCTTGTTCTCTAACTAATTTTGCACGATCCAGCCATGCTTGTTCCTGACCAATTTTTGCCGCAGTATTGGCAATGATCACATGACTAAATCGATGTGGATAATGAATCGCAAGCCATTGGCCTGTTATTCCTCCCATGGAAATACCACAGAAATGAGCTTTTTCGATCTTTAAATGATCCAGTAAATGAATGACATCTTCACCCAGTTGTTGCAGGGTATAAGGACCTTGTGGTGTTGAAGATGCACCATGACCACGTGTGTCATAACAAATCACATAAAAGTGTTCTTTAAAATAATTGAACTGCTGTTGCCACATCCCGTAGTTGGTCCCCAAAGAATTGGAAAATACCAATGCAGGGGAGTTGGGATCTCCAAAAGTTTGATAATTGATTTGTGCATCGGCGGACTGAAAAACTGACATTACTCTTCCTTTATTTTAATCAACACGTTGAATAATCAATGCAATGCCTTGACCGACACCGATACATATCGAACATAAGGCATATTGTCCCTTGATCTGTTCAAGCTGGTTTAAAGCTGTGGTCACCAGACGCGCACCTGAAGCACCCAATGGATGACCTAGGGCAATTGCACCACCATTTGGATTGATGCGGGCATCGTCATCTGCCAAACCTAAATCACGGGTGACCGCCAAAGCTTGTGCGGCAAAAGCCTCGTTTAACTCAATCACATCCATCTGCGCTAAAGAGAGATTGGCTTGTTTAAGTAGTTTCTTGATCGCAGGTGCAGGTGCAAAACCCATAATGCGAGGTTCAACACCCACTGTGGTGGCTGCAATGATTTTGGCACGAGGTTTGAGTTGATACTTTTCCACCGCTTCATCCGAAGCAATCAACACCGCAGCAGCACCATCATTAATTCCAGAGGCATTACCTGCGGTTACAGTGCCTTCGGCTTTCACCACACCTTTGAGTTTGGTTAAAGCTTCTAAAGTTGTTGATGCACGTGGATGCTCATCAGTATCTACCACAATGACATCACCCTTACGCTGTGGAATGGTCACAGGGATGATTTCACGGGTAAAGAAGCCTTTAGCTTGTGCGGTTGCAGTACGTTGCTGGCTGTTTAAAGCAAACTGATCTTGATCAGCACGGTTAATATTGAACTGTTCCGCCACGTTTTCCGCAGTTTGCGGCATGGTGTCCACGCCATACATTTCTTTGAGCTTTGGATTGATAAAACGCCATCCCATGGTGGTGTCTTCAATCTTTTGGCTGCGACCAAAGGCACTGTCAGATTTGCCCATTACATAAGGCGCACGGCTCATGCTTTCCACACCACCCGCAATAATCAGGTCAGCTTCATTGGCTTTAATGGCACGGGCAGCCATGGCAATGGCATCCAGTGATGAACCACATAAACGGTTAACGGTGGTTGCAGGCACTTGATAAGGTAAGCCTGCCAATAATGCTGACATACGTCCAACATTACGGTTATCTTCACCTGCCTGATTGGCACAGCCATAGATCACATCATCCACTTGTTGCCAATCGACACTTGGGTTGCGTTGCATCAAGGCTTGAAGTGGAATAGCTCCCAAGTCATCTGCACGGACTGGTGCAAGACCACCGGCATAACGACCGAATGGAGTACGGATGGCATCGATGATATAAGCATTTTTCATATTCTTACATTTCCATTTCTAAATCTGTTGTGATCACTGCCACAAATTACGGGTTTAGTCTTTCTTCCTTTGCGTAGGCAATGCCTCACTTTTGCCCTGTCAAAAGTAACAAAGGGTTTTGTCACTTTTGACAGGGCAAAAGTGACAAAACCCTTTGTTACTCAGACACAACTTCCTTGTTGTGCTGAGTAACGGGCGACATCCCTGTCGCCAATCACGATAGTAAATTAGGTGAAAAGTCTAAATCTTCGTAAGCCGAAGCTACATTTAAACCTTACTATTCAATGTTTCGCGATGGCGGCATGGATGCCGCCCGTTGGACTGTCTTGCGCTGCTTTCAAAGCATTGCTTTGAAATTGCTCAGGATGTACCATCAGTCCAACAAAGGATTTTTGTTACTTTTTATCCTTAAAAAGTAAGGCATTGCCTATACAAAAAGTCTTTGCTTTAACCCGTAATGACTGGCTGTGTAAACATTATCCTTAAGTCGCATCAATCAACTGAGCACCCGTCAACGCCTGTAACTCCTCAAAGCTCAGACCATCCACTTTCTCAATCACTTTTAAACCTTCTTGGGTCACATCAATCACACACAGATCGGTATAAATTCGATCGACACATTTCAACCCTGTTGCTGGATATGAAAGCGCTTCAACAATCTTCGGTTCACCTTGTTTGGTGGTGTGATCAGTGGTGATAAACACTTTCTTGGCCCCTACCGCCAGATCCATCGCACCACCCACGGCAGGAATGGCATCCGCGGCTCCAGTATGCCAGTTAGCTAAATCACCATTGGCTGCCACTTGGAAAGCACCAAGCACTGCAATATCTAAATGTCCGCCACGCATCATGGCAAAGGAATCCCCATGATGGAAAAAGCTGCCGCCAGTCAGCATGGTGACGTATTCCTTACCTGCATTGATGAGTTCGGGGTCTTCTTCACCTGTGGCTGGTGGCGGCCCGAATGCCAGTAGGCCATTTTCCGAATGCAGGAATACATCTTTGTCTGCTGGAAGATAGTTTGAAATCTTGGTTGGAAGGCCGATGCCGAGATTGACATAAGCGCCATCTGGAATATCTTGTGCGACACGTTCAGCAATCTGGTCACGGCTTAATTTTTGATAGCTCATGTTTATGCTCCTACGCCAGTCGTCGCATCAACTGCAACCACATGCTGTACAAAAATCCCAGGGGTAATAATGTGTTCAGGATCAAGCTGACTGAGTTCAGCCAGTTCAGAAACCTGCGCAATGGTGACATCGGCTGCCATCGCCATGATCGGGCCAAAGTTACGGGCTGATTTGTTATAAACCAGATTGCCCCAGCGATCGCCTTTGTGTGCTTTGATCAAGGCAAAGTCTGCTTTGATTGGGTATTCAAGCACGTAGTCTTTACCATCAATATGGCGGGTTTCCTTGCCTTCAGCCAAAAGCGTACCGAAACCTGTTGGGGTAAATACCGCACCTAAGCCCATGCCAGCAGCCTGAATACGACACGCCAGATTGCCTTGTGGCACCAGTTCCAGCTCTATCTTGCCTGCACGATACAGTTCATCGAAGACCCATGAATCAGACTGACGCGGGAAGGAACAAATGATTTTACGTACCGCACCTGTTTTAAGCAGTTTGGCCAAACCATAATCACCGTTACCAGCATTGTTATTGACGATGACCAGATCCTTGATTCCGAGTTCGATCAGTCCATCAATCAGTTCAGCGGGTTGTCCTGCGGTGCCGAAGCCACCAATCATGATGGTTGCTCCATCCTTGATCTGTGACAGTGCCTCGGTCAATGAGAGCTTACTTTTATCAATCATAAGGCCAACCTTTGATACATGTTTTTAAATTTCTATACATGCCTGTTTTCATCACACGCGATGCATAGAAATTTAAAAACCGTGAGCTAATGAATAGCTCACAGTCATTTTTAGGGGATTAAGCACCAACGCGACGACGTTCAACTTCTGAACTTGGCGCACCTGCATGTTCTTTAACCAATTCGACATTGAAAGTAATGTGCTTGAATGGCTTGTTAAGGCCACGACGAGCGATTTCTGCTTCATCTGTTACATCCACAGCAGTTGCGATAAGACCTTCACGCGTTGCGAATGCGAAGTCATCCCAAAGGTATTGATCGCCTTCAATATTGAATTGCGTGGTTAATTTGCGATAGCCCGGCGCAGAGACAAAATAATGGACGTGAGAAGGGCGGTTACCATGACGACCTAATAGGTTCAGTACCGCTTGCGTAGTACCTTCTGGTGGGCAACCATAGCCTACAGGCATGGTGGTTTGTGCGACATAGTGACCATTGGCATCAGAAAGAATAGTACGGCGTAAATTGAAGTCTGACTGCGATTTATCAAAGAATGAATAGTTACCTAAGCTATTGGCATGCCACACTTCGACTTTAGCGCCTTCGATAATATTGCCTTCAGGATCTGTCACTGTGCCTTCAATAAATAAGGTATCCACTTTGTCTGATTCAGAGCCATCATCCATACGGGCAAAACCAACAGATTCAGGTGCACCTGCGACATAAAGAGGGCCTTCAATGGTACGTGGTGTGCCACCCGTAATGCCTGCTTTGGCATCTGCTTCATCGGCACGTAAATCAAGGTAATGTTCTAAACCTAAGCCCGCAGCCAGTAAACCAAGTTCATTGGCCTGACCGGCATCGGTAAAATACTCAAGACCTTTCCACAGTTCACTTTGCGAGATGTCCAGATCTTCGATCGCCTGAAAAAGATCACCGAGCAGACGAACTACAATTTGTTGTACACGTGGATTGACTTCACCTGTCGCGGTATCCACATTCATTTTTTTAACCAGTGCATCGATTTCTTGACGGTTCATACATATTCTCCTGAAGTATGATAATTTTTGGTGGCTAGCGAACTGGCTATTTTTGCTGGTTCCTTGGCTCGCCACATTCCTTGTTCAAATTCTGTTTTAACTCTGCCTGCTATACGCGTTTAGCTATCATCTTCACGAATGGCAGAGGGATGGCGATTTAAAGCCATCACTTCAATATTCATGTAGGGATATAAAGGCAGTCCCTGCAAAATAGTGTGTAATTCCTCATTACTTTCCACATCAAAAATACTGATGTTTGAGTATTGTCCCGTGATGCGCCAGATATGACGCCATTTACCTTGACGCTGTAAGTCTTGTGAATAAGCCTTTTCCACGGCTTTAATTTCATTGGCTTTTTCAGCTGGCATATCGAGGGGGATCTTTACATCCATTCGTACTTGGAAAAGCATGTCAACTCCTTGAATTATTGACGACGCAGGTTGTCGATTTTGTCTTGATCCAGTTCAATGCCGAGGCCAGGACCTGTTGGAATCTTGAGTTCAAAATTGCCATATTGAAGTGGTGTTTTTAAAATTTCTTCCGTGAGTAGCAGTGGGCCAAACAGTTCCGTGCCAGCGGCTAAATTGCTAAAGGTAGAGAAGGCATGTGCAGATGCAATGGTGCCAACAGGCCCTTCAAGCATGGTGCCGCCATAGAGGTCGATCCCCGCCAGATTGGCGACTTTTGCAACGTCGCAGGCTTCGATCAGACCGCCAGATTGGGCAATTTTTACCGCAAACACTGAGGCTGCATTCGTCTTTGCCAGACAATAAGCACTTTGCGGCCCTGTTAACGATTCATCGGCCATAATGGCAATATCAAACTTACGGGTCAGACGTTGCATGGCATCAATATTATGAATTGCACACGGTTGCTCAATCAGATCAACACCGCCATCCTGAAGCATTTGAATCCCTTTAATCGCATTCAGTTCAGACCAGGCACGATTGACATCAACACGGATTGAAACATCCTTACCTAATGCCTTTTTAATGGCCAGAACATGTTCTACATCTTGTTCCACTGGACGTGAACCAATTTTTAATTTGAAAATATTATGGCGTTTTAGCTCAACCATTTTTTGTGCTTCAGCAATATCTTTTTCGGTATTGCCAGATGCAAGTACCCAAAGTACAGGCACGCTATCGCGTAAGCGTCCACCGAGGACTTCACTCAGTGGCAGACCTAAACGTTGTGCCTGAATATCCAGCAAGGCTGTCTGGATGGCGCATTTGGCAAAACGGTTACCATTGATATTTTGCTGAATAATTTTTAGGGTTTGAGCCACATTAAAACCATCCAGCGTTTTTAACAATGGCGAAAAGTACTGCTCAATATTGGTTTTGACACTTTCAGGACTTTCTTCCCCATAACCCAAACCACCAATGGTCGTCGCTTCACCCCAACCAATAAAACCATCTGCTGTCGTGATTTTAATCAGTACTAAGGTTTGGGTTTGCATGGTTGCAACCGCCATCTTATGTGGACGGATGGTTGGAATCTCGACAAGTAAGGTTTCTATGGATTTATACATCTTTGGTATTTCTTCAATCTTTGCCTATTTACATACCCTAAATTAATGTAATATTTAGAACTAGGCTGAATTTGGTATTTTTAGATACTTAAAAGGTATATTAAATGGAATTAAGACATCTTCGTTATTTCGTGACGGTGGTAGAGGAACAGAGCATTACCAAAGCGGCGGAAAAGTTATGTATTGCGCAGCCGCCTTTAAGTCGGCAGATTCAGAAACTGGAAGAAGAACTGGGTATTTTGTTATTTGAACGTGGTTCGCGACCTGTGAAAACGACAGAAGCAGGTCAGTTCTTTTATCAGCATGCGGTACAGATTTTGACGCATACCGCCCAAGCAGCCTCTATGGCAAAACGCATTAGTACGGTCAATAAGATTGTCCGTATTGGCTATGTCAGTTCTTTACTGTATGCGCTGTTGCCACAGGTGATTTATTTATTCCGCCAAAATCATCCCGAGATTCAGGTCGAGTTGATTGAACATGGCACTAAAGACCAGATTGAAGCATTAAAACTGGGCAAAATCGATTTGGGATTTGGGCGATTACGAATTAGTGATCCTGCGATTAAACGGATTTTATTGCGCAAAGAAAAACTCAAATTGGCGATTCATAAAAATCACCATTTAACCCGTTTCATCGATCAGGGCATTTATCTATCCCAGATCATTGATGAGCCTATTTTTTCTTATCCAGCCACGCAAAAGCCAAACTTTTCAACTCTGATTCAGTCGATTTTTACGGATTTGGGACTGGTACCTAAAGATATGGTTGAGGTTCGTGAAATTCATATGGCTTTAGGTTTGGTTTCCTCAGGTGAGGGTATTTGTCTTATTCCTGAGAGTGCCAGTGACATTGGCATGAAAAATCTGGTCTATATTCCTATTCTGGATTTGGAGGCATACACTCCGATTTCACTGGCGGTACGTAATATGGATCAAAGTCCGTATCTTCCTCAGATTCTGGAATGTATTAAACAGGTATTTGAAGAAGAAGGGATTCCGATACAACTTGATGGTGATTGATGTAATCTCAAAAAATCAATTAATCAGGAGCGGTCATAAGGACCGCTTTTTTGATGCTTATAGGCTGGTTAGTATATAAAACTAGACTTAAAAGGTATAACTATATACTTCAATATCTATGGAAAATTACATTAATTATTCAAATAATAAATGCAGCTTAGACTTTTCTTTAAATATATTCTATTGGATTTCGGATATTTAAAGGAAATGGAAGTTTGGTCTAAATAACAAGGCAAGTAGCAAGACTTTACTTGCAGTAACAAGAATTTTAAATACTCAGGAAAGGATTTCCCATGTTAAAACTGAATACGCTGTATAAAGCGCAGCGCGTTGCTTTATATACTCTTTTTGGCTGTCTCAATGTCAATGCTGCTTATGCTGATTTCTTGGAAGATAGTGAAAAGAGTATTTATTTACGTAATTTCTATGTCGAGCGGGATTTTGAAGGTACCAATCAAGACTTAGGCAGCTGGTCACAAGGTGTATCAGGACGTTTCGTATCAGGTTATACCGACACACCGATACAAGTCGGTTTGGATTTAGGCTTTCAATATGCGCTGCGTTTAAATGACCGCTATGATGAACGGCTAGATACGGTGTTTAAATATGATCAGCATGAGCGACGCCAAGAACGTGATTACTTAAAGCTCGGCGCGACCTTAAAACTAAAATATCAAAATACAGAGCTGAAAGTGGGGGAGCTTTTTCCTAAAACACCTGTTTTATTTATTGATGACTCACGACAACTGGTTACGACCTATGCGGGGGCAATGTTAGAAAATAAAGATGTGAAGAATCTAAAAATATCTGCGGGGCGTTTTACCCACGTCAATGCACGCGATGATGATGAGTATAGAAAATTCACATTAGGTAACTCGACAGATCCAGCGAAAAGAAGTGATGGACTCAATTTTCTAGGTCTAGATTATAATTTCACGCCGAATTTATCTGGGGCTTACTGGTTTGGCCAGCTTGAAGATATTTACCAACAACATTATGTCAATGCTGCCTATACAGAGCAGGTTAAAAACAGCAAGTTAAAAGTTGATGCGCGCTATTTTAATTATAAAGAGGATGGCGATGCTTACTTTGGTGATATTGATACTCAATCGATTGGCTTGCAAGCCAGTGTCCAGAATGGGCCACATACCATTGTGACAGGTCTGCAAAAGCATATGGGAGAGGACAATATTCCACTGTTAAATGGTTACGTTCCTCAAGCCTATTTACAGAGTTGGTCTGCTGTTGCTTTTTACAAAGCAAAAGAATTGACGTGGCATATCTTATATAGTTATGACTTTAAGGATCATGGCGTACCCGGGCTAAAACTGACTTTACGTTATCTGAATGGTAGTGAAATTTATCGGGAAGGTTTTGAGGACAATAAAGAAACCGAGAAAAATGTCATTATCAATTACACCGTACCTGAAGGAAAACTCAAGGGTCTTGGGTTTGAATGGCGACATATTCGTGCTGATATTAAATATGGTGCAGGGAATAATCCAGGAACTGATTTTGTAGAAAATCGAATTTTGTCGACTTATACTTTTAAGTTTTAATTGAAATGATATTCTGCTTTATTGGGGGGATATCATTTTATTCACTATTATTCTAATGGTTAAATAGAGAGCTAATATTTTAGTCGTATAACTGTTAAATTAATTTCTAGTTGAAGAATCTCTTTTCATTTGCGCTGATCTGAGAAAGTTTAACAATTAATCTTCAACTAGAAATTTGAATAGTGAATCATGTTTTCACTATATTCTCTAAGGAATTCTCAAGCGTTATTGGTCTCTCCTTTTTAATTTCTAGTTAAAAAACGAAGCTCAATATAGCATTAAAAAAACAGGGGTATTTTTGAAATAAATTCACTTAATTGTTTCCTGTATGGAATCAATAATGAGAATTTATCTTATTTTGTAGTGTTTTTAAGGTTGTTTGTTGAGTAAATGTAAACATAAAGTGGTTTATATTTATCTGGATGAGCTTATTAAACATTAAAGTTTAGTTTTTTCATCACTTTAAATTTTTAATTAAAAAATTCAACCAATCATAAGTTAATAATAAAACCCTATTTTTTTAATTGTTGTTCCATATAATTCACAAAATTTAATTTGTGGTTTTTTTTATGATCAGTGCAAGAGAGTTAGAAATTTTTGTTTATTCCGCTGAAAATTTAAACCTTAAAATCGTTGCTGAGAATCTCGGAGTAAGTCAGTCGGTCATTTCTAAAAATATTAGCAGACTCGAGGAAAAAATTGGATTTATCCTATTTGATAGAAAAGCAAGGCCTTTACAGCTGACACCATTAGGACATAAATTTTATTTTAAAGCATTTCATGTATTGGCTGAATTGAAACAGCTTAGTAATTTTCAGTTTTTGAATGAAAATATACAGGAAGTAAAAACTGATTTTGACTTAAGAGTGGGCATTCCACATACATTAAATAGTAGTTTATCTCCATACATCGTCGATGCTTTTGAGCAAGTTGAAATTGTGAATGGTTGGGGGAAAAGCTTAATTCTATTATTGAATGACCATGAAATTGATACAGCAGTCATTTTATTGCCTACGAACCAGACACTAGACAGTAAAGAGAATTGGTCTATGTTGGGAACTGTGCCGCTGGTGATTATTGGGCGTAAAGAAATGGTGCGAGAGTATAAGAGTCTAGATGACTGTAATCGTACGGGCTGGGTGTTAAATCCAGAAGGATGTGGTTTCAGAGTAGATTTAAATAATCGATTGATGAGCCAAGGGAAAAAGCTACATATCAGACATGAAATTTTTGGCACCAAATCACAGTTAGATTTTGTAGAGAAATATGAAGGCATTGGCTTGGTTCCACAGCCGTTTTTTGAATATTACAATGAACTGAATAACACCTTGGCAGTACTGGATATTCAGGATTTCAGGTCGGAAATGTATGTGTTTTTAGTGGCTAGACCAAATGTACCGCAAGATAAGTTAAGCAAAGTGATGGAAATCATTAAGCAGCGATTTAAGTTTGATTAAGGGGAGGCTATTCATGAATAGATGTATGGATGAGCTCTTCAATTGTTAACTGACAGAATAAGATCCTCTTAATCCATGTAGTAAATAAAATTTTATACGGTTCACTCCATTTTATTAATTAAAACAAATAACTATATATTTAAAAATAGGTTTTAGACAATTCTTTCTCACTGTTCAAAGCTTAAACATCAGCATTTTTATAAAATAATGATAATTATTATCATTATTGTTCTTTTTGTTGATTTTGTGTATTATTCGTTGAATTTTTTAAGGATAAATTAAGATTGATCTAAATTTATTCTCATTTTTACCTGAGAAAAGGATGTGCAGGCAATTGCCTACCTTAAGTTACGAAGGGTAGAAATTTAGAATGAGATGAGAGGTGACACAACATTGGCATTGTCCATGGGTGGATCTGTGATTTCTGAAATGATTTAAATCTTAATTTTTCTTATAGACCGCTCTCCTGAATATAAAAGTGTTGTTGATTTCAAACAATCAGCAGTTTTCTTGGTATCTCTTATGACTATTGAAGCCTCGATTCCTTTGGTTTCCACAAAACGGGCAACTAAAAAACAAGTTGAACAATCATCATTGATTCAATATCGATTGATGATTTTTTCACGTTTTGTACTCGCAATTTTTGGGGGATATTACTTTGCCGCGATTGCAACGATGTTGAGTGGTTATTTATTTTCATCTGAACCCCTCAAAGCCAGTGCCGTATTTAGCGCGACCATGCTGGCTTTTGTGATCCATTGCGCCATATTCATTTGGGTATTTATGGTCAATTCGACCTTGAAAGTGTGGTTGGGTGTGGTGATACCGAGTCTGGCGATGACAGTGTTGTACTGGTTTTTAAAAGGGTAAGGTCATGCGTGTAGATGGTAAAAATGAAGGCCCACGCCAATCAATGTCATGGTTACATACCTGGACCAGTCTTTTACTGGGATGGTTACTCTATGCTGTTTTTCTTACGGGAACACTGAGTTTCTTCCAAAATGAAATTACAGTCTGGATGAAGCCAGAACTGCATCAATCCGTGAATACTACTTCGCAGCAACAACAATTAACTTATGCACTGCAATATTTAAATCAAAAAGGACAAAGTGCCGAGAGCTGGAATATCCGTTTTGCCAATGAAAGACAGCCAGCCATTATGCTGAATGTCCGTCAGCCAGGGGAAGGGCGACGTCGTGGTGGTGAAATTTATCTGGATGCACAAACTGGTCATGAAATTAAAGCCAGAGAAACGCGTGGCGGTGGTTTCCTTTATCGCTTTCATTTTGAACTTTATGGTATGCCGCGAATTTGGGGGCGCTGGATTGTAGGTATTGCGACACTGTTGATGTTTGTTGCGATTATCAGTGGCATTATTACCCATAAAAAAATCTTCAAGGATTTCTTTACCTTCCGTCCTGCCAAAGGCCAGCGTTCATGGCTGGATGCTCACAATGCAACAGCTGTGTTTGCCTTGCCATTTCATATCATGATTACCTTTAGTGGTTTGTTGCTCTTGATGCATTTATTTATGCCGTGGGCAATGAACACGCACTATGGCAATGTTCGAAATTTTTATCAGATTTTAAATGAACCCGTTGCCCAAACACCTGAACAAGCACGTTTACTGGCAGAGCAAAAGCAGAAAGAAGCAGCTGAAGAAGGACGTGGCAATCGAGGTGGTGGCCGTCGTGAATCCGAACAAGAAAGGCCTGTGATTGCAGCTGCACCGATGGTGAATTTGACAACACTGAGTCAAAGCCTGCAGCAGGGTTGGGGCGATAATCCGATTTCCTCTATTCGAGTGAATAAACCGAATACTATTGAAGCTGATGTGCAATTTAATGCCACGCGTACCACCACCTTGCTGGATCGGGAAAGTGTTCCTTCACTCAAGTTTAATGCGGTAACTGGGCAACCAATTGATGAAGCCAAGCCCGTAAATTCAGCATCAAAAGCTATTTATACGTTGGTGACATGGTTGCATATGGCACGTGGTGTGGATTCTGTCTTGCGCTGGTTATTATTTTTATCAGGTGTCTTAGGCACGATGATGATCGCTTCCGGTTTGATTTTATGGGTTGTGAAGCGCATTCCAGATGTACAAAAGCTTGGTTATAAACCCTTTGGACATCGTGTGGTTGAAGTTCTGAATATTACAGCGATTACAGGTTTACCAATTGCCTGTGCAGCTTATTTCTTTGCTAATCGGGTTATACCCGCACAACTGGCTGAACGCTCACCCTTAGAAATTAATGTGTTCTTTATTGTCTGGTTATTGTGCTTGATTCATGCGGCTGTTCGGGCACATCGTCCAGCTTGGCTAGAGCAACTGGCTTTGGCTGCCGTGATGTTCCTGTTTATCCCAATTTTGAACTTGGTTACAGGTGGGCAGGCATTATGGATGAGTATCTATCATGGACAATGGATGATCGCTAGCTTTGATCTGGTCTGCATTATTTTAGGACTGATCTTTATCTATTCTTATTACAAATTAAAGCGTTATCAAGGTCTACCGGTTAAGCAGAAAAAACAGCCTAAGGCTCAGTCGGCACAGGAGCAAGCATAATGGCAGCATGGATGTTGTGGTGCGTTGCCGTGGTGGCGCTATCGAGTCTGGCGTGCGGAATGAGTAAGCATCAACGCGATATTTTTACATCCCCAATCTCGGCTCAAAATAGCAGACGTTTTGAAATTGTAGGGTGGAGTATTTTGTTGCTCTCTGCTGTCGCTGCAATATATTTAAAAGGTGCTTCGATCGGTTTATCAGAATGGTTGGGTTGTATCACTTTTGCTGCTTTGGCGGTAGGGCTGTTATTGACTTATCACCCTAAAAAATTATTACAGGCTAATGTGATCGCTGCTGCTTTATTCGGACTGCTGCTGATTTTGAGTTTGATTTAAGCCTTAGTTGTATCGTCATTAAATAAAAAGAGGAAACTTTAGTTTCCTCTTTTTATTTGTGCATGAGATATAGGGCTAGCTTGGCTTACCAGTCATATTTCAAGCCCACACGGAAATTGGTCGGTGCACCATAATAGCTGTTGGTGGTCGCCAAGTGGTATTTTTCATTAAATAGGTTATTCAAATTGAAATTCACCACAAGCTGATCATTGACTTTATAACGTGCCATTAAATCGACTAGCGCATAGCTGTCTTGGGTAAAACGAGCACCATTTGGTCCACCAGTTTGATAAATTTCACTTTGCCAGCGCACACCACCGCCCACAGTGATTGCTTCATCCAGATAAGGCAGGGTATAGGTGCTAAACAGTTTGGCAGTATTATTCGGAATAGTGGTATCTAGGTTATTGCCTTGATTATTTTTAGACAGGTTACGGGTAAAACTGGTTGAGATTTGCCAAACATCAGTGATCTTACCTGTGGCTTCAAGTTCAAAACCACGACTTTCGGTTCCCGATTCAGCTCTATAAGCTTGAGAACCATCAGGTGCTTTTGCACCCGTGATTTCTACAGCTTTATTATCTTCCTTAACCTGATAAATGGCTGCGCCAATATTTAACTGATTATCGAAGAATTCACCTTTAATTCCCAATTCGGTACTATTACCGATGACGGGTTCAATATAACTGCCTGTCATGGTTTTCTTATCTTGGGGTGAGAAAATATTGGTATAGCTGGCGTAACCTGTCCAATGCTCTGTGAAATCATAGGTTAGGCCAATATAAGGAATAACTTTTCCTTTTTCTTCCTGCTTGGTGTATTCCGTAGAATTCTTTTCATTATTATGATCACCCGTAACACGTTCCCAGTCTTCAACACGTGTCCCCAAAATGACTGCCAGATCATCACTTGCTTTTAAACGTACTGCACCAAAAATGGATTTGCTACGATCATCTCCGCTATACCAACCATCGATTTGAGTGGGTGGACGGCTTGGAGTATGACCATCCCATGTAAAGATATTATCAAGCTTGCCTTCCCATGACATGCCATTGTTCCAGCCAGAATAGGTGGGGCGTTTGTTTTTACTCTGAGTATAGGTTGTACCAAGAACCACATCGTGAGTTTGATTAAACAAATCAAATGAACCATTCAAGGTTAAATTAAACAAATCCTGAGTCGGTCGATAGTCCCAGCGGGTTGCATAGAGCATGGCACCACTACCTGTCGCTTTATCAATTCCTGTATTTGAAAAGGTATAGCCAACAATTTCATCTGAATCGGTAATGGTGCGTGATACCACGCCTTTTAATTTCCAGCGGTCATTCAGTTGATGCTCTAGATCTGCAAAGAAAGCAGTTGTAGTGCGGTCAGAACCTGTCCAGCTTGCTGCTGCTGAATCTGAGCGCGACCAGTCAATCAGAGAACCATCGGTATAAAAACTTGGTAAACCACCACGTGCCACACCAGAAAGATTCATTTGTTGGTAACTAACACCAAGGCTACCTTTGGTTTTTTCACTGAGGTCTGCTTCTACGACAGCATAAGCAACTTTGCGTTCTTCATTATAGCGGTCAATATAAGAGTCTGAATTTTGGTAGGCAAATAGGGTACGCCCACGGACACTACCAGAAGCATTTAAAGGGCTGGATACATCAATATCGGTACGGTAATAATCCCAAGAACCTAAATCTACACTGACAGAGGCTTTAAAATCCTGCAAAGGCTTTTTACGGACCATGTTAATACTGGCACTTGCTGTACCTGAGCCTGTCATCAAGCCGTTGGCACCACGAACTACTTCAACCCGATCAAACAGCGCCATATCCTGACTCTGGAAAATAGCCTGATAAGAACTCATGAGTTTGACACCATCCAGAAGATAGTTATCCACTTGTTGACCGCGCGCATAAATCGGGGAGTTATCACTGCCGATACTTCCACCTTGTTTAATCGAAAGGCCCGCTGCCTGACTGACTACATCCGTCAGCTGGGTCAGGTTCTGATCTTTCATTTGTTGGTTGGTAATCACACTAACCAATTGGGGTGTTTCTTTGAGTGTCAGAGCCAAACCTGTCGAGGCTGTTGTTGCCTTGGCTGTATATGACCCAGAACCTTCAGTGGTAAGATTTTGACCTTTATCCGCACTCAAGTGAATCGTTGCTAATTGCACCGCACCAGTTTCGCCGCTAGTTTGATTCACATCATTCGCATTTGCTTTGGTACGAATTGCTTCTAATTGAACGACTTTAGGTTCAACCGCTGCTACAGTTGCTTTGGCTTGAATGCTATATCCCGCATTGGCAACTTTGACTGCTTCAAATGCATGCGGTTTGAGCAAAACGTCTAAAGCTGTTTCTACTGAATAATTTCCTTTGAGTGAAGCGCTTTTTATTTTAGAGAGTGTGGTCGAATCATAGCTGATGGTGGTACCTGTTTGAATCGCGAGCTGTTTAAGTGCTTGATCGAGTGTAGTTGAGCTAATTGAAATCTGATAAACATTTGCAGCATAAGCAGAGGTTGTTGCCATACTGACAACGCTAAGCGGCATGCCCCATAATATTGCGCGTACAGCCAATGCCAAGGTATTTTTCGCCTGATAATCCTTCATGTGGTCTTCTCGACTGGGAGTGTATTTCTCTATAAGTCGGATCAGATCAAAAAAAGTGTCAAATTTTTATCTTTTTTTTATTTTTAATAGGTACGGACTGTAATAGCTGAGCTCAAGTTGATGGGTGTAGGCTAGTGTATCGAGACTCTGTTGAGGATTTTGCAATGAAAATACCCCAGAAATCGGGATCTTTTTCAATTCAGTATCGATAAGATATGTCCCTTTTTTATAACGATACAATTCATCCAGTACTTTTTGTAAAGGCCATTGGTCTACCACCAACAATTGTTGTGTCCAATAAGGACGATCATTTTCTAGTGCAAGTGGTTTTGAGATCTGTTGGGTATCGAAATATGCACGTTGACCTTGCTTTAAAATCTGACGTTGCCCAGAATCTTGAGGCTGTAGTGCGACCGCATGTTGATAGACTTTGACTCGAGTTTGATCATGCTGTTCTTGTCGTACCGTAAACTGCGTACCTAAGGCTTCAATCGCACCATCTTTGGTATTCACCATAAATGGACGATGCTGTGGATCTTTGGCGGTCTGGATATAAATTTCACCTTCAATCAGTGTAATTTGTCGAGTCTGTTTAGAAAAATCTACGTTGATATAACTATCACTGGCCAATATCAAGCTTGAACCATCTTTCAGCGAAACGGTTTTAATTTCACCCACCTGAGTATGATAATCCGATTGCCATTTTGCCCAAGGCATTAAATAAGTCGCACAGCCGAGAACCAGCAATCCTGAAAGACTGAACAGCATATTTCGTTTTGCTGTCAGATTAAATTTTTGCTTGGACTGGACTAAAGATTCTGAAGGGAAGTGGTTGGATAACCCTGTTAAGCCGTGTGTAAATTTATTGATGTGCTGAATAGCTAAGGCATGTTCTTTTTTTTCTGCTTGCCAATGTTCAAATTGCTGCTGTTGTAGTTCGGTCATTTCACCTGAATGTAATAGCACGAGCCAATCGGTGGCTTCGTCTAATACATGATCAGGGATTTTAGAGACTTGAGACATGGCAGAAACGCAAATTCAGCAAATTAATCAGTCTGATTATAAAGACTAATACAGGCCAAGAAAGCCTGTTTCATATCTCTTTTGACCGTTGCTTCAGAAATATCCAGTTTTTCACTAATGGCACGATAAGTTAGTCCATCCAATTGTGATAATAAAAATACCTGTGCGGTACGCTGAGGCAGTTTTTCTAACATTAAATGGACTTGATAGAGCGTTTCTCGAATACAGACTTCGTATTCGGCCGATGGATAGTATTCTTCTGGCAGTTGTGCAAGTGCATCTAAATACAGATGTTCCACATGTTGGCGACGCCAATGATCAATAATCACATGTTTGGCAATGCCCATTAACCATGCTTGAGGTTCTTTAATCTTTTCAAAGCAATAGTCACTTTTTAAAGCACGGTAGAACACTTCCTGACTTAAATCTTCCGATTGATGGTGATGCTGTAGTTTGTGCTTGAACCATGACAACAGTGTGCTTTGTTGCGATTGGTAAACGTGGCTAAACCATAACTGTTTTTCTACATTCAGGTTCATAGCAAGGAGTCCACAAATGTGCGGGGAGATGCGCATTAAAGAAGGGTTAAAAATATTTTTAAATAGTAATGATAATAGTTCTTAATATCAATAAAATTGTATACATACTTTTACAGAAAAAATTGAGCTGATTTTGAATTTCGTTCGACTAAACCAATGCAGGGGAACATTTTTCGTTTTCTTCTTCTCCCATATTTTTAATGAATTTTATTTGAATAAGTAGAGTATGTCATGAGTGAACAACAGATTGATTTAAAACCACAACAGCATTCTCGATCAAATAAAATCAAATGGTTGATTGGCCTTATTGTGCTTTCACTATTGGGGATATGGGGCTGGAATTATTGGAAAAAGTCACAAGCCAATAAGCAAGAGTCATTTAGTCAATGGAGCAAACCCGTGCCTGTTCGTGTGGTAGGGGTACAACGTGGAGACTTGCAATTACAAATTAAGGCGATTGGTACGGTGGTGCCAGCCAATACCGTGAATGTTCAAAGTCAGGTGTCTGGTGTGCTGCAAAAGCTGTATTTCCAAGAGGGGCAATACATCAAGAAAGGACAATTGTTAGCACAAATTGATCCGACACCATTTCAAGTCGCATTGGCACACGCACAAGGGACACAGCAACAAAATTTAGCGCAGTTGCAAAATGCACAAACTGAATTGAATCGCTATCAGTTGCTGTATAAGCAAGACTCGATTGCCAAGCAACAGGTCGATCAACAGCAAGCCTTAGTTAATCAACTCAAGGGACAGATGCAAGCCAATCAAGCACAGGTGGATGCGGCAAAGTTACAACTGTCTTATACCAAAATATATGCACCGATTGATGGACGTGTTGGTTTCCGTCTCAAAGATGCAGGCAATTTAATTCAGGCCAATGAAGCAACGGGTCTATTGAGTATTACCCAAATTCATCCTGTGTATATTCAGTTTGCCATTGCGGAAAACTATTTGGATATCGTACGCCAAGCCACAAAAAATAAGCAAAGCATTCAAGTCAGTGCTTGGGATCGTGCAGAACAAAATCAATTGGCAACAGGCTCAGTTCAAGCACTGGATAACCAGATTGATCTGAACACAGGCACACTTAAAGTTAAAGCTGTGTTTGCCAATGTGGATGATGCTTTATTTCCGAATCAATTTGTCAATGTTCGTTTAAATGCTAAGACTTTGCAAAATGCAGTGCATCTACCGAGTGACGCCATCCAACATGGTGCAAAAGGAACTTATGTTTATATTGTCAATAAAGCGCAGAAAGCCGAAGTACGTCTGTTAAAACTGGGTGCTGTTTCCCAAGGACAGACTGAGATTATTGAAGGTCTTCAGGGCAATGAACGTGTTGTTTTAGAGGGGATTGATCGACTTTCAGAAGGGCAAGAAGTACAAGTCATTCAGGATGATGTTTCTAAGCCAATACCAGCAAAAACTGTAGCTGGATAAGCGTATGAATATTTCCAGATTCTTTATTGTCCGACCCGTCGCCACCACGTTGTTGATGTTGGCCCTATTTTTTAGTGGCCTGTTGGTGTGGCGTTTATTACCTGTATCGGCATTACCGCAGGTCGATTATCCGATTATTCAGATTTACACCTTTCAGCCAGGTGCAAATCCAGATACGGTGCAGCGAACTATCAGTTCACCTTTAGAACGGGAGATGGGCAAGATTGCAGGTTTGAAGCAAATGTCTTCAAATAGTTCGGTCGGTGCTTCGGTGATCACCCTGCAATTTGAATTATCTGCCGAATTGGGCATTGTCGAGCAAGAAGTTCAGTCGGCATTAAGTACCGCCAGCAGTAAATTGCCGAATGATTTACCTACTCCACCCATCTATCGCAAAGTGAATCCTGCCGATGTGCCCGTGATTACTCTTGCGATTAGTTCTGAAAGTTTGCCACTGACCACGGTCTATGACATGGTCGATACGCGTGTGGCACAAAAACTTTCACAGCTTTCGGGTGTTGGAATGGTGAGTCTGGCAGGGGGACAACGTCCCGCCATTCGTGTGCAGATGAACCCAACTGCCTTGGCAGCGTTTAAGCTCAGTGCTGAAGATGTGCGCGCGGCGATTGCTGCGGCCAATGCCAATCAGCCGAAAGGGAGCTTTGATGGGCCTTTTCGATCAACCATGCTCGATGCCAACGATCAGATGCGTTCGATTTCTGATTATGAAAACCTGATTTTACGTTGGAACAGTGGTGCACCGATTCGTCTAAAAGATGTCGCACAAGTGCTTGAGGGCAGTGAAGATCGTTATATGGCAGCGTGGGCGGATAGCCAATCTGCTATTTTGGTGAATATTCAGCGACAACCCAATGCCAATGTGATTGAGGTGGCAGATCAAATCAAAAAAATCCTACCTGAGTTACAACAAAATCTACCTGAAAATGTTCACATTCGCGTACTCACTGATCGAACCGAAAGTATTCGCAGCTCGATTAAAGATGTGCAAAAAGAATTGGTCTTCGCCGTGTGTCTGGTGGTGTTGGTCACCTTCCTGTTTCTACGTAATTTTGCTGCGACCCTGATTCCCAGTATTGCCGTACCGCTGTCGATTATCGGCACTTTTGTATTGATGTATTTCCTTGGTTTCTCGGTCAATAATCTGACTTTAATGGCATTAACCATTGCCACAGGCTTCGTCGTAGATGATGCCATCGTGATGCTTGAAAATATTGCACGACACCGCGAGTCAGGTGAAAGCATGTTACAAGCAGCCCTGAAAGGATCAAAAGAAATTGGTTTTACCCTCATTTCTTTGACGATTTCCCTGATTGCAGTTTTGATTCCTTTACTCTTCATGGGCGATGTCGTTGGACGGCTGTTCCATGAGTTTGCCGTGACACTGGCAGCAGCCATTGCACTGTCTTTGGTGGTGTC
The DNA here is from genome assembly GCF_003815055.1 of Acinetobacter sp. BIGb0102. Taxonomy (NCBI): domain Bacteria; kingdom Pseudomonadati; phylum Pseudomonadota; class Gammaproteobacteria; order Moraxellales; family Moraxellaceae; genus Acinetobacter; species Acinetobacter sp. BIGb0102. The sequence continues at coordinate 127,553 of NZ_RKQE01000012.1, forward strand.
TCTGACCTTGACCCCAATGATGTGTGCCTATTTGCTAAAAGATGCACCGAAGCATGCAGAGCAACCAAGTCGTTGGAGTCTGGATCGAGTGATTCAGCATTATGCGACCTTACTGCAATGGGTACTTCGGCACCAAGTACTGACTTTGATGGTGATGTTGGCAACAGTGGTACTGGCGGGACTGTTGTATTGGTCGATTCCGAAAGGCTTTTTCCCAGTACAGGACAATGGTGTCATTCAGGTGGTCACCGAAGCCCCTGACCAAATTTCATTTCAGGCCATGAGCGAACGCCAACAAGCTCTGGCAGCAGTGATTGCAAAAGATCCAGCAGTCGCCAGCCTGTCTTCTTTTATTGGTGTGGATGCCAATAATCCAAAGTTAAGCAATGGACGTATTTTGGTCAATTTAAAACCCCATGCTCAACGTGAACCCGCAACGGATGTGATGGTGCGACTCAATGAAAATTTTGCACAGGTACAGGGGATTAAAGGTTGGATGCAACCTGTACAAGAGCTGAGTATTGAAGACAAAATTAGTCGTACCCAATATCAACTGAGTGTGACTGCACCGAAAAATCAATTGGTAGAGCAGTGGACACCTCAACTGGTTCAGGCATTGCGTCAGCAGCCTGCATTTGCGGCAGTAACCAGTGAAGATGCGGGACAGGGTTTACAGGCCTATATCGATGTCAATCGTGATGCGGCAGCACGTTTAGGTTTAAGTGTTGAAGACATTAGTTTGGCTTTACAGAATCTATTTGCGCAGCGGCAAATTGCAACTTTATATACTCAATCTAATCAGTACCGCATCGTTTTAGAGTTAGATCCCAAACTGACGCAGGGTATTGAGGCTTTAAACCAAACCTATATTCATAATCATCAGGGACAACCGATTTTATTGAGTTCCGTCGCCACCATTGTCGAAAAACATGCACCGATTCTTTTACAGCAACAGTCGCAATTTCCTGCGGTTGGGATTTCCTTTAATTTAGCCAAGGGTGTCTCTTTAGGGGAAGCCATTGCTGCGATTGAGCAGGTTAAGCAGAGCCTTGATTTACCGCCAGAGCTACAGGTACAACTGCAAGGGGCTGCGGCCGTTTTTGAAAACTCACAGCAACATACCTTTTGGTTGGTGATTGCTGCGATTGTGACCATGTATATTGTGCTGGGCATGCTGTACGAGAGTTTTATTCATCCAGTTACTATTCTTTCAACCTTACCTTCTGCTGCAATTGGTGCTTTATTGGCCTTGTTTATGGTGGGAAGGCCATTGGACATGATTGCGCTGATCGGGATTATTTTATTGATCGGTTTGGTCAAGAAAAACGGCATCATGATGGTTGATTTTGCGCTTGCCGCTCAACGTCATCAAGGCTTGACGGCTGAGCAGGCCATTTATCAGGCGGCTTTATTACGCTTCCGCCCGATTCTGATGACCACACTGGCTGCGGTGGTCGGCGCTATTCCTCTCATGCTGGCCTCTGGTTCTGGAGCCGAATTACGACAACCTTTAGGTTTGGTGATGGTGGGTGGTTTATTAGTCAGTCAGATACTCACCTTATTCACCACACCTGTGGTGTATTTATTTTTTGATCGACTTCAATCAAAGCCAAGTACACAGTTGACACTCTCTGAGCAAACAGGGGCAATTGAATGACGTTGTTGTCTGTGTTTGTGCAACGGCCTGTTGCCAGCGTGCTGTTGGGTGTAGCCATCGTTCTGCTCGGTATATTGGCCTATTTACGCCTACCTGTTGCCGCATTACCGCAAGCGGATATTCCTACCATTGTCGTCAGGGCGAATTTGCCTGGTGCCAGTCCAGAAAGTATGTCTGCAACTGTAGCAACACCTTTAGAACGCGCCATGATGGGTGTATCGGGTGTTAAAGCGATTAACTCGTCCAGTAATCAAAGTTCAACGCAGGTGGTTTTACACTTTGATTTGAACACTGATATCAATGAAGCTGCGCGTGAGGTTCAGGCTGCCATTAATGCTGCGATGTCACAGTTACCCGCAGGTATGCCGAGTCCACCCGAATATTTCAAAATCAACCCAAGCCAAAGTCCGATTTTCTATTTGGCGCTCAGCTCTAAACAGCTTTCTGCTGCAAAGCTATACGAAATAGCATCTCAACAATTACAACCCAACTTGGCTCAGATCAGCGGGGTGGGTGAAGTTGCGATTGATGGTGCTTCTATGCCAGCTGTACGTATCACCATCAATCCAAGTGCTTTAGTTTCAACGGGGATGTCACTAGAGCAAGTGCGGCAGGCGGTCGCGAAAAGTAATGTGGTACAGGCATTGGGTGTGGTTGAGCAACAGCAATTACGTTGGCAAGTGACCTTATCAACAGAACTAAAAACTGCCCAAGATTTTGCGGATCTGATTATCCGATACACTGATCAAGGGGTGATCCGCTTAAAAGATATTGCCACGGTCAGTGATTCGGTTGAAAACCGTTATGTTAGTGGTTTTCATAACGGGCAACCTGCGGTGATATTAAAGATTAGCCGACAGCCCAATGCCAATACCGTATCGACCATTGATCTGATCAAAGCAAAATTGCCTGCTTTACGTGAGCTAATGCCTCGTGATGCACAGTTAACGGTGGTGATGGATGGTTCAAATATTGTCCGTAACAGTTTAGAGGAAGCACGGGATACCTTGTTTTTATCCATGTTACTGGTGGTGATTGTGGTGGTGCTGATGTTGGGGCGCTTGCAGAGTGCTGTGATTCCCGCAATGGCACTGCTGGTCACTTTAATTGGTGTATGTAGTCTGATTTATTTGGCTGGCTTTTCGCTGAATAACCTGTCGATTATGGCAATCATTGTTGCGATTGGTTTAGTGGTTGATGATGCCATCGTCGTACTCGAAAATATTGAGCGTTATATTGAGCAAGGCGATTCACTTGCCCAAGCGGCTGTGAAAGGGATTCAGGAAGTTGGTTTTACTTTGATCGCCATGAATCTGGCTTTAATCGTGATTTTTCTCTCGGTTCTGTTTATGGGCGGGGTAATTGAACGCTTGTTTCGAGAGTTTTCGCTCACGCTGGTTTTTGTGGTGCTGTTATCGGTTTTTGTTTCATTAATCTTAACGCCAAGTTTATCGGCACGTTGTTTAAAACCTTTATCCTTGACCCAACCTCCGCGGTTGTATCGTTATAGTCATCGTTTGATTCAGGGGCTGACCCAGTCTTATATTCGGTCTCTCCATTGGGTATTAAAACATGCTTATTTGATTGTGGTAGTTTGGCTGGCTGCAATAATGGCTTCTGTCTATATCTACAATTTATTGCCCAAACGCGTTTTACCTGAACAAGACACTGGACGGGTCGGTGCTTTTATTCGTGGCGATGATGGTTTTTCTTTTCAAATCATGCAACCAAAGATTGCCGCGTTTAATCAAGCCCTACTCAAGGATCCTGCGGTACAAGATGTGGTCGGTACGTCTGGTGGTGGAGGAGGCATGACTAACTCATTTTTGATGGTGAGTTTAAAGCCAAAGGCTGAACGTGACGGTTTAACTTCCAAAGAGGTAGTCGAGCGTTTAAAGAAAAATGCACCTTGGCAGGCGGGGGCCGTGTTCTCAGCAGATGTCGAACAAGATTTGGAATTGGACGATCCTTTTTCCAGCGGCAATGCTCAAGAATATTTATTGTTATTGCAATCTGACAATGTGAGTCTGTTACGTGAATGGGCACCCAAAGTTGCCGAGGCGATGCGCAAACTGCCTGAGTTTGAAGAGGTAGAAACGCAAGGAGATGAAGGCGCTCAACACGTCACTTTAGATATTGACCGCGAAGCAGCAAAACGTTTAGGTGTTGATATTGAAAATATTTCTAGTGTTTTAAATAACTCATTTTCACAACGCCAGATTTCAACAATTCATGATCGAAATGACCAGTTCTATGTGGTGATGGAGGTCGATCAACGCTTTACTGAGCATCCTGAAGCTTTGGCAGATGTCAAAATACCGAATCAACAAGGGGCCTATGTGCCTTTAAGCAATTTCGCTACATGGACTTATGGAATCAGCAATGATCGGGTGCATCGCCGTAATCAATATGCAGCGATGGGTGTGGGCTACGTGGTCAAGAAAGGCTATAGCTATGAACAAGCGGATGCTGCCATTCGTCAGGTTTTGCCAGAGATCATGCTGCCAAAAGAAATCTTTGTCATGACAGATCGCGATGTTGAAAGTGAAAGTTTACAGGCGGGAATCAGCACACCTGCTTTGATTGCAGCGGTGATTGTGCTGATTTTTATTGTACTGGGAATCACGTATGAAAGTATTGTGCATCCGTTTACCATTTTATCCACTATTCCCACGGCAGCTTTGGGGGCTTTACTCAGTTTGTGGCTATTTCAGATTCCCTTTAGTTTGATTGCCTTGTTGGGCGTATTTTTGCTGATTGGAATTGTGGTGAAGAATGCCATCTTGCTGATTGATTTTACTTTACATCAAAGGCGTCAAGGTCACACCGCTTTCGAGTCGGTTATTGCCGCAGCGACATTGCGTTTTAGACCGATTTTAATGACCAATACTGCCGCTTTATTGGGTGCGATTCCACTGGCACTGAGTTGGGGGGAAGGCTCGGAAATGCGTCAACCTTTGGGGATTGCCATTGTAGGTGGATTGGCTTTAGGTCAATTATTAACATTGTACACGACTCCTGTGATGTATCTCATGTTTGAAAAAATCGCTCAAGGCTTAAATAAATTTAGGTTGCAGTTGAATGTGTTCCGTTGGAATAAATAGGAAGTCGCTATGAAAAAAACAGTCTTCACACTTTCTATCAGTGTTGCTGCTGCAATGTCTTTGATGGCTTGCCAATCTACTACGTACAAGCCTGCAGCCTATCAGCAGCCCGTTATTCAGAGTGCTGCACAGTATAAATATGGAGATTTGCAGTGGATTGAAGCTTCTAAGATAGCAGCGACACCACAGCAATGGTGGGAGATGTATCAAGATCCGATTTTATCCAAACTGTTACAACAATTGGATCAGGACAACCTGAGCATCCAACAGGCACAAGCCAAATATCGTCATGCTATTGCACTGTTAGATGGGCAACGTGCCAATGCGCTTCCAAACATCACCATAGGCGGTAATGCCAATCAGACCGAGACTAAAAACGCTGCTAAGAATCGGCAATTTGGTGCCAATGTGACGGTGAGCTGGATTCCTGATCTTTGGGGGAGAGTTGCAAAAGCGGTTGACGGTCAACAGGCCAATGTACAGGCTTCTGTGGCAGATCTTGCTGCAATTAAACTCAGTCAACAATTGATGGCAGCAGAGGCATATTGGAGCATTCGTTTATTTGATGCCAAACTGGACGTTCTTCAGCAAACGCAACATAGTTATCAACGCTCAGTGGGTATTTTACAACAGCAATATCAAGCGGGAATGATTGCCCGCGCAGATGTGATTCAGGCCGAAACTCAACTGAAACAAGTCGCTGTGCAATTGTTAGAACTGCAACGCAGCCGAGATTTACAGGAAAATATTTTAGCGCTTTTAGTCGGGCAGAATGTTGCTGACTTTAATTTAAACAAAAGTCCTTATCAATTTAGTGTCCCCCAGATTCCGACCCAAATTCCAAGCCGCCTATTAGCACAACGCCCTGATGTGATTCGTCGTGAGCGAGAACTTGCGACCACGCATGCACAACTGGGTTTAGCACAAACCGCATGGCTGCCGGATCTTACCATTAGCGTGGATAGCAGTGTGAATAGCCCAGTGTTCCATACGCTATTGCAATCCCCGAATACAGCATGGTCAGTTGGGGCAAAAGTCCTAGGCACAGTATTTGATGGTGGAAAGCGGCGTGCTGATATTCAACAGGCGCAAGCCAATTATGATGAAAAACTTGCTGCTTATAAGTATTCAGTTTTGAAGGGTTGGAAAGAAGTTGAGGATGGTTTATTGCAAGCGTCACTGTTCCAAAAACAGATGATAGAGCAACAACATCTTCTGAAGCTATCTACTGAAAATGAACGGGTCGCTACACAGCGCTATCAAGCGGGTTTGGTGAGCTATCTTGAGGTTGCCACAGCGCAAAATCTGCGCTTGGCTGCGGAAGAGCGGTTGTTAGAGCTACAGCAATTGCATCTTAAAAACTCGGCACAGTTGGTGGCGGCTTTGGGAGGCAAGATTTGAAAATAGTCATTAGCCAACTTTGCTTCCTCTAAAAACAGTATTTAGCAGACTGTTTGCTGTTGAGTTAAGTCGCATTTAAAACAGAAAGAATAATTTAAATTAGTGCTGAGCTTCGTTTAGACGTTTTTCTTTAAGGAGCTCAGGTCTAAATTTTAGTCATTAAAATCTAAGAGAGATATCGCTTTTAAACTAAAAATATAAAAAAGCGTTGTATTACTCGGTGATAAAGCAATGAAATAAAGAACGATAAGAAAAAAAGCCTATAAATACAATTAATACAATTTAAGAAACTTAATACAAAACTTTTCTTATAAAAAATGTCAATTTTTAGTTCCGAATTATCAATGTAACTTTTGTAATTTTGGGTAGTATTTTTTATGGATATATCGTGTGCTGAAAATCTTTAAAGGGCGGATCTAAGCACATAATATATTCTTTTTATTCATTAATTTTAATTATTTTTGAAGGAAGTTGTTATGAAAATTAAGTTTTTAACAATGGCTTTAATTACATTGGGGACAGCAAACTTAACTGTAGCAGCAGAGACAATTACGTTTGTAGGAACGATTGAGGCGAACACTTGTACTGTTGATGTTGGCGGAACAGCGAGTCCAACAGTAACGTTACCTACAGTAGGAACAGGTGATCTAAATGCTTCTGGTGATACTGCTGGAGCAACATCTTTTACCGTAAATCTTTCAGGTTGTAGCACGATTGCTGATGACGTGGCAGTACGTTTTGCTGCGCATAATCCTGAAGGTACTAATTTAGGCATTAATACATCAAGTACAGCATCTAATGTTGCTGTGCAGCTACTGAATGGTAATGCTGGAGGAAACCCAATTGTATTTAGTGGGGGTATTGGTGTTTCTGAACAAACAACAACTTCAGGGGGGACAGCAACTGTTCCATTAACAGCTCAATATTATGCAACTGGCGCTACGACTGCGGGAAGTGTTACAGCGGTTGCGGATTATGAAGTCGTTTATCCATAACTAAAAAAAATCCAGACATATGCGTACGGACAGTTAGTCATATGTCAGGTCCTTTCTTTGATCCTTTAATTGAAGGTGTGGACGAATGTCTGAGCATTTTTATATTTTATTTCGACATTTTTTTCCAGTATTTTTTGTCTTGGGGCTATCGATTCATTCCTGTTTTGCAAATGTGATCATGACAGGTACACGAGTTATTTTTAATGCGGAGAGTAAAGAAAAAACGCTTCAATTTAGTAATAAAAGTGACATCCCATATCTGGTTCAGGTCTGGCTTGATCAAGGTAATGATAACTCTACACCTGAAAGCGCAGATGCACCGTTCTTAGTGAGTCCTCAAGCTTTTCGTGTCAATGCCCATCAGGGACAAATGGCGCGTTTAATTTATGTACCTGAAGACGTTTTACCTCAAGATCGTGAATCAATTTTTTATCTAAACTTTAAACAAACGCCGGCATTATCAAAAGATTTAATTAATGAAAATAAACTGGTTCTGATCGTCAAAAACCGTTTGAAAGTCTTTTATCGCCCTAAAAACTTGCCAGATAAAATCGAGGATGTTGCCCGTAATCTTCGTTTCCAATTATTAAATGATGCCAAAGGAAGCTGGTTACAAATAGACAATCCAAGTAGCTATTATGCGAATTTGACCCAAGCCAGCGTCAAGATAGGAACACACATCATACAAGCTCAATCTGTTCAAATGATTGAACCGAAGTCTAAGGGAAAATGGTTACTGGAAAAAAGACTTCCTGCCCATCAGTTGGCGAATGTCAGTGTCCGAATGGTAAATGACTATGGTGCAACGGATCCCTATGATATTTCACAACAAATATCTCGTTAGAATTGAAGGATATTTGATGAAAAAGTATCAATTCTGGACAAACAACTCAAATTATTTTGTTTGTTTTTTATCGGCATTTTTATTGTATACACCTTTGGCGCAAGCAACTGAAATTGAAAACTCGAATGATTTAAATGACTATCAATTTGCTCCTGGTTTATTTAAGGGAAATACATTAAGCCAGAACATGATTGAGCGCTTTAACGAAGCGGAGAAGGTTGAGGCTGGAACTTATAAAGTTGATCTGTATGTCAATAACCGTTTTATTGAGCGCCGTGCGATTGAATTCAAACTTTTGAAAGAAAATACTCAGGGTGTGGAGCCTTGCTTCATGCCTGAGTTATTAGAAAATGCGGGCATTGTTGGAAGTTGGGATTATCGTCAGCAACAAGAACAGCGCAAAAAAAATGTGAGGGCGGGAACACAAGAGACAGATCACGAATGTTTGTCTCTTAAAGCTGTGGCGCCTGAAAGTACCGTGTATTTTGATTTTTCTTTACTCCGCTTAAATCTCACTGTCCCGCAAAGCTTAATGAAAAATATGCCAAGAGGATATGTAAAACCAAGCGAGTTGAATGCTGGGGAAAGTATTGGTTTTATTAACTATACTGGAAATTATTATTATACAAATACCAAGAATATATATGGCAAGCATCTTGATCGGGATTCGGGTTTCTTAAATCTAAGTGGTGGAATCAATTTGGGGAAATGGCAGTATCGTCAGCAATCCAGTTTAAGTATTGATAATGAACATGAGCGTGAATGGAACCATTTACGTAGCTATGTACAAAGACCAATTGATCAGTTGCATTCCCAACTTTCTCTAGGGCAGCTAAATAGCTCAGGACGTTTCTTTTCTGGCTTGACATTCCAAGGTTTAAGTCTGGCAACAGATGAACGAATGAGACCTAGCTCATTACGTGGTTACGCGCCTGTGATTCGGGGAACAGCCCAAAGTAATGCCAAGGTTTCAATACGACAAGACAATAAAGAAATTTATCAAATCACAGTTGCACCGGGGCCTTTTGAAATTAAGGATCTCTATCCCACCAGTTATAGCGGAAATCTGACTGTTGTAGTCACTGAGGCAGATGGTAGCACCCATAGTAATGAAGTTCCTTATGCCGCCGTTCCACTTTCTTTGCGTGAAGGTACATCCAATTATAATTTTATTGTTGGACGAACAGACTTGGCGAATACAAAAGACGTGGGCTTTGCTGACCTGACTTATGAATATGGTTTAAATAATTTAATGACATTAAATGGGGGATTGCGTGTTGCCAGTGGATATCAGGCAGGCGCACTGGGTGGAGTATTTGGGGGTTCGTATGGTGCTTTTGGTTCAAATATTACTTATTCGCGAGCAAAACTACCGAATATGGAGACTCATCAATATCTAGATGGCTGGATGGCAAATCTCAATTACAGTAAAACCTTTCAACCTACAGATACGGTGATTTCGATTGCTGGTTATCGCTATTCCACTTCAGGTTTCCGCGATTTAAATGATGTGCTGGGTATTCGTAATGCATGGGAAAATAAGGATAGCTGGAGTTCATATGGCTATTTGCAACGTTCCCGTTTTCAAGTTGGTTTAAGCCAAAGCTTTGGAGACTATGGTTCATTTTATCTTTCTGGCTCAACACAGGATTATCGTGACGGTCGTGAAAGAGATACCTTATATCAGGCGGGCTATATGAAAACTTTTGGCATCGTTAGCTTGAATGTGAACTATACCCGACAGCGGACCCATACTTTAACGGGTAAAACCATCAAAGAAGAACGCTTTGATAATTTTGGGGGAATTAGCATTAGTGTGCCGCTAGGCCGTGAACGTTCAGCAGGTACACCGCAATTAAATACAAATTATAACCGCAGCAATAACAGTGATAACCACCAAATTGGAATTACAGGGGCTTTAGATAAAGATTATAGCCTCAGCTACAGTCTAGGGGCGACGTTGACAGATTGGGGCGAGCAGAAAGCCTATACGGCTGGTTTATATAAGCGATTGCCAGTCATGCAGGTCGGACTGAATACTGCAATCAGCGATGACTATAGACAAGCTTCAATCAATTTTAGTGGTGCTTTGGCTGCGCATTCTGGTGGAGTTACATTGGGGCCTTATCTGGGTGATACCTTTGCTTTAATTGAAGCCAAAGGGGCAAAAGGAGCCAGTATTGTGAGTTCGCCTTACAGTAAAGTTGATCGTTTTGGTTATGCCCTAATTCCAAGTATTAACCCTTACCATTACAACACCATTGCACTTGATCCTCATGGAATGGCTGAACATGTTGAATTAGAAGGTGGGGAACAGCGAGTCGCACCTTATGCTGGCGCAGCGGTAAAACTCAATTTTAAAACACGTTATGGATATAGCGTGTTGCTCCAGACTAAAACTGCCACAGGGGAAAATATCCCTATGGGGGCAGATGTTCTTGATGAGCAGGACAATCTTATTGGCATGGTAGGGCAGTCTGGACAAGTTTATTTTCGCGCAGAGCAACCACAAGGTGGGCTGATATTGAAATGGGGAACGTTAGAGAATCAACAATGCCGTTTGAATTATCAACTTGATGATGAGCAGTTAAAACAGCCATTGATCAAACAGCGTGCTCAATGCGAGATGGTATTTTAAAGATGAAAAAGCAAATTATAGATTTTATTTTATTGGTGTTGATTCTGGGGATGAGTCGTATAGGTTGGGCAGCCTGCCAACAGGTTGACTGGCAAAGTGGCGCCTATTATACGGGCTATTCGAATACACGGCCTATTACGCAGACAGAAGATGGTCACGCTGCAAAGATTCGTATTGGTAATATTCATTTGATGGATATTGCGATTCAACCTGCTGGTAGTGTATTGGCTCAAGCGGCGGTTCCCCCAACGGAATATAAAATTCGAAATGCGCATGCGGAAAGTCTGTTATGGGCATGCTCCCCAGATACGGATATGAGCAAAATTCGATTTCTAACTTCGGTCAATGGAGATGATCGAGTTGGCGGTTACTTTAAGGTGAATCTCGATGATGCTGGCGGACAAGAAAATGTGTTTTATACATGGTTTAAAGGCGTTGGCATCCGTCAAATTATGAATGGTGAGGCTCTTGCACCCCAGTGGACTGAACTGCCTATAAACTATGAAACAGCTGCTCCGAATACACCTTCGGGTGCAGCAAAAGATAAATGCCAAGCGGGCTGGCATTGTATCCGTTTAAAGCATGTGCCTGTTTTACAATTTGAACTGATTCGTGTAAATGGTCAGCCCCCTTATAGTAGTTCTGCCAATGCTTATTGTAATCTTACGACGACGCCTTCTAATGCGAGAGGGAATGATCGGGGAATGGGACAATCTGGAAATTACAATTGTGCCCAGCCTTCGTCTTATATTACTTTGGGCCATACAGGTACTGCACATTCTGGAGGGAGTGAAACAGGAGATGAATATGTAAGTTTCCCACACGATACCGTAGGTGTAACCCATAGCACGGATATTTCAACCTATCGGTTTTGGGGAGCGGATAATGGATTTGGATACACATTATATGATGCGGTTCACCTGATAAATGATGGTGTAGCTTGCAAAGTCAATAATGTTAGCCCTTATGTAAATTTTGGCACTACTACGATCAATGAGTTAAATAACGGACATCAGGTTAGTCAAGATTTTGAAGTCTTGGTGGATTGTCATAACCATGTTGAAACGACTTCAAAATCTGGCGTGAATACAGGACAAGTCGCGATTGCCATTCAGGCATCTCACGGGGCTTATGAGGCAGCAAAGAACTTTTCTCCTGCCTTGGTGAATTCCAATAACGGGGTAACTGCATTGTTGTCAGATGACTATTTGAGTAACCCTACACGGGCAAAAAATGCTGGTATTTATATTAAATATCAAGGGACTAATGATTATTTGACTTTATTAGGACAACCGGGTGCAACTGGTACTTTACCTGATTCTAACCGTGATATTTATAACAGGACTTGTGGTCCCAATAACAATCAGCTTTGTTACCCATCAGTCACCTACCCGCAAGGGAATACAGCGGGCTGGTATCCTGTACTAGATCATGCTCAATCGATGAGTACTGCTGGAGACTATACGACCTATCGTATTCCTCTTACTGCTGATCTAAAACGGATTGATGGTGCACAACCCGTTACTAGTGGAACAATTTACTCTACAGCTTATGTGGTCGTGAAAATACAATGAGACCTTTAATTTTTATCTTCAGTATTTTCTTATTTTTTATCAGTATAGACGTGACGGCTGGGTTGGCGACGTCTTCCAGCCGGATTATTTACGAAGAAGGTACTCGAGAAAAAACCTTAATCATCGCAAACATAAATGATTATCCAATTGTGGTACAAGCATGGTTTGATGATGGAAGTGGTAATCCAGAATATGAAAAAAGTCCTTTTGTAATCTTACCTGCTGTCTTTCGTATGCAGCCAGCAGGCATTCAATCATTAAGAGTTTTTTACAATGGCGCGGCGTTACCATCCAATAAAGAATCAGTTGTGTGGCTAAACTTATATGAAATCCCTGGCGTAAAAAAAGAAGGGGCAGACGCGCATGCCAAACTTGATTTTGCGATGAATATACAACTTAAGGTTTTTTATAGACCGAAGGGACTTCAGAAAATGAAATTGCAGGATCTTGTAAAAAAACTAAAGTTCTCTATCGAAAGGCAGGATGAAAAAGCTGTATTAGTTTGTGAAAATTCTTCTGCTTATCACTTGTCTTTTGCTCGAATAAGCTTGATTTATCAGGGTGAAAAAACGAATATCATTCAGGAAATGGATATGATGAGTAGCCCATTGAGTAAAAGAAGATATATGCTTGAAAATCCAGTGAATGTTTTTGATTATATTGAGTTTTCATTAATTGGCGATGATGGTCATATATATCATGGTAAAGTTGATCGAAATGGAGCTGTTATAGACGGATTTTAATGTAACCAAAAATTAGGAAGTTTTTGGGAGGTTTTTATTTTCCTCTCTCCATTTTAGTGGTGTTAATCCACTCCAACTTTTAAAAGCTCTTTGAAATACACTTTGTTCTGAATATCCGAGTAAATAAGTAATTTGATTAATATTTAATGTGTTATCAAGCAAGTGTTTTTTTGCAAGGTCAAAGCGGACATCTGCGAGTAATGAATTAAAGCTATAACCATATTCTGATAGTCTTTCCCTAAGCTTTTTAGGCGAAATACTCATTTGTTCAGCAATAATTTCAAGACTGATTTTTTTATTTCTAATATTTGTGGTTATACATAATCTGATTTTGTTTTCAAATTCGTTATAAGTGCCTAGTTTATCTACGAGGAGGTCAGCATGTGTCTTTAATATCTGATAAAGATAAGGATCTGGTTGAGATAAGGGGATATTTTCCAAATTTTCCAGTGAAATAACGATAGAGGTCGTTGGAGAGTTGAAGTTGACTGGACAACCAAAGTAATGCCGATAAAACTCAATATTTTCAGGAGGTTCATACAGAAAGTTAATACACTTGAGCGGTGCTTGATAAGGCGCAATTGAACGTTTGACAATGTTAATGAGTAGTGCAATAGCGCATTCATCAACGATTAATCCCGGCTGGCCCAGATGGTCGTCCCATGAAAACTCTATTTCGGCATTTTTAACCTGAAAATATAAAAAATTAAGGTCATACGCTAAACGGATATATTTAATAAAATCTGGAATCGCATCAAGTAGCGTCGGTTTTGAGAAAACCATATATGAAATAATACCAGCGTAAGAAGGTTTAATAAAATCTGCAATCTTTAAACCAAGTGCATTTATTTTGCTTTGATCTTGAACCTTATTTAAGATGTTGCACCATATATTAAATGGGATTCTATCCTCTAAATGATACAGGTTGCACTCAGCTGGAATGTTTAACTGGTGGAATTTGCAATAATCGATCACCATTAATGAAAGAGATGCACATACAGAACCCCTGTTTAAAAAATCTTTATTATTTCTGTTCATGGTTTGGAGATTAAAATGATTGCATTTATATTTTAATGTGAGTGGTTTTTGTTATCAATAGTATATTTTTTGTATCTTAATTTATGTGGTGATTAATGTGATTAAGTTCGCTTTTTAATAGTTCTAAGTTAATATTTCTTGGATTGCTGGCATATATTGTTTAGATATTTTGTCTTTTAAATTTTTTTATCGAAGTAAGCGTTATATATTCTAAAAATACAAAAATAATATTTATTATGATTGGTGATAATTTTCATAAGTTATTTTCATAATTTTTTTGTAAGTAGTTTTTAATGTTTAGATTAAGAATGAGAAAACTGTTTAGTGTCATCTCGATGAATTTATGTAAATTTTAGTAGTTAAGTGAGCAAATACTGACCCGATATGTAGAATAAAAAACAATCATTTTATTAAAGAATTATCTCAACTATAAATTCACTCAACGTTTCTCATTTCTGCTGTATGCCGATCTGAGCCAAAGGAGTAAACATGATTGTATTATTCATATTGCTTGGCCTATTGATTCAGCTTTTTGTTATTTGGGCTCTCTTTTATTTTGAAGCTACGCGAACTATTGGCTGTGTGGTGGCGATTGTAGTTGCCATTCTGTGTAGCGTTTTGATTACGCCTTGGAGTTTGTTACTGGGCGTACCCATCATCATCGCGAGTATTATTCTCCTGATTACGCCGTTACGTGATGCGTTGATCAGCCGACCAGCTTTTAAAGTGCTTTCAAATGCCATGCCGAGTATGAGCACGACAGAAAGAGAGGCGTTGGACGCAGGTACAAGCTGGTGGGAAAAAGAACTTTTTATGGGGGCACCTGATTGGGAAAAGTTTGATCAATATCCTTATCCAGTCTTATCTACAGAAGAACAGGCATTTTTAGATAATGAAGTACAACAGCTCTGTTCGATGTTGGATGAATGGCAGATCCATCATCAGGAAAAAGACCTGCCGCCTGAGGTTTGGCAATTCATTAAAGACAATGACTTCCTTGGTTTGATTATTCCAAAAACATTTGGTGGTAAACAATTTACGCCTTTTGCGCAAAGTCGAATCATGAGCAAGATTGCTTCTCGCTCACTGACTGCTGCGGTGAGTTGTATGGTGCCGAATTCGCTTGGACCGGGTGAGTTGCTGCTGCACTATGGTACTGAAGAGCAAAAACAACGTTATTTACCTGGCCTTGCAAATGGTACAGAAGTACCTTGTTTTGGATTGACCAGCCCTGAAGCGGGTTCGGATGCAGGTGCGATTCCTGATACAGGTGTGGTGTGTTATGGACAGTACCAAGGCCAAGAAGTCCTTGGCTTAAAAATGAATTTCTCTAAGCGCTGGATTACACTGGCTCCGATTGCAACCGTGATTGGTTTGGCTTTTAAACTTTATGACCCAGAGGGTTTATTGGGCGACAAAAGTAAAGTGGAATATGGCATTACCTGCGCCTTGATTCCAGCCGATCATGAAGGCATTCACATCGGTCCGCGACATAATCCGGGGGCGCCGTTTATGAATGGTACGGTTGAGGGAAGTGATGTATTTATTCCTTTGGACTGGATTATTGGTGGGCAGCAAAATGCTGGTAAAGGCTGGCGTATGTTGATGGAATGTCTAGGCGTAGGGCGTGGTATTTCACTGCCTGCTTTGGCAACCGCGGCAGGGGAAATGAGTTATCTGCTGGTGGGTGCATTTGCCAGTGTGCGTCAACAATTCAAAATCTCGGTTGGGCATTTTGAAGGTGTACAAGAGGCGACCAGTGATATCGCCAGTGATGCCTATATGTTGGAATCATTCCGTTATCTGGTGACCTGTGGTTTGAACCAAGGTGGAACGCCTGCGGTGATGACGGCAATGGCAAAATACTATGCGACTGAAACCATGCGTAAGGTGGTCAATCACGGTATGGATGTGGTGGGTGGTCGAGCGATTCAGTTAGGCCCTCGTAACTTCCTTGCATTGACCTATCAATCGATTCCAGTGGCTATTACGGTAGAAGGGGCAAATATTCTGACCCGATCTTTGATGATTTTTGGTCAAGGTTCGATGCGTTGCCATCCTTATTTATTTGAAGAATTGCAGTTGTTGCAGTCGGAAGATAAAGCCGCCGCGTTTAAGGAATTTTCGCCATTATTGTTTAAACATTTAGCCTATACTTTCAATCGTGCCGCTAAAGCCGTTGCATTTTCGATTACAGGCGGTTCGGATGATGGCTCTAAACAAGCCGATGATTTTTCTAAAGGCTATTACAGTACGATTAACCGTTTCAGTGCTGATTTTGCATTAACGGCAGATATGGCGCTTGGGATTTTGGCAGGTGATTTAAAACGTAAAGAAATGCTGTCTGGGCGTTTGGCCGATATTCATGCGCATTTATTTATCGCTACTGCGATCTTGAAATATTATGAGCATGGACAAAGAACCGAGGCAGAAAAGAAACATGCCGAATTAGCGTTGAATAAAGCCTTGTATCAGGTGCAAGAAGCCTTCTTTAGCTTCTATGATAATTTCCCAATGAAACTTGCAGCCTGTATGGTGAAATTAATTTGCTTCCCATTTGGTCGTCCAATTGCAGCGCCATCGGATCAATTGAAACAGGAAGTGGCGCAATTGATGATGCAAGAGCATGCGTTCCGGGATCAGCTCAAACAACATGTTTATTATACAACCGATGCAAATGATGTAATGGGACGGATGGAGTCCACTTTCCAAAGTTTGTTACAGTTGCAACCGTTATGGAATAAATTTAAAAAAGCGGAGTCAAAAGACCAGTTTACAGGGCTAAGCTTTGAAGAACACATTGCCAATGCGATTGAAACAGGTTTTATTAGCACTGCTGAGGCAGAATCGCTTTTACAATACAATGCTAAACGTTATGACAGCATGCTGACGGATATTTTTGATGAGCACTTAGTCGATGATCTGCCGCTTGAAAATCCTCATATTCGAACCTGATTACTGAGTCGCTTAATAACAGCTTGAAGCAGTCCTGAATATATGAGAAAGACGTTTTCATGTCTCTTATACATATATTCAGGGCTGTTTTTCATAACAATTCTCAAGTTTTATATCAATCTGTTATATTTTTTTTGCAAAATTCTGTGTCTTTTCTTGTTCTGTATCTTCCTGCACTATAACAATATGAATTGAGCAAAGCGAAAGGTGCCGATATGAGTTTTTTGAAAAAAAAGAATAATGCCAGTTTTGTGTTCTTCATTATTACGCTATATGCCTTTTTAGGCTTTGGCATTGGTTACGTGATCTGGGAATATCTTTTATAACAGCGCGTTGCCCAGATGCTTAGGGTTCTATCTTCAAAAAATCCTAAGCATTTGCTGGGCCATGGGCTGAAATTTGATGCATTCTTTAGGAAAGCACGAGTCGATTTTTAAGTCTATTTCTTTAATAACCATTGCACTGAGGCATCAAACAGTTTGAGACCATCTTCTGAAAGATTGGGAAAAGTCTCATTATTGAGAAAGAACATCAGCCGTTTTGCTGGGGCCAATGATTCATAATCCATGGTTGCACCTTTTTCATAACCCCAGATGGCCACTTTTTCTGGTTGACCATAAATCGTTGCAATAATGGTGGCGCCTAATCCCGGCTTGCCCCAACTCATCGGTGCCTGTGCTTTATAGACGTTGTGCGTTCCCGCAGGAAGATGCGCCGATAGGGGATGCGGTGCATTGACCAGCCACAAGTAACGTTCTTTCTCAACTTCACCAAAATCAGTATCGAGCCGTTTACCTGTCATCGCCAGATCATCGAGATAATCATTTTCCCAAGTCATCAGTGGAATCGGGAGTTGACGCCAACCTGATTTTAAATTTTTAGACGCAACCGTTGAAGAAAGAATGACCAGATCAGGATGGTTTAAGCTGTTCGGTGTAACAGTCTGATCAAAGACTTCAACTTGATAACCTTGAGCTTGTAAGTACTTTTGAATAGATACATCGACAGAAGCAGAAGCGCCATTGAGCTGTGAAATGAGCGCAATTTTTGTCTGTGCATAAACAGAAGATGTTAAGGTAAACAGTGCTGCGATCAGCGTGATAGAAAGAAGCTTTTTCATATTGATCTCAACAGAGCAGTGATTTAAGCACTGCTCTGATCCTCTATTTTAGAATTTAAAGGTTGCTCGCAACACCGCTTGGCGAGAGTCACCTTGTGATACCGCCAGATTATTAACGCTGGCCGTATAGTAGGTTTTATCGAAGATATTATTTAAATTAAACTGAAAGTTAACTGCCTGTTTGGCAATGGTGGTGTCATAGCTGATAAAGGCATTGGCAAGCATATATTCAGGTAGGTCAAAGGTGTTTTCTGAATCACCTGCGCGCTTACCGACATAATTGCCACTGAGTCCTAAACGTAAATTGCCATTATAAAGTTCGCCATAGTTATAGGCCAATGCGAGAGAAGCGGTATCTCGTGCCACATTATTTAAACGATTGCCTTGCAGGCCCAGTTCATCTTCAGTGACTTTGGCATCGGTATAGGCATAGGTCAGGGTAGCATCGAGTTGATCAGTTAGACGGCCTGTGAGGTCGAGTTCAGCACCTTTAGAGCGGACGGCACCTGTAGTGTGTAGTTCTACTTCTTTGGTTGACGAATTGGTTATTTTGGCAAGTACATTACATTTTTTAATGTCATAGAGTGCAAAGTTGGCCTTAATACGATCATTAAACTCATATTTTGCACCAAGTTCATAAGATTTTGCCTGTTCAGGTCGGACATCCGAGTCAATAACAGCATTGCCACCTAAAGGCGCAATCGAGGAGTTCGGTTTGAGTGATTCGGTATAACTCCCATACAATGAAAATTGGTCATTCCATTGATAGACTAAACCTGCATGTGGAAGCCAGGCATCATCATTGGTATTGGTATTTTCTTTAAATGGTCTGCTACGCCCAGCAGTCTGTTGATAATGTAAGTAACGCCCACCAAGCACCGCAATCCATTTTTCATTTAAATGGATCGCATCTTGCAGATAAAAACCATAGGTATGCAATTTATCGGTTTGGTCACTATCCGACGCGACGATATTGCGGGAAGCTTCGACAGTGCCAAAATCTGGATTGAGATAGTCTAGGGTAGAAGTGTCTCCACGAACCATATCGGGACGGAAATATTTACGGTATTCGATATCCGAACCGATCTGAATGTCATGCTTTAAACCGAGCAGATTGATCGAGCCATTGAGATAGGCTTGGGCATTACTATCGATGCTTTCTGCATTTAAGGTCGCATCGGTACGACGCTTCACAGTATGATTCTTTGTATCTAACGAGGTGACGCGTAACTGATTGGCATCATAGGTTTCGTAGTTATAGGTATAGCCGAAATGCGCTGACCAAGTGTCATTAATTTGATGATCAACCAACAGTTGTGCCAGATGATCTTCACCTTTCATTTGGTTAAAGGCTTCATCCAGACGTTGGTATTTTGAGATCGGTAGAGCTTTTTTGGTGTTGGGATCAAAAATGGTTGAGCGATCAAAAGGGACATCAAAATGACGATATTGATAGCTGAGATTGACTTTGGTCTGACCATTGTCCCATGCCACAGACGGAGCGATTAAAGTCTGTTTGAGATTACCAAAATTACGCCAATAGTCTGCGTCAGAATGATCGACAATAAAACGATAGGCAAAGTTACTGTCATTAATTGCGCCCGTTGTATCTAGACTTGCTCCTAAACCATTTTTACCCGCAGCAAAGCTTGAACCATAGATTGCCATTTCGGTTTTCTGGGTCATTTCAGGTTTTTTAGTCACTACATTGACCACACCGCCTGGGTCCATAATGCCATAAAGGAGAGAAGCTGGGCCTTTTAATACTTCAACCTGTTCAACTGTCGCATTCATGGTTCGACCTTGCACAATTGGCATGCCATTCACGGTAATTGAACCATCACGGTTGTCTCCAAAACCGCGTTTCATGACCGTATCTTGGGTGCCGCCTAAGGTATTGCCTTGGGTAATACCGCTGACTTGTGTGAGTGCATTATCCAGATTCGCGGGCACATAATCTTTCACATATTGTTTGGAAACGACATTGACCGTTTGAGAGCTCTCCAGATTTTTTTGTTTGCCTCTTAAGGTCGATGCTGTTTGCGTTCCGATATAGCCTGAGCTGGATTCAGCTTGTACTTTGATGGTGTCTAGCTGTGTGATTTCTGGTACAGCAGTTTCTGCCCAAGTCAGCACAGGAATACAAGACAAAAGCAATGAACCGCTATATTTTAAAATTTCAATCGTGATGAGATTTTTACGCGGAGAGAATGCAGACATAGGAATACCTGAGCGATACCAAAAATAGGGTAGAGACTGGAGAAAAGAGGCTATCAATCTGATGACAATTTGGGTCAATGCAGCGATAAAAGCGTGCTCAGTATATTTAAATAGGAATCATTTACAAGAACTTGCTGAAAAGTAGGAAGCTTAAAAAAATAAGAGTTTGATAATACGTAAATTATTTTGAGTTTTTTATTTGTTCCTTGGGAATTAATTTATTTGAGATAAATGTATTTCAATTTATTGAAATTGTTGATGAATTTCTAATTCTTAAAGATAAAAGAAAAAATAAATGAATCGTATTCATAATGTCATATTGAAATAAATCATTTTATTCATACTAACTTGTTCAGTAGGCTACAGTGATGAATTACGGTTAAAGTTAGATAAATTATCGCCATTTTAAAATAATTATATTGAGTTAACACATGGAAGAATTAGGCTTTTCGATCATTGATCCACATATCCATCAATGGGATCCTTATCACACACCGCATTCTGCTGCTGTATTGGTAAAAGCTTTAGGGAAATATCCCGCTGTTATGGATCGTGTTGTTCGTTTAGTCAAACCTAAGCCTTTATTAGAGACATTAGGTACAACTCAATACGCATTGAATCCCTATTTACCAGCGCATTATCAAAAGGATAGCAGCTTATTTCCTGTAGAAAGCGTGGTGCATGTCGAAGCAAACTGGCATCATCACAAAGGCTTGGGTGTGGTGGAAGAAACCAACTGGATCAAGCAATTAGATTTTAATCGTCACGGTTTAAAGCTGGGTGCCATCGTTGCTGCGGCTGATCCAAGAGACCGAAAATTCAAAGACATTCTTAAAGCTCATCAGCAGGTGAGCCCACTCTTTCGTGGTATTCGTAAAATGGCGGCCTGGCATGAGGATAGTGGCATTTATCGATGGTGTGATCGGCCTCATCTTTATCGTGACAAGAAATTCTTAAAAGGTTTTGAACAACTTGCAAAAATGGATTTATCTTTTGATGCATGGGGATATTCCACTCAGTTAGCAGAAATCACCAGTCTGGCGAAACAATTTCCTCAAACTCGTATCGTCGTTGATCATCTGGCGACACCTGCTGGCTTGTTTGGAGCTGTGGGTAAGAAAACGGGGATTACAGCATCGCAGCGTGAGACCATTTTTAAACAATGGCAACAAGATATTGCAGTTCTGGCTGAACAGAAAAATGTCTATGCCAAAATTTCAGGCTTGATGATGCCAGTATTAGGACATCGCTTTTATCAACAAAAACGAACAGCAACGCCTGCTGAAATCGTGAATATACTCAGCCCATTGCTTGAACATGCCGTTCAGGTCTTTGGCGTCAACCGCATTATGTATGCGTCTAATTTTCCGATGGATAAAGCTAATGCGACATTAAATGACCTTGTGCAGGCTTATATCCAGATGCTGCACCCTTATGGTGAGCAGGCGATGCAAGCCATTTTTAGACAAAATGCAGCCCATTTTTATCAACTTCATCTAGAGTCTACCCATGAAAAATTTTAATCAGAAAGTCGCTGCAATTACAGGCGCAGGTTCAGGGATTGGCCGACAGCTTGCACTTTTACTGGCACAGCAAGGCGCACATTTAGCTTTGAGTGATGTCAATGAACAGGGATTGCAAGAGACGAAGGCCTTGTTACAGCAATATCCTGTCAATGTTACCCTGACACAACTGGATGTTTCTGATCAGGAAGCTGTCCGTGAATGGGCAGAACAGAGTTTTAAAGCACATGGCAAGATTAACCTGATTTTTAATAATGCGGGTGTGGCGCTGGCAAGTACCGTTGAAGGGATGGATTATGAGGAACTGGACTGGATCTTAAAGATTAACTTTTGGGGTGTGGTCTATGGCACCAAAGAGTTTTTGCCTTATTTGAAGCAGAGTGGCGAAGGGCACATTGTGAATATTTCCAGTCTGTTTGGTTTAACAGCTCAACCGACTCAAAGTGCCTATAATGCAACGAAATTTGCAGTTCGTGGTTTTACGGAATCATTGCGCCAAGAGTTAAAGCTGCAACAGAATGGGGTGAGTTCAACCTGTGTACATCCTGGAGGGATTCGAACCAACATTGCCAATAGTGCACGTATGAGTGACAGTATTCGTGCTTTGGGGATGAATCCAGCTAAAGCCAGTCAGGCCTTTAACAAAGTGTTGAAAACACCACCTGAACAAGCTGCCAAAATTATTCTTGAGGCTGTGAAAGCAGATAAAGCACGTGTCCTGATTGGAAATGATGCAAAAATCATTGATCTGATTCAGCGTATTACGCCGACTCATTATTCACATGCATTGAGTTTCTTTACCAAGAAATCCAAGAAAAAGCGGGCTTAAAAATTAGAATGATATGAATAAAGTTAGACTGATATCCAATTGGGATCAGGTGACTTTTGTGTTGGAAATGGCATAAAAGAAGCTTTAAAGAATGCTCTTTTATGCCGATCCAGCTTAATCCAGACCTTCTACAATACTGATCATCACATCAGCACAATCTTTACGAGCCAGTCGTGCTTTCAAATATTCTTCTGAATGGTAACAAGCCTGCGCTGTTTCTAAGTCAGAAAATTCAATAATGACATGACGCTGATATGCTGTGCCTTCCAGACAAGTCGAGTTACCGCCTCTTGCAAGAAATTTTGCTCCATATTTTTCAAAAGCATGCGGTGCCAAGGCCATATATTGTTTATATTGCTCCAGATCATGGATGGTAACGTGAGCAATCCAGTAAGCAGACATTCTTATATCCTTATGTCAGTTAAGGCTTCATCAGCCTTATGTTTCCGTTTTCGTGATTAACTATTCAAAATATTTTTTGCCACAGATGCTGCTTCTGCAATATGTTCTGCAACAGCTTGCTTGGCTTTGTCAGCATCTTTATGCAAGTAGATGGCTTCACACATATTTTTGATACGTTGGTAACCTGAAATTTCACGTTTGGTAGATTTCATGGTCATGGCACGCAGACGGCTAATACGACCATTCAAGCGTTGCACCACTTCCCAGGCAATATAATGTTTTGCTGTGGTAAAAATAGTTTCATAAAGCTTTGCAGAGGTAGCAATAATTAAATTGATATCATCCGCAGCAAATGCCTGTTCAAGCTCAGCTAATAAGTGCTGCAATTGCTGAGTGGTTTGTTCAGTAAGATTTTGGGTACAATCTGCAACCGCACTTTGCTCGAGTAAAAGACGAATCTCATAGATTTGTGAGGCAATTTCCCAGTCCAGTAATGAAACAATTGGACCTTTATTGGGCAAGATTTCAACAAGACCTTCTGCTTCGAGATAGCGAATCACTTCCCGCACCACAGAACGGCTTACACCCAGTTCTTCACAAAGTGTCCGTTCAACCAGTCTTTTTCCAGAGGGAAAATAACCTGTAATAATGGCATTACGCACTTTATCCAGACAGAGCTCACGCAAAGTCACAGGTGGATTTTCAATTTTAAGATTCATAGAAATTCATCTTTCCCGATTTTAATAATGCAGAATTTTGTTACATGTTCTTTGCTAAAAATTAGCATAGCAAACTCTTGCTTTTTTTTCATTATGTATTATGGTATACCATAATACGAATGACAAGATAAATTCACACGCAAGGAAGAACAATGAATCTAATCCGTAAAACTGTGCTCCATGTGGAAACCACCTATATTGATGGTGGCAAAGAAGCACCAACACCTTTAAAAATGGTGGCAGCAGCAGCTGTGATCAAAAATCCTTGGGCAGGTCAGGGCTATGTTGAAAACCTTGCACCTGAAATCCGCCGTATTGCACCCATTCTGAGTGAACATTTGACCCAACTGATTCTTGACGAAGTTGGTTCTGGCGAAGCGGTACAAGCCTTTGGTAAAAGTGCTGTAGTCGGGCTGGAGGGTGAACTTGAACATGCCTCTGCACTGATTCATACCTTGCATTTTGGCAATACTTATCGCAGTGCAGTGGGAGCAAAATCATATCTGGCATTTAATAATACCCGTGGCCCAGCCAATGCGCCGATCTTGATTCCAATGATGGACAAGAATGATGAAGGACGTCGTTCCCATTATTTGACTTTACAATTTGCAATTCCAGATGCACCTGCTGCTGACGAGCTGGTGGTGGTGATTGGTGCTGCGACAGGTGGTCGACCACATCATCGTATTGGAGATCGTTATCAAGATTTGGAAGAGTTAGGTCATGATCTCAAAAACCCTGCAGCTGTCAAATAACCGCATTGCTCATTATTTTGAGCAGGGCGAAGGAGAACCGCTGGTTCTGATTCATGGTGTTGGGATGCAAGCAGCAGCATGGTATCCACAAATCGAATTCTTCTCGAAACATTATCGGGTGATTTCAGTGGATATGCCAGGCCACGGACAAAGTACAAAATTAGCAGATGATGCCCAGTTACAGGATTTTGTGGACTGGACCATCGAATTGATTATCGCTTTGGATGTTGGCGCTGTGAATTTGGCTGGACATTCTATGGGATCTTTAATCACCACAGGCGTCAGCGCAACTCGTCCTGATTTAGTGAAGCGTATGGCTGTGCTCAATGGAGTCTATAAGCGTTCAGCGGAAGCTAAAGATGCAGTGATTCAACGTGCCGAAGAATTAAAAACCGGTCATATCGATATCGAGACCCCATTACAACGCTGGTTTGGTCAGAGTGATGTTGAACGTCAGGCTGCCTCAAAAGTGAAATCCTGGTTACAGGAAGTGGATATGTCGGGTTATGCCACTGCTTATGCTGCTTTTGCACGAGGTGATGCAGTTTATGCGGATCAATGGCCTAACATTGGATGTCCAGCCTTGATTTTAACAGGTACGGGTGATCCCAACTCTACTGCGGAAATGGCAATACAAATGGCCAGTCAGGCAAAAAAGGGTAAGGCGATCGTGATTGAGAATGAGCGTCACATGGTCAACCTGACGGCTCCAGATCAAGTCAATAGTGCAATGCAAGCGTGGTTGGAAACCAGCGTCTAAGTTGCTCAATGAAGGAATATGGCAATGAGTGAAATGGATACAATAAACAAGATACGTGAACTACGTGATGCCTTTGGCTCTTTTATGACGGGTGTTACGGTAGTGACGACCTGTAAAGATGATGGAATGCCATTAGGCTTTACCGCAAACTCTTTTGCTTCGGTGTCTTTGGACCCAGCTTTGCTGCTCGTCAGCATTGCCAAGACATCAAGCAATTATCAACACTTTGCAAATACAAAACACTTTGCCATCAATATTTTGGCAGAAGAACAAAAGGATGTGTCGAATACCTTTGCCCGTCCAAGTGATGACCGTTTTGCAAATCTTGCATGGACAAAAAGTGAATACCAAAACCCGATTATTGATCATGTCAGCGCATGGTTTGACTGTACCACCTATCAAATCGTTGATGCAGGTGACCATGCCATTCTGATTGGTAAAGTTGAAAATTTTGCTTCGGCAGGTTTTGCAGGTCTTGGTTATTATCGTGGTGCCTATTTTACTCCAGCGAAATCATCGACCGATGTCATTTCAAGCATGAAAGTGATGATGATGGCTTTGATAGGCCATGAGAACCAGATTCTGTTGGAACAAACTGCTGACAATAAATGGACTCTGCCACATCTGGTGGTCGACAAAGATGGTGCGGAAAAAGCCTTAGAAAAAATCTTTGCAGCTTATCAACCTGATGCATCAGCAAGTTTTATTTATTCCGTGTATGACGATGTGACAACACAACAGCAATATATTGCTTTCTTGTGTAATACCCCTGTTGCAACCGCACATAAAGGTCAATTCATCGATTTGAATGATCTTGAGCAGCTCACTTTTGTAGATGGGGCTTTGCAAAGCATGTTGATGCGTTATCGCAAAGAAAATTATCTTAAAACTTATGGTGTTTATTACGGTAATCAAACCAGTGGTACGGTTCGTCAAATTGTTAAAGAGGAAGTTTAACTATGCGTTTTTCATTATTTGTACACATGGAACGTGTTTCTGATCAGCAAACGCAGAAACAGCTTTATGATGAGATGATTGAACTGTGCCAGATTGCAGATCAGGGAGGCATGCATGCGATCTGGACGGGTGAGCATCATGCCATGAATTTTACCATTGCACCGAATCCGTTTATCAATTTGGCTGATCTGGCCAATAAGACCAAAAATGTGCGCTTGGGTACAGGCACAGTGGTTGCTCCTTTCTGGCATCCGATCAAGTTGGCTGGCGAAGCGGCCATGACTGATATCATTACCAATGGTCGTTTAGATATCGGGATTGCACGAGGCGCTTACTCATTTGAATATGAGCGGATGGTCCCTGGGATGGATGCATGGAGTGCAGGGCAACGTCTGCGTGAAATGATTCCTGCTATCAAAAATCTCTGGAAAGGTGACTACGAACATAAGGGCGAGTTTTGGCAGTTCCCAAAAACCACCTCCGCACCACAGCCTTTACAACAGCCATTCCCTCCAATCTGGGTGGCGGCACGTGATCCAAATAGCCATGAATTTGCAGTACAAAATGGTTGTAATGTACAGGTCACACCGCTGCATTTTGGGGATGATGAAGTTGAGAAACTGATGGGGCATTTCAATGCCGCTTGTGAAAAGTTTGCTGATATTCCACGTCCGCAAATTATGTTACTCCGCCATACTTATGTGGCAGAGAGTGAGGCAGATGCACAAGTTGCAGCAGAAGAAATTAATGCTTTCTATAATTATTTTGGTGCATGGTTTAAAAATGAGCGTGAAATTAATCAAGGTCTCATCGCACCTATCAGTAAAGAAGAAATGGCCCAACATCCTTTCTACACCCCAGAAGCAATGCGTCAAAATAACGTGATTGGTGAAGCGCAGGAAGTGATCGACCGTTTAAAAGCCTATGAGGCGATGGGATATAACGAGTATTCATTCTGGATTGATACTGGAATGAGCTTTGAACGTAAAAAAGCCTCGTTACTGCGTATGATCAATGACGTGATGCCTGCATTTGCATAGGAGAGAAGAACATGACTTCTCAATTCCAGTTATATATTAATGGTCAATTTGAAGACGGTGCTGCCCAGTTTAATAGTATTAATCCAGCAACAGGGCAAGTCTGGGCGAAAATGCCGGAAGCACGCCGTGATGAAGTGAACCGTGCTGTGGCAGCCGCCACTCATGCTTTACAGGATAGTGCTTGGGCAGGTTTAACGGCTTCTCAACGAGGTAAACTGCTTTATAAACTGGCAGAGCTGATTGAACAAGCTGCGCCACAACTGGCTCAATATGAAACCAGCGATACAGGAAAAATCATTCGCGAAACTTCAAGTCAGATTGCCTATGTCGCTGAGTATTATCGCTATTACGCAGGCATTGCCGACAAGCTTGAAGGCAGTTATTTACCAATTGATAAGCAGGATATGCAGGCTTGGACAATCCGCGAACCTGTTGGTGTGATTGCAGCGATTGTACCGTGGAATAGTCAGTTGTTTCTCTCGGCAGTCAAACTGGGGCCCGCTTTGGCCGCTGGATGTACTGTTGTACTGAAAGCATCAGAAGAGGGTCCAGCCCCTTTACTTGCTTTCGCGCGTTTGGTGCATGAAGCCGGTTTTCCAGCAGGTGTCGTGAATGTCATTACTGGTTTTGGCCCCGAATGTGGAGCAGTGTTAAGTAGTCATCCAGATGTTGCACATGTGGCATTTACCGGTGGCCCTGAAACAGCACGGCATATTGTCCGTAATTCTGCTGAAAATTTGGCAAAAGTATCGCTTGAGTTAGGTGGCAAATCTCCGTTTATTGTATTTGCTGATGCGGATCTGCAAAGTGCGGTCAATGCTCAAGTTGCGGCAATTTTTGCGGCAACAGGACAAAGTTGTGTTGCAGGTTCACGGTTGCTGGTTGAGGCAAGTATTAAAGATGAATTTGTGCAGCGTCTGGTTGAGCGGGTACAAACTATCAATATTGGTTTACCCGAAGACATGGCAACAGAATACGGGCCCTTATGTACATTACGTCAACGTGAAAAAATTGAGCAGGTCGTGGCCAGCTCAATTCAGCAAGGCGCAAAATTATTAACTGGCGGAAAATCATTGCCAAGAGCAGGGTATTACTATCCCCCAACAATTCTGGATTGTAGTGATGTCCCGCAGGCAGATTGTGTCATGACTGAGTTATTTGGGCCAGTCTTGTCTGTGGTGAGTTTTAGTAGCGAAGCAGAGGCGGTTCAAAAAGCCAACAACACCCCTTATGGACTGGCAGCAGGTGTGTTTACCAATAACTTGAGCCGCGCACATCGTATGACCAAAGCCATTCGTTCAGGCATTGTCTGGTTGAATACTTATCGCGCCGTTTCTCCACTGGCGCCTTTTGGCGGTCATGGTTTATCAGGTCATGGTCGTGAAGGTGGCTCTGATGCCGTACTGGATTACACCACTACAAAAACAGTCTGGTTGCGTACCTCAGATCAACCGATTGATGATCCTTTTGTGATGCGATAACGCTGCAAAAGGTCGAGTTCAGGATTTTTAATTTCAAGGATGAAAACATGAAAATGCAGAACGCTGAAATTCCATAAATCCCAAGCTGAGTGAGAAAAGCTAGTTTTTGTTGAGCATGCTTCATGTGTCGACCGAAGCTCTTTTATCTTTTTTCCTGAGCTTTCATGCATATCGCTCAACAATGAGCTGAAAAAACAGAAATAAATGTCAGGTCATCAGGATATGGCACTGGCAAGGCAGGTTGTGAAACCTACATTTACTCTCACGAATTGATATTGAGGAAATGAGTTCCTCAAAGAGAGATTAAGGATATGAGCCAAAATGAGAAAAATGCTTTCGTGATAGAAAGTCATTCAATTGATTATGTGGATCCTTCGGAACGTCACGGAAAAGTTCGGGATCTATTTACCTTGTGGTTTTGTACCAATATTGCACCTTTGGCTGTGATTACTGGGGCAATGTCCATGTTAACCTTTAAATTAAGCCTGATCAGTGCGTTGATCGCGATCTGTTGTGGTCATTTTTTTGGTGCAGCTATTCTGGCACTGACTTCAGCGCAGGGACCACAGGTGGGTATTCCACAAATGATCCAGAGCCGTGCACAGTTTGGACGTTACGGTGCGTTACTGGTTGTATTATTTACCACGTTAATTTATCTCGGTTTTTTTATTTCCAATATTATTCTTTCTGGCAAGACACTGCATACTGTTGTGCCAGCGATCCCTGTTCCAACTGCGACGGTAATTGGTGCGATTGCTGCAACCACGATCGGTATTGTTGGCTATCACCTGATTCATAAGTTCAACAAGATTGGTACTTGGTTTATGGGCGGTTCATTGTTAATCGGCCTGATGATCATGATTCCGCATATTAATGCAGAGGTCTTGGCAAAAGGATCGTTTAATTTGAAAGGCTGGTTCGCCATGTTTGGCTTATGTGCGGTCTGGCAAATCAGTTTCTCACCTTATACCTCAGATTATTCAAGATATTTGCCTAAAAGTATTGGGATTTATAAACCCTTTATCTATACCTATTTAGGTGCGGCGCTTGGCACCATCTTTGCGATGAGCTTTGGAACGGTTGCAGTGAGTATTGGCTCAACCACTGATGCCATGGAAGCCGTTAAATCTGGAACAGGACTGTTTGGCTATGTGCTGATGATTTTATTCCTGTGTAATATTATCGGACACAATGCCATGAATTTATATGGTGCAGTGCTGTCTTGTATTACTTCGATTCAAACTTTTGCGGGGCAGTGGATGCCGAGTAAAAACGTTCGTATCAGTTTGTCCATTATTGTTTTAATTCTGGCGACCTTTACCGCACTTTGGGCTTCAAGCAACTTTATCAGCTTCTTCCTAAATGTCATTTTTGCCTTGTTATTTATTCTGGTTCCTTGGGTATCGATTAACTTGCTGGATTTCTATGTCGTCAATAAGAAATCTTATGATATTCCCTCTATTTTCGCTCAGGATGGTGGCATCTACGGTAAGTTCAATGCCAAAGCCTTAATCGCCTATTTCTTAGGTATCGTGATTCAGATCCCTTTCCTCACCAATGCTTTCTTTACTGGGCCATTTGCCAATATTGTTCCTGATGTCGATATTTCATGGGTGATTGGTTTGGTGGTGAGCTTCGTGGTGTATTACGCCTTTAATCTTGGAAAGATTAAGTGTAATCGTCCTGCATTTAATGCAAATGCATAAGCGGAACTGGATGAGAAAGGAATCTGGAATATGAAAAAAATTGATTTGCAGTTCGCCCTAACCACGGTTTTGCTGGGCATGATCTCGTCAAGTTATGCGGGGATCAGTTTTGGAGATGCGACAGCCGATGCGGGCAAGTTGACAATATCGGGCTATGTTCGTGCCAATTATCAAGACAAGGATTTTGGTGAAGCGGCATCTGAACATAAAATACGTTTTGATGCTGCACAGTTAAAACTGGATTATGAACGTGGGCCGTTATTTGGACATGCTGAATATCGTTGCTATCAGTACGATACCTTATGTGATTTTTCGAGTTTGATTGATGCTTATGTTGGCTATCATCTGAATCAGACTGATCAAGTGGTGGTGGGTATGCAACCCATTCCTTTTGGGCCTGAAAGGTTCTGGGGAAATAGCCTATATGGCAGTATCAATACCACAGCAGGTTTAGAAGATGTGCATAACCTTGGTTTAAATTATCACTTTGAATTACCGAGCGCGACTCAATTTGATGTAGGTTATTTTGCTACAGATGCAGGTCATTACGAAGGAAGTACGCGAGACTCTGGACGCTATACGGCCAATTATGTGAGCTCAAATGACAGTAGTAAAAGCGATCTACAGGAAAAAAATATGTGGGTGGGGCGTATAACGCAAGATATCTCTTTAGGGCTAACTGGCTTAAGCACCCAAGTTGGCGGCTCTTACTGGACTTCGGAAATTGAAAATAAAACCATGTCTAAAACAGGAAGACGTAACGCCTGGGCATTATTTAGCAAATTTAATTATGGCAATCTGGGATTCACATTAACGGGCGGGAAAAATGATGTCACGAATAAAGACTCATTTGACTCTGCAGCTTCATTAATGGGTTCATACGACAGCGAATATTATGTTGCCAACAAAGCAACGTATTATACGGCTGATATTGGCTATGCCTTTAAAGATGTCAAACAGATTGGCAATATTACACCTTATTTCATGCATAGCCGTTACAACAAAGATCAGGCTGGTGCACAAGATTCGACCCGTAATATTCTGGGTGTAGCAATCGACCATAAACAGCTTTCTTTGGTTGCTGAATATATCATGAGTAAGAATGATCCCTTTATTGGTGGCACCCAAGACTCACTGGCGCGGGGGGATGATGGGAAGTGGAACAAATTATTAAACCTGACATTGTTCTATTATTTTTAGGATGAGTCATCAAATTCGGGCGACCGAAAATTTTTTTCAAGATTTATTTGGTATGCCATAATACAAAATGGAATAGTTTCCAGATTTTTTATCATCTGTTGACCTATTCCAACGCCGATACAGGATAACGTGTATGCAACTTCAACAAATGCAATTATTCCACCAACAAGCGCTTATTGCTGGACAGTGGTGTGATGCTGACAACCAGCAAACTTCAGAGATTTATAATCCTGCGACACAAGAAATGATTGGTACTGTGCCGAATATGGGGAAAGCTGAAGCGGATCGTGCAATTCAGGCTGCTGTGAAGCATTGGGCAACGTGGAAAAATAAGACAGCTAAAGATCGTTCCATTATTTTAAAAAAATGGTTTGATCTCATGGTCGCACATGCTGATGAGCTGGCATTTATTTTAACCAGTGAACAGGGCAAACCTTTAGCCGAGGCAAGAGGAGAAATCCTATACGCTGCCAGCTTTGTAGAATGGTTTGCAGAGGAAGCAAAGCGGGTCTATGGGGATACCATTCCAAGCCCATATCCTGATGCACGTATTATTGTAAGCAAACAGCCGATAGGTGTCATTGCCGCGATTACCCCGTGGAATTTTCCAGCAGCTATGATTACCCGTAAAGTTGCACCAGCTTTGGCAGCAGGATGTCCTTGTATTGTAAAACCTGCTCCAGAAACACCATTTACGGCTTTGGCTTTGGTTGATCTTGCTATTCAGGCTGGTATTCCAGCAGAAATTTTTAGTGTCATCACAGGGGATGCCGTGACCATTGGTGATGCGATTTTTGAAAGTGATGATGTACGCAAGTTCACCTTCACTGGCTCCACGCCTGTGGGGAAATTACTTTACCAGCGTTCAGCTCAGACCTTAAAGAAAGTCTCTCTCGAGTTGGGCGGCAATGCGCCGTTTATCGTCTTTGATGATGCCGATCTGGATGCTGCGATTGAAGGGGCATTGATTGCTAAATATCGTAATGCTGGGCAAACCTGTGTTTGTGTAAATCGTTTTCTGGTTCAGGATGGTATTTATGAACGCTTCATTACCGCATTAAGTGCCAAAGTAAATGCTTTTGCAATTGGTAATGGACTCGAAGCTGGAAATGAAATTGGCCCTTTAATTAATAGTAATGCAGTGAAAAAAGTTGAAGCACATGTTGCAGATGCTTTAGCCAAAGCAGGACGTTTAATTACGGGAGGCAAGCGTCATCAGGCGGGAGAGCTTTTTTATGAACCGACGATTATTGCCGATGCGACAACGGAAATGGATGTTGCAACTCAGGAAACCTTTGGGCCTTTAGCTGCAGTTTTTAAATTTGAAACGGAACAGCAGGCGATAGACATGGCGAATGCGACGGAGTTTGGTCTAGCTGCTTATTGTTATACCAAGGATTTAGGACGAGCATGGCGCATGAGCGAGCAACTTGAATATGGTATGGTGGGAATTAATAAAGGCCTGATTTCCAATGAAGTTGCTCCTTTTGGGGGGATTAAACATTCAGGTTTAGGCCGAGAAGGCTCAAAATACGGCATCGAAGATTATCTTGAAATCAAATACACCTTATTTGGAGGATTGAATCCATGAGCAATGAAAAGTTTGAAAAAGGTTTAGCAATCCGTAAACAGGTGCTTGGAGAAAGTTACGTCAATAATTCAATCAACAATGCGGATGACTTTAATCTACCTTTACAGGAATTGGTGACCGAGTATTGTTGGGGAGCAGTATGGGGGCGTGAGGAGCTCAGCAAGCCAGAACGTAGCATGATCAATCTTGCCATGATCTCTGCGCTCAACCGTCCGCATGAACTTAAACTTCATGTCAAAGGTGCGCTACGAAATGGCGTGCCGAAAGAAAAGATCCGTGAAGTGCTACTACAGGTTGCAATCTATTGTGGCGTGCCTGCTGCGGTAGATAGTTTCCGTATCGCAAAAGAAGCGATTCAGGAATTTGAACAAGAAAATAACTAAAATTTTTGTTGAACCAGCAGGCCTCAGATCTTGATTGAAATGAGGTCTGCATAAAATATTCGTTTATAAATTATCTGTCCGTATAAAAAACCTACAAAATATCGCCACAGATGGACTACAAATGTGCATTATTAGCGAGTACTATTTATTTCCTAAATGTTGAATCACTTTACATACCGTCAGATTATTCGGTTTCGTGGGCGGATTAGTGTAAATTATTCACTTCGCCAGAATTCTTTTTGCATAAGAATTTAAGCAACGAAATTTTATATATTTGACGGATAATCTCAAGAGTAAGGTATGCCTGCGACCCCTAGTAAAATCAAAAAACCTTTATATATTCCCTATGCTGGGAATGCTCTTTTAGAACTTCCGCTGTTAAATAAAGGCTCTGCTTTCTCTGAAGAAGAAAGAGAAAATTTTAATTTACATGGTCTCGTTCCATACAATATTGAAAACATCGAAGAGCAAACACAACGCTCTTATCAACAGTACCTTTCATTTGACAGTGACCTGAATAAGCATATTTATTTAAGAAATATCCAAGATACCAATGAAACCCTGTTCTATAGCCTATTGAGTCAGCATTTGGATGAAATGCTACCAATTATCTATACCCCGACGGTAGGGGAAGCCTGCCAGCGTTTCTCTGATATTTATCGTCGTCACCGTGGTATCTTCATTTCTTATCCAGAACGTAAGTACATTGACCAAATTATTCACAACGTGAATAAGAAAAATGTCAAAGTCATCGTGATTACAGACGGCGAACGTATCTTAGGTCTAGGCGATCAGGGGATTGGAGGGATGGGTATCCCAATCGGCAAATTATCTCTGTATACGGCCTGTGGTGGTATCAGTCCTGCCTATACCTTACCGATTACCATTGATGTCGGAACCAACAACGAAGAATTGCTGAATGATCCAATCTATATGGGCTGGAAGCAACCGCGTATTCGTGGTGAGCAATATTATGAATTCGTTGAGCAAATTATTACTGCGGTGCGTCAGCGTTGGCCTGATGTACTGATCCAGTTTGAAGACTTTGCGCAAATGAATGCGATGCCATTATTAACCCAGTATCGAGACAAGATTTGCTGTTTTAATGACGATATTCAAGGCACGGCGGCTGTAACAGCGGCAACCCTGATTGCTGCATCTCGCTCACAAGGCAAGCAGCTTAAAGACCAAACCATTACGTTTGTTGGTGCGGGTTCAGCAGGTTGCGGTATCGCAGAGCAGATCGTTCGTCAAATGATGGATGAAGGGTTAAGTGATCATGAAGCACGTTCACGTATCTTTATGGTGGATCGTTTTGGTCTCATGACTGATCAACAGCCGAATTTACTCGATTTCCAGCAAAAACTGGCGACACCAACCAGTGCCATCAGTGACTGGGAATATACGGGTGAATATGTCGGTTTACTGGATGTAGTGAAAAATGCCAAACCAAGTATCCTGATTGGTGTTTCTGGTCAGGCTGGCTTATTCAGCGAAGAAGTGATCAAAACCTTAGCGAAATATTATAAACATCCGATTGTTCTACCACTGTCGAACCCAACTTCACAAGTGGAAGCACAACCTAAAGATATTATCGAATGGACAGATGGCGCGGCGATTGTTGCTACAGGTAGTCCATTTGCGCCAGTTTATTATCAGGGCAAGGCCTATAGCATTGCGCAGTGTAATAACTCATATATCTTCCCGGGAATTGGCCTTGGTG
The DNA here is from genome assembly GCF_003815055.1 of Acinetobacter sp. BIGb0102. NCBI lineage: Bacteria > Pseudomonadati > Pseudomonadota > Gammaproteobacteria > Moraxellales > Moraxellaceae > Acinetobacter > Acinetobacter sp. BIGb0102. The sequence goes on from NZ_RKQE01000012.1 coordinate 162,911, forward strand.
TCATCGCATGTGGCGCAACGCATATCAGTGACTCTATGCTGATGGCTGCAAGTACCGCATTGGCAGATTGTTCACCACGCCTGAAGAATCCAGCAGCGGATTTATTGCCGAATATTAATGATATTCAGCAAGTGTCCAAGTTTATTGCTTTTAAAGTGGCAAAAGCGGCAATGGCTGATGGCTTGGCTGTTCCGATGAGTAATGATGTGTTAAAAACAGTGATTGATGATAATTTCTGGACACCAGAATATCGTAGTTACCGTCGTGTCACTGCTTAAGCGATAAGTGATTTTTGTAGGGCGCATGATCATTCAGATCATGCGCCCTTATTTATATCTACAATCTCTGATTTTGGCCTGATCAGGTTTTATAGGTCGACAATAAAATACTGGTTTCACTATTGTAAATGCCTGAAATATTTCGGATTCGTTCCAAAGCCTTATCAAAATTTTCCAGACTGTCTGATTGTAGCTCGACCAGAATATCCCATTTGCCATTGGTGGTATGTAGACGCTCTACCGCAGATTCAAGACGCAATTCGCGGATAACGGCTTGGGCTTTGGTGCCCTCAACCATAATATTCATCCATGCTCGAATGATATTTTTCTCTGCACTGGGGCGGAAGCGCACTGTGTAACCTGTAATAACACCAGTCGATTCCATATATTCAATTCGTTTCTGTACCGTTGCGCGAGAAACACGCGTTTTGGCCGCCAGATCGGTAATGGACATCCGTGCATTGTCTTTGAGTAATCCTAATATAATATGATCGATATTGTTCATTTTGATATTTACTATTAGCAAATTGATAAAAAATAATTCATTTTAATCATTATAACGAATTTTGTGAATCAATTTGATTCTTAATAATAATCTTATACAAAACCCCAAGCATTTTTGATTCAGTGAAAAGAAACACAGTGCGTATTAGGGAGGATGGGGTAGGACACCCTGAAAATAAGGGAATCTGTGAATAACAGGGACAATTGATTAATTAAGGAATAGATGATGTCTTTATCATATGCGGCTCAAAACGGTAGTGCTTGGCAAACTTTTCTTACTCAAGTTGATCGGGTAGCACCTTATCTGGATGCCGACCTCAGCAACTTTGTCAACACATTGAAAACCCCAAAACGTACCTTGATTGTTGATGTTCCAATCGTGATGGACGATGGTTCAATCCGTCATTTTGAAGGCTATCGTGTACAACACAACTTATCACGTGGCCCAGGTAAAGGCGGTATTCGTTATCACCAAGATGTTGAATTAAATGAAGTCATGGCATTGTCTGCATGGATGACTATTAAGACGGCTGTATTGAATCTGCCGTTCGGTGGCGCTAAAGGCGGTATCCGTGTAAATCCAAAAGAATTGTCACCACGTGAATTAGAGCGTTTAACCCGCCGTTTTACCAGTGAAATCAGTCCAATTATCGGCCCACAAATTGATATTCCTGCACCAGATGTCGGCACCAATGCCAATATTATGGGTTGGATGATGGACACATACTCAAGCATCAAAGGCCATACGGTCACAGGTGTAGTAACGGGTAAACCAGTTCATTTAGGTGGTTCACTGGGTCGTGTTCGTGCCACAGGTCGTGGTGTATTCGTGACTGGTATGCAGGTTGCAGAGCGTATCAAATTACCAGTCGAAGGTAGTAAAGTGGCTGTACAGGGCTTTGGTAACGTGGGTAATGAAGCTGCCTATCTGTTCAGCCATGCAGGCGCAAAAATTGTTACGGTACAAGACCATACAGGCACCATTTTCAATGCAGAAGGCTTGGATGTTAAAGCGCTGCAAAAACATGTCGTTGAAACTGGCGGCGTGAAGGGCTTTGCTGATTCAACCGTAATTTCAGATGAAGAGTTCTGGACGGTTGATATGGATATTCTGATTCCAGCAGCACTGGAAGGCCAGATCACTGTTGAACGTGCACAAAAATTAAAAGCCAAAATCGTACTTGAAGGTGCGAATGGTCCAACTTATCCAGAAGCGGATGATGTCTTTGTTAGTCGTGATATTACCGTTGTACCAGATGTGATCTGTAATGCGGGTGGTGTAACCGTCAGTTATTTTGAATGGGTTCAAGATATGGCGAGTTACTTCTGGAGCGAAGACGAGATCAATGAACGTCTGGATAAATTAATGATTCAAGCGATTGGTGATGTCTGGAATACCGCAGCACAGAAAGAATGCAGTTTGCGTACCGCAGCTTATATTCTGGCATGTGAACGTATCCTGAAAGCGCGTAAAGAACGCGGTATTTTCCCGGGCTAATCCATCCCTTAAAAATTAGAGTAAAGGGCTTGTTGTGCATTCAACAGGTCTGAAGATTAAAAACAGGAAGTGAGTAAATAAAATGAGCGAAGTCGCAATTACACGTAGCAATTTTAATGATTGGATGGTTCCAGTTTTTGCCCCAGCAAATTTCATTTTAGTACGTGGTGAAGGTTCTCGTCTGTGGGATCAAAACGATAAAGAATATATTGATTTCGCTGGTGGGATCGCGGTAAACGCTTTAGGTCATGCACATCCTGTGGCAGTAAAAGCCTTAACTGAACAAGCTCAAAAGCTGTGGCATATTGGTAATGGTTATACCAACGAGCCAGTATTACGCCTTGCAAAACAATTGGTCGACAGCACTTTTGCGGACAAAGTGTTTTTCTGTAACTCTGGCGCAGAAGCCAATGAAGCGGCGTTGAAACTGGCACGTAAAGTTGGTTTGCTCAGTGGCAATGTAAACAAGAACCAGATTGTTGCTTTTAAAAATGCTTTCCACGGTCGTACTTTATTTACCGTAACAGCGGGTGGTCAGCCAAAATATTCTCAAGACTTTGCACCATTACCAGGTGGCATTGAACATACGGCATTTAATGACCTTGAAGCAGCAAAAGCAGCGATCACTGAAAATACTTGTGCCGTGATTGTTGAACCGATCCAAGGTGAAGGTGGTGTTCTGCCAGCAGATATCGAATTCCTGAAAGGCTTACGCGCACTGTGTGATGAAAAAGGTGCGGTACTGATTTTTGATGAAGTACAAACTGGTGTCGGCCGTACAGGTTCATTGTATGCCTATATGAATACGGGCGTAACGCCTGACATTTTGACCACAGCAAAAGCATTGGGTGGTGGTTTCCCGATTGGTGCAATGATCACCACAGATCATTATGCCAACATGTATGCAGTGGGTGATCACGGTACAACCTATGGCGGTAACCCATTGGCTTGTGCGGTTGCTGGTGCGGTATTTGAATTTATTAATACACCTGAAGTGTTAGATGGCGTAAAACAGCGTCATCAATATTTCATTGATGCTTTAAATAAAATCAATGCGGAATATGGCTTATTCAAAGAAATTCGCGGTCAAGGGTTATTAATCGGCTGTGTGCTTAAAGATGAATATGCAGGTAAAGCCAAAAATATTGTGAACTTAGCGGGTGAAGAAGGTTTATTGGCTCTGGTTGCGGGTACAGATGTGGTTCGCTTCACACCATCATTGATCATTCCTCAACAGGATATTGATGAAGGTCTAAATCGTTTTGTTCGTGCATTAGCACGCCTCTAAGTCTGCTGTGAGCATCTAACCATGATGATTGTTAGACATGCAGCGCATCGGGACTTAGATGATATTTATCGTTTAGCGCAACGAGCGGGGGAGTCTGGCATTGGCCTGACTTCCTTACCACAAAATAGAGACATTCTGGCTGAACGTATTACACGCACCACACGCACTTTAGCGGGGCTAACCGAAAAGTGTGAGGCAAGTTATCTGTTTGTACTGGAAGACACCAGCACGCACAAAATTGTGGGTGTGAGTGCAATTGAAGTTGCAGTTGGGCTGAATGAACCGTTCTACAACTTTCGGGTGGCAAAACAGGTGCACGCCTCTAAAGCCTTAAATGTGTATAAGACTTTAGACACTTTGTTTTTAAGTAATGATCATACCGGTTGTAGCGAACTCTGCACCTTATTCCTAGATCCTGAATATCGCAAAAACCAGAACGGCAAATTTTTATCCAAAGTCCGTTTTCTGTTTATTGCTGCCTTCCGTTCTTTTTTTGAAGAACGATTGATTGCAGAAATGCGTGGTTTTTCCGACCAGAATGGACGGTCACCCTTTTGGGATTCACTCGGTTATCTATTTTTCAATATGGATTTTGCCGCAGCGGATTATCTCAGTGGTGTCGGGCAAAAAGCTTTTATCGCAGAGTTGATGCCAAGATTTCCTGTGTATGTTGACTTGCTGTCTTCCGAGGCGCGTGAAGTGATTGCAGAAGTGCATCCACATACGCTGCCAGCGGCAAAAGTGTTGATGTCTGAAGGTCTTAAATATCAGGGTCATGTCGATATTTTTGATGCGGGACCAACACTGGAAGCCAATACTGCCGAATTACGGGCGGTGACGGAGAGCCGTTTGCTCAAAGTCAAACTTACTGAGCAGGTTGAAAGTACCGAGACGCATTTTTTGGTTGCCAATGACCAATATAAAGATTACGCCGTGTTGCTGATCAATAACAAAGTCGATGAAAGCGAGACTTTACATTTAACAGCAGCACAAGCACAGGCACTGAATATTGCTGAACACGATGAAGTACGGGTTTTAGCATTAGAAAAAATGGAGAAGAACTAATGTCACAAGGTGCATTATTAATTGATGGTGCTTGGATTCAAGGACAAGGGACTGCATTCGCTAAATCAAATCCAGTGAGCAATGCACAAATTTGGGCAGGGCATGAAGCAAGCCAAGCCGATGTCGAACAGGCATGCTATGCAGCGCGTCAGGCATTTCCAGCATGGGCACGCTTAGCACTAGAAGAACGTATCGCAATTATTGAGCGCTTTGCGGGTTTATTGGAACAAAATAAAACCCAATTGGCTGAAGTGATTAGTCAGGAAACCAGTAAACCGCTTTGGGAAACTTTAACCGAAGTACAGTCGATGATTGGTAAAGTGGCAATTTCAATTCGTGCTTATCATCAACGTACAGGGTTTAGCGAAACTGAAATGCCAGATGGCGTGGCTTCGTTACGTCATCGTCCACATGGCGTTCTGGCTGTATTTGGCCCCTATAACTTCCCTGGTCATTTACCGAATGGTCATATTGTTCCTGCCCTGATTGCAGGCAATACCGTGGTATTTAAGCCAAGTGAACTTACCCCTTGGACAGCGGAAGAAACTGCAAAATTATGGCAACAGGCGGGTCTACCAAAGGGTGTGCTGAATATCGTACAAGGTGGACGCAGCACAGGTGAAGCACTCGCTGCGGCTGAACAAATTGACGGTTTGCTGTTCACGGGCAGTGCCAATACGGGTTATCACTTGCATAAACAAATGGCAGGTGCACCTGAAAAAATCCTCGCCTTGGAAATGGGCGGCAATAATGCCCTGATCATTGATGAAGCAACCGATATTGATGCAGTGGTGAATTTAGCTATCCAGTCTGCTTTTGTTTCTGCGGGACAACGTTGTACCTGTGCACGCCGTATTATTGTTAAACACGGTGCCAATGGTGATGCTTTCATTCAACGTTTTGTTGAAGTCGCGAAGAACTTAGTCGTAGGAAGCTGGAATGCTGAACCGCAACCGTTTATGGGTGGTGTCATCTCTGCACATGCCGCGGAACAGATGTTGGCAGCACAAAGCAAGCTCATTGCTCTAGGTGCAAAACCATTGTTGGAAATGACACGTCCACAAGCAGACAGTTCATTGCTTACGGCGGGTATTTTAGATGTCACTGAAGTGGCCGATATCCCTGATGATGAATACTTTGGCCCATTGACCACGATTTATCGCTATAACAGCTTCGATGAAGCCTTAAACATTGCCAACAACACCCGCTTTGGTTTGGCGGTGGGTCTGGTGTCTCCTGACCGTAATTTATTTGATCGTGTATTGATTGAAGCGCGTGCAGGCATTGTGAACTGGAATAAACCATTAACAGGTGCATCAAGTGCGGCACCATTTGGTGGTGTTGGAGCATCAGGTAATCACCGTGCCAGCGCATTCTATGCAGCAGACTATAGCGCATGGCCAATGGCGTCACTGGAAAGTGACAGCGTTACTTTACCTTCAAAATTATCACCGGGCATTGTGCTGTAAGTCGGCTCGTATAGGGACACAGGGAGAAAAAAATGTCAGGTTATGAAATTAATTTTGATGGTTTAGTGGGGCCGACCCATCATTATGCAGGCTTATCGTATGGTAATGTCGCATCGACCAAAAATCGTAATAATGCGTCAAATCCTAAATTAGCTGCAAAGCAAGGCTTGAAGAAAATGAAAGCCCTTGCGGATTTGGGACTCAAACAAGGTGTCTTTGCGCCACAAGAACGTCCGCATGTGCCAACGTTGCGTCGTTTGGGTTTTACGGGTAGTGATATTGATGTCATTACCCAAGCCATGCGTACTGCACCCGCATTATTGTCATCGCTCAGTTCAGCATCATCTATGTGGACTGCAAACTCGTGTACGGTGTCGCCATCTGCGGATAGTGCGGACGGTCGCATGCATTTTACTGCAGCAAACCTGAATAATAAGTTTCATCGATCAATTGAACATCATACGACCACACGTATCCTTCAAGCCATGTTCAAGAATGATGTATATTTCGCGCACCATGAAGCATTGCCTGAAGCGGCACTGTTTGGTGATGAAGGTGCAGCCAATCATAACCGACTCGGTGGTGCTTATGATCAGGCTGGTGTACAGGTCTTTGTTTATGGTCAGCAACAGCTTGGTGGAACCGTTGCGCCGCAGAAATTTCCTGCACGTCAAACTCGTGAAGCGAGTGAAGCGATTGCGCGTTTACATCGTCTAGATGCGAAACGTACGGTATTTATTCAGCAAAATCCAGATGTGATTGATCAGGGTGTATTCCATAACGATGTTATCGCCGTGAGTAATCAACAGGTCTTGTTCCATCATCAACAGGCTTTTTTAAATCAGGCCGATGCATTGCAGGAAATCCGTCAAAAAATGGCAGGGATCGGGCAAGAGTTTGTATCGATTGAAGTGCCTGAAAGTCGTGTCAGCGTGGATGATGCGGTATCGACTTATTTGTTCAATAGCCAGATTCTGACCCGTGCGGATGGGGGCATGAGCATTGTGGTACCAGAAGAATCACGTCAGAACAAAGCGGTGTGGGACTATTTGAGTGACATGATTCAAATGGGCACGCCAATTGATGACATCAAGGTATTTGATTTGCGTGAAAGTATGCGTAATGGCGGTGGCCCTGCATGTTTACGTTTACGTGTGGCGGTGAATGAAGCTGAACTGGCTGCGGTCAATCAAAACCTGTTTATGAATGATGCATTGTTCAAAACCTTAAATCAGTGGGTGGATCAGCATTATCGTGATGAATTAACGCAGGACGATTTGGCCGATCCAAACTTATTGATCGAGAGTCGTACCGCACTGGATGAACTCACGAAAATTTTGGGCTTAGGTTCGGTTTATCACTTCCAGAGATAAACATTCAATAACGGCTTTTAAGGATGAAAGTACATGGTTGATCTACTCGCATTGACTTTGGCGCAACAGACACCTGAGCAAATGCAAGGTGAAACAACTGGATTTACATGGCAATGGCTAGGTGAAGGGCTATTGCAATGTACGCCAAAAACGGCTTATAGAAAAACCATTGTGCTTTCTGCGGGTATTCATGGCAATGAAACTGCGCCCATCGAATTGTTGGCCCATCTCATTCAGGATTTGTTTGCTGGACAGCTAGGTTTAGCAGTTCGTGTGCTTTTCGTATTGGGAAATCCCGCTGCGATCCGACAGGGAGTTCGTTATCTTGAAAATGATATGAATCGCATGTTCTGCGGTGCTTATCAGAATTTAACTCAGGATCAGGAAACCGGACGTGCTGCACAATTAGAGCAGGTGGTTACAGATTTCTTTGAACAAGATCATGTTGATGCGCAACGTTATCACTATGATTTACATACTGCCATTCGTACTTCGCTATTGCCTGTCTTTGCCTTATTTCCGTATCAGACACGACCTTATGATGATTTCCTGATCCAAAGTTTAAATGCTGCCAATCTGGATGCTTTGGTTTATCACAATGCGGCTGGAAAAACCTTTACCCATTTCACCACTGAATGTTTTCAGGCAGCGAGTAGTACGCTGGAATTAGGCAAGGCCAAACCTTTTGGTGAAAATGATTTGGCCGAGTTCGCCAGTACTGACCAGATGTTGCGTGCCGTACTTTCAGATCAGGCTTTACCTCGCAGACAGAAATCTGACATTCGCCAATTTAAAGTAGTGGATTCTATTTTAAAGCAAAGTGATGACTTTCAACTGAATCTGAGCGCCGATGCACCTAATTTTTCTACCTTTGAGCAAGGCGAGGAAATTGCGACGCAGCAAGCAGGAAATTATGTCGCGCATGATCAGCAAGTCTGGATTTTATTCCCGAATCCCAATGTAAAAATAGGGCTTCGAGCTGGATTGATATTAAAAGAAATGAAATAAGACATCGCCAATGAAGCGGCGAGATGTCGTTATGGAATAGAAATACATGGAGTTTGAATATGGATGTTCAATAAAACAAAACGCGTCAAGGAATATCATCTAGATATCCGTTTTTATGAATCAAAAGCAAGGACAGGTTGTCATAAGAATACAGTTGGAGTGACCGTGTATGAGTAACAATAACGAAAAGACATTTCCATCAGGCCAAGCCCTGAGTGGACAATATGTACCACAACAGGATGTCGCCAGTTTATCGGGTACTTCAAGCGCAGAGATTGAAGTGGGTAAACCATTGAAACGTGCCATGACCAAGCGTCATCTGGTGATGATTTCATTGGGTGGTGCAATTGGAACAGGGCTGTTTTTGGGCTCGGGGGATGTCATTTCTCAGGCTGGTCCAGTTGGTGCGATTTTCTCTTACCTGCTGGGTGGCGTGATTGCTTACATGGTGATGCTGTGTTTGGGTGAACTTGCAGTACAAATGCCAGTGTCGGGTTCTTTTGGTGAATATGCCAGAACTTATATTGGCCCAGGTACGGGTTATATGATCACATGGCTGTACTGGCTCACATGGACGGCAACGCTAGGCACCGAATTTACCGCTGCCGCTTTATTGATGCAGGAATGGTTTCCTTCTATTTCTATGTGGACGTGGACATTATTATTTGCAGGGCTGGTTTTTACCCTGAATGTCAGTTCTACGCGGCTCTTTGCTGAGTCTGAATTCTGGTTGTCTTTGGTCAAGGTCTTGACCATTATCTGTTTTATTGGATTGGGTTTAGCCGCCATTTTTGGCCTGATTTCCTATCATGGGCATGAGTCAGCACCATTGTTTAGTAAATTGACAGAACATGGCTGGTTCCCAAATGGTATTTTCCCGATTTTCGCGACCATGTTGATTGTAAACTTTGCATTCTCTGGGACAGAATTGATTGGTGTTGCGGCTGGTGAGGCAGAAGAGCCTGCTAAAACCGTACCCAAAGCCATCAATGCGGCCATCTGGCGCTTGTTGATTTTCTTTGTCGGTACCATTGTGGTGATTTGTGCTTTACTGCCTTATGAAATGGCAGGTTTAAATGCCAACAGTGTCAGCAATAGCCCATTCGTTACGGTATTTAACTATATTGGCATTCCATACGCAGAAGACATTATTCGCTTTGTGATCATTACTGCGCTTTTATCTGCTGCAAACTCAGGTTTATTTGCCGCTTCACGCATGATGTGGTCATTGTCTGCCAAGAACCAGTTACCTAAAGTATTTTCAAAACTGACTCGTTCAGGTACACCAATTATTGCCATTATTGTCACCATGTTTGGTGCAATTCCGGGTTTATTGTCAGAACATTTTGCTCCTGAAACGATTTTTAAGAACTTACTGGGGGTTGCTGCCTTTACTATGGTGGTGGTGTGGATTTCGATTTGTGTTTGCCAATTTAACTTCCGCAGACAATGGATCAAATCAGGTAAAACAGTCAAAGATCTTAAATTTGCTGCGCCGTTATTCCCGTTAACCCCAATTTTAGGTGGCTTATTCTGTGTGATTACCTGTATCAGTATGGTGACGGATCCTTCAATGCAGGTCGGTTTTGTCTGCTGTATCTTGTTCATTATTGCCTGTTATGCGAGCTACAATATTTTCTATAAAGACAAAGTAAATTAAGTCATAAATTTCATATAAAAATCATATAATCGGCGAATAGGTTACAGATATTTTCTGTAGCCTATTCGCCTTTTTTGTGGGATAACTTTTTAACAGATATTATCAGTAACACTTCGATAAGCTGCTTTTATTCAATCAACAATTTAACCCTCGATGTGTTTACATATTGTGTAAGAATGATAGCCTGTGATTGTGAATGCAAAAATAAAAGGTATAACTGGGATAAGTCATTTTTAAATATGAAAGAATCTATGTAATGGGCAGGGCTTTATGGCGAATAAAAATAATCAGCCCTTAGCAATCGGTCAGCAAGTCAAACTCACTGAACTGGCAGGTTGTGAAGAATGTGATGCGATTTACCGTAGGGTAGAGCTTGTATCGGGTGAACGGGCTTACTGTACCTGTTGCGGTGCAGAATTGTATCGTCGTGGTCATTCCTTTTCGTCCTTGCTTGCTTTAGTCATCACTGCATTAATTGTGTTTGTGATTGCCAATAGTTTTCCAATTGTGATTGTTGAACTCCAAGGAAATACCTCACAAACCACTTTGATTGGTGCTGCATGGACGATGTTTCATATTGATCGGGCACTGGTCGGAGTATTGATCCTGATTACGACATTTATTGTGCCTTTAGTTGAGTTGTTATTACTCAGTTATGTGCTGTCCTGTATCAGTCTATTTGAGCGTCGACCAAAATATTTAACCCCAGCGCTCCGAATGCTGTTTTTATTCCGTACTTGGGGCATGGTTGAAGTCTTTCTCATCGGGGTATTGGTTACTTTGGTCAAACTGGTCGGGATGGTGACTGTGATTCCGGGTGTGGCGCTCTGGGCATTTACTTTATTAAGTGTACTGTTGGTCTATATTGCTTCGGTAAAGATCAAGGATCTCTGGGATGAAGTTGATCGGAGTCTTGGATGAATAACAACAAAGAAGACGAAATCGGAATAATAGCGCCTCATCTTCCTGCCGCTGATTTAAAGGTTAAAAACTATCTCAGGGCAAAAGATGTCGGCTTGATCCAGTGTCATTGTTGCGGATTACTCAATGCTGTCACGCATAAAAATGCGGAAGAAGAGCATCTGCAATGTTCCAGATGTAAGAGCGGTTTGCATGTACGTAAACCTCAAAGTTTAAATCGTACCTTCGCTTTAGTGGTTGCGGCTGCTATTTTATATATTCCAGCCAATGTATTACCGATGACGGTTACAGATTCATTATTGGGACGTCAGCAAGATACGATTATTAGTGGAGTTATTTATTTCTGGCAAAATGGGGATTATCTGGTGTCTGTGGTCATTTTTATGGCCAGTATCTTTATCCCGATTTTAAAATTACTGATTCTGGTATTTTTACTCGTTGCCGTCTCCATGCAGTCTTCTTCAAAATTGCATTTTTCACCTGAACATTGTGCCTTGCTGTATCGGATTGTTGAGTTTATTGGACGCTGGTCAATGATTGATGTCTTCGTGGTGGCATTATTGACTGCATTGATTCAGATCCAGTCGCTTGCCACAATTCTGGCTGGACCGGGCGCTGTAGCTTTTGGCGCTGTAGTGGTCTTAACCATGTTTGCTTCCATGAGTTTTGATCCACGGATTATTTGGGATAATTATTTCAAGGCGAATTCAGTGCATGATCCACACGCTGAACATTTAAAAACAACCACGATTCATCAACTGAAAAGTTAAAACTGTAAAACCCTGTTTTTGACCCATAAAAGAACGATCACTATGTCAGAAAATACACACAATAGCCAAGATTCTGAAGAGAACCTGACCGAGTTAACTCAGCAGGATACGGTTTTCGCGGAACCCGAAAAAAAGAAAGGGCGCTGGAGACCTGCGCTGATTTGGCTGGTTCCTTTTATTGCCTTGTTAATCGCACTTTCACTTGCTGCAAAAGCAGTGCTGGATACGGGCCCAACCATTGAGGTGTCTTTTCGTACCGCTGAAGGCTTAGTTGCAGGGAAAACCACGGTTCGCTATAAACAGGTGGATATTGGTCTGGTTCGCCAGATTGATTTGTCTGATGATCGTTCTCATATCATTGCCAAAATTGAGTTGCGCAAAGATGCCAGTAATTTTGCAGCCAAAGATTCACGCTTCTGGGTAGTGCGACCTCGTATCGGTACAGGCGGGATTTCCGGAATTGATACTTTATTATCGGGCGCTTATATCGAAGTGGATGGGGGCAAGGCAGAAGAAAAGCAGGAAGACTTTGTTGGACTTGAGGTTCCACCTGTTGTTTCCTCTGATATACCGGGTAAAGTGTTTTTCTTAAAGGCACAGGATTTAGGTTCGCTGGATATTGGGGTGCCTATTTACTACCGCAGAATTAATGTTGGACAAATCACGGCGTATAAACTGGCAAATGATGGCAAAAGTGTCGAGCTCCAAACATTTATTCAATCGCCTTATGATAAGTTCGTGACCACAGATGCACGCTTCTGGCAGGCTAGCGGGGTGGATGTGACCTTGAATGCTTCAGGATTTAATCTGGATACCCAATCACTTGCCAGTATTGTTGCGGGTGGGATTGCATTTGGCTATCCAGAAAATTCGTCGGCAGGCATTGCACCTAACCACAGTTATTTTACTTTGTCGGATTCTCGAAAAGAGGCCATGAAAGAGCCTGATGGTAAACCTCGCCCGATTATTATGTATTTTGATCATTCTTTACGTGGTCTGACGGCAGGTGCACCAATTGACTTTATGGGCATTGAAATTGGAAATGTTAAAGCCATCAACGTGGAGTTTGACCAGAATTATACCCAGTTACGGATGCGCGTCGATGCTGTGATTTATCCATCTCGTTTAGCACATGGCAAAGAACTTGATCCAGATGGTGAAATCTTTAGAAACTTCATTGCAAAAGGATGGCGTGCTCAAATGCGCACAGGCAATCTGTTAACAGGGCAGAACTACATTGCATTTGATAAATTTCCTAAAGCCAAACCTGCTGCTTTAAAAATGCGTCCAGATGGGCGGGCTGAAGTGCCAACCACAGCCACTGAACTAAGTGGATTACAGGCGCAAGTGTCACAGATTGCGGATAAGGTAAGTAAGTTCCCGCTTGAAGAGATTGGTCAAGATGTTCGTAAGACCTTGAATAATATGAATACCACCATTGAATCAACCGACAAATTGGTGAAACAGTTAGATGGCAAAGTGGCACCTGGTTTACAAGCGACTCTGAATGATGTCCGTAAAACCATGCAATCGAGTGAATCGATTTTATCTAGTGACGCGCCAATGCAGCAGGACGTGCGTAAAGCATTACAGCAAATGACTCGGGCAGCGGCATCATTACAATTGATGGCAGATTATATTGAACAACATCCTGAATCGTTGATTCGCGGGAAAAAAGCAGAGACCAATAAATGATCATTACAACATTGAAAAAAGCATTTACTGCTCAGGACGCGATACGTTGTGCTGGAGTTTGTGCGACGACTTTATTAATTGCCGCATGTTCCAGTTCGCCTACACCGAATTATTATACTTTGGCGAATAAAGTCACGCCTTTGCCGAGTTCTAAAGTGAAGGTGATCGAGGTATTGCCTGTAGGCTTACCGGATAGAATCAATCGCGCGCCTCTGGTGATACAGGAAATCAATGGCCGATCAAACATTCTGGATAATGAACGCTGGACTTCAACCTTAGGGGCAGAGTTAAGAGATAATTTATCTGCTGGCTTGCAACAAAAGCTTGGTGCCGTCGATCGCTATAACAGTGGGATGATCGGCGGAAAAGTGTCTTATCGGGTTGCGACGGACTTTTCCCATTTTGATATTGTGAATACCACTTCTGCGAATCATAAGAATGTTGAAGTTTCTGTGGCATGGATCATTAAACGTAATGATCCGAGTATCACCATCAATCAAGATTCTACCCAGAATCAGCAGTTGGCTTGTCGGATGACATTCACTCAGCCTGTCAGCGCCAATAATAACCAGATTCCAACGATTGTGAGCAGTGCAAGTGCTTCACTTGGGCGCGTGATTGATGCAATGGCAGTTTCGATTGCTGCTTTAGATTCAAAAGTGCCCGTTCGAGTGGAAGGAGCGGTTTGTTCTTAAATCTTTATAAATCAGGGTCTATAGATTCTTAGTGAATAAATACGACTAAATCATCAAAATTAAAAATAGCTTAAATCAGGCTAAAAACTATTTTTATCCTTATGATAAATTTAATTTTTCTTTAAGCTATTTTTTTTATCGTGCTGACATCAAATCATCATGGATCGATTGGCAATGTCAATTGAAGATGTAAATATTAATATATTTCAGTGGGTTAATGCCGCTGCGATGCAAAATACATTTTTGGATGAAATCGCGATATTCGCTTCACATAATTTAATTGGCGGTTTATTAGGATTCTTAATCATTTCTGTATTTTTTAAGAATAAAAAATACAGAACACAATTTATTAAAACTTTAATCTTTGTGCTGGTCGCATTGTTATTTACCAACGTTATCCATGCATTCTATTATCATCCGCGTCCATTTGTGATGGGGCTAGGACATACGCTGGTCGGGCATGGTTCAACTTCATCATTTCCTAGCATGCATACGTTGACCGTTGCCACGATTGCTTTTTCTTATTTGCTGTCAGGATTTAGAAAAATAGGAAGTATCGGATTATTACTGAGCGTTATTGTAGGCTGGTCAAGAATTTATGTCGGTGTACATTTTCCTTTTGATGTGATCGGTTCATTTGTTTTTGCATTTATGATTGTATGCGGAACGAATTATATATATGAAGAATATAGAATAAAATTAATGAAAATGATTGCTGTTCCTGTGATCGAGGAAAATATACTTTAAATCATTTTTATTAAAATGCTTGTGGTCACTTTTATTTGCAGTAAAGACAGATAATCATCCATATTATCTGTCGATGTATTTTAAAAACTATGAATCACCTGATTTTGCTGTTAATTGACCTTCAGCAATCAATTGATCCGCCATTTCTTTGGTTTTCTTTAAACCTGGCATACGATATTCGGTATGACCATAATCTTTAATTGACTTCCAGCGACCACCCCAAGTCAAGCCAACTGATTCGGCGACTTGGCCATACAGTTCATAACCCCGCATTGCCCACGGATCTCGTTCACTAATCACGACTTTACCATTACGTTTAAAGGCGACATCGGCTGCCAGACCAAATTGGTGATAACTTTGATAGCCTTTGGCGCGCGTGGTATTCGGGTTGCCCGCCAGCATGTTTTGACGATTTGGACTACGATAACCTTCAAGTAGTACCAATTCATAGCCATGCTGTTCTTTCATGATTTTAAAGACCATGAGCAGACGCTGTTTGTAACGTGGGTTAATTTTATCCCATTTACGATCCACCATTGATGAATCCAGACTGCCATGAGAATGGGTCAACGGCACTTCAATTTGTGAAGCATCAACGCTTGGATCGGTCGTATGTTGAGCCTGATACGCCTCTTCTAAGCGTGTTGCTTCGACAATCGCATCTTGAATAAGAGTTTCATCGACATCTGGTGGAGGACTGAGCATTTCTCCATTGAGTAGGGCATAGACCTGCGGATCAGTTTCTTTTAAGTATTCAGCTTCAATCCGTGTTGAACTAATAGGGCGCGTAAACGCAAAGATCAGAATACTGGCAAATAAAAAGAAACCTGCGATCAGGATCCACCATTGTTGCAAATGCCAATGTGATTGTAATTTTTCTGGAGATGCTGCCTGATGCATATGCTCTGCAAATTGCATGGCATTGGCGATTTTCTTTTTCCCGCTCGGAAGTAAGGATTGTAAAAGCTGCGTACATTTGTAACGCAGCTCATAGGACATCAATAAAGTAAGCCCAATTGCAACCCCGACAAAGCAGAGAAAAATAAACCAGATCATGTGTTACTTGAGTTCATTTACAGCAAAAGGCTTCTGGGTAACTTTAATCTGTACGGTTGCATCAGGTGCTTCCGCTTCTGGCTCTTTGGGTGCGACCACTTTAGCAGGCTGAGCTGCAGGTTTTACCACTTTTGCTGGCACAGCTTCGCTTTTTGGATGAGCTGCTTTTGCTGGAGCAACAGGCTGAGCTGCTTTGGCATTGGGTTCATTGGCAAATGGCGATGCATGTTGTGCCGTTTGAGCAGGCGCAGCAGCAGGTGGCGGAGTACGCTGGAAGAACTTATTCAGGTCATTACTACCTGGTTGAGTAAAGTTACTGTCTTCTTCTGATTCAGTCGATTCATATTGAACAGGAGCCGCCACTTCTGTTGTCTGGGTCGTTTGTTTGGCACCCGGAAGTACCGTGGTATTTTCTTCTACAACCTGAGTCGTTTCGACATATTCACTGGATGATCCTGTTCCTGCGGACAACATAAAGAAAAATAATGTGGTCAAAATAATCCCTGAAATAAATCCAATCAGTAAATAGATCACAGGAGATAATGTTTTTTTCTTATTTGTCTGTAAGATGCGTAAAGAGGTAGTTCTTTCCTGACTCATACTTCAATCAACTAAGGCAAATGGATAGTAATATGTGCTTCTTCTGCTGGCGCTGAAATCACATTTTGATAGGGTGTTAAAGCATTATGATTTTGTTTGTTCAGCATAAACTTTAAACCTGCGAAGGTCAGCGCTGCGAATAACAATAAGAAAATCAGGATCCAGAAAAATGGCAATTCATGATGAATAATATGTTTGATCTGATCTGGAATCGCGGCGAACGGAGAGAATGCTGCTTTTTTGCCTTTGAGATAATCAATTTCATCACCCACACGTGCAACCAGATGATTGAGGCTTTCAACGGACTCAAGACGATATTTGCCTTGAAAACCAAGCAATAAACAGTAATGAAACACTTCAAGCGATGCCAGACGATCTTTGCCGCGACTACGCAGTTGCTCTAGAATCTCAAAAAAGCGATAACCGGCAAGCTGAGAGCCAAATAAACTTAACTGTAACGGGCTGATGAGCCAGCTATTTTGCAAGTTAAAGTAGGCAGCATCTTGTTGCGTTGCAATGGTTTCATCAATCAATGCACAAAACGCATATTTCGCATCATGAATATCATCTGCTGAAAATTGCAGTCGCTTCGCCTGTTGCTCAAAACGGTTGAGTAAATCCAGAATTTTTTCACGAAAATCACTTGGATTTGAGGGGATATAGCGATTACGCAGCAAGAAAACTAAATAAAATCCATCATGTAACAGATCAATCAGATTCGTTGCTTGTGCTTTATTTTGTGGTTGGTCAGAGCTGGGTAAGCCTGAACCAATTTTTCCATCATCAAATAAAGAAGGAATACCAGCTGGATGTTGAGTCATTGTTATTCTCTTAACTATTCATTACAGCAATGAGTTCAATACTAATATCTTGGAAACCTGCTGGCACATAGACACAGATGGATTCTGACTCAAGCATACGTTGATAGAGTTCGTGATGCGGTTCAATTTCGAAGTAACTCACACCTGAACGCACTGGAATTGCTGTTGGGACTTGCATCAAATGATGCAATGGAACCGCAGGCAATGCCGCAATCACGCGTTGCTCTACATCAATGGTGCTACCCACTTTAAAGCGTAACGGCACAATTTGGATGAGTTCATGCGTTTGCATCATGCTGCTCGAGACTGCGATATAAAGACGTGTATCACGGGTAATCTTGTCAGACTCAAGGCTGCCGACCCAGTAAGATGGGCGTGTTTCTTTCAAGGCAATGCTGAAATAGCGGCTCGAAATAATGGTATCCAGCAAATCTCTCAGAATGACATCGAGTTGCTGGAAACTGTCCTGTAACTGATGGTGCTTATAATGCGGTAAATGATCGACATCATAAGCGGTTGAGAAGGTCAGCAGAGAACCAGTCAGACGTAACAACTCAGAGAATAAACGTTCTGGGTGAATTTGCGGATAATGCAGTAAATGATTCAATCCCGCATAGGCCGTATTCAATGCATTGATTAACCAGAATGAAACGATATCTCCTGAACGGAACTCAATCAGTTTTTGCTCGTTTTCACGGTTATTGCTTTGAATGGTTTTAATCTTGGCTTTAATCACATTCAACGTACGTTTTAAGTTGTTGATTAAAGACTCTGACGCAGCCACATGTAAAATTGGTGGAATGAATTTGCTATCCAGCTCAAATGTACCTGAACTTTGGCGTTTTAATCTTCCTACGGCTAAATACAAGAAGCCATCAAGATTTTGTGTCGGTTGAATATGCGGATCAAGCAATTTAAATTCTGCACGACGACGCAACAAACTTAGCTCAGCAGGGCTGGCATCTGTAAACAGGTCGTGTGTTTCTGACAGATAGTTGTGATAACGGCTCGACAGGGAGCGTGTCTCATCGGCAATATTTTTCTTATTTGCCTGTAAAATTGGCAGCGCAAGGTAAACAATCATTTCACCTTGCAGATTTAAATCATCCAGCAATAGCGGTTCTGGTAATAGATCTTGTGCTGGTGCATGATAGATCTCACCATCTTGCCAGATGATTTCAGCTTCTTCTAAAGCCAAGATATGGGTTGAAAGCTGTACTTCATCAAATTTGAGCTTTTGTACGCCATAAGCATGCGGAATTAACGCCCGAACCGTATGATTCAAGCGTTGCTCGTGGTACGTGTCCTGAATCTGGAAATGCTGAGGACGTAAAAACAGGCCCTCACCCCAAAGAATTTTCTCTGCTTTAAACATATCGATTTACCAACAATTATTCGTATTCATTCTTTGGTTGCACGCCGAGCGTATCTTGCAGCATTTGTAATGGATGCTCGTCTTTAATCACTTGGGTTAACCATTCATGCAGCGGCATTTGGCTCCACTTAATGGTTTTTTGCAACATATAGCTCACAGGGCTATGCGGTTCATTCTTTTGGAAATAGGTCGCGATTTCCTGTAAAACGCGCATCGCTTGCTCACGATTTTCAACATGCGATTGAACTTGGGGCTGGAAGGTTGGTTGCGCCTGAAC
Organism: Acinetobacter sp. BIGb0102; assembly: GCF_003815055.1. Lineage (NCBI taxonomy): Bacteria > Pseudomonadati > Pseudomonadota > Gammaproteobacteria > Moraxellales > Moraxellaceae > Acinetobacter > Acinetobacter sp. BIGb0102. The sequence continues at coordinate 182,011 of NZ_RKQE01000012.1, forward strand.
CGCAGTCGGTTGAGTCGTCACGTTTTGTGTTGTCGTGGTCATAGCGGGTTCACTGTCAGTCGCCACGGTTTGAGTCACTTGCTCAAACTGTTCTGTTTTATAAATTTTCTTAAGACTAATATGAATATTATCAAGGCTAGAGTCAATTGCAGCAAAGCTTGGTGAATCTAAGCCAAGTAAACCATCCAGCACATTTTTCAGTGTCGACCACTGTTGAAAAATTTCGGTAAAATGTTGATAGTTTTGGCGCTGGAAAGCTTTATCAGTACTGAGTAAAGCTTGCTCAAACTGTTCTAGCTCACTTGTACTGCTCGCACTTTCATAATCATCACTTTGTTTACGACGGATATTTTCATGGTAAAGAAAATTATCATAGTCGAGTAAATGATAAAAAGGTGCGTGATTGATCAAAGGAACTTTTTTAATCAGCAATGGTAACTGGTTAATTAAACCCTGTAACAGCCCAATACGTTGATCCAGATCATCATCTTCTACTTCTGGGTGAAGTGTCAGCCAATACTGCTCAAGCAAGCGGTGACTGAGCTCAAGGCTCTTCGCGATACCTTCAAAGCCATATAGATTTGCCCAGGCTTCAGAAAGCCAAGTGAGGATACGGATATCTTTACTTTTGGTTTGCAGCAAATCAATCGATGTTGCTGCAACAAAATCCCAATCTGCCTGTTTCGGTTCCGTGACCCAATCGCCTTGATCAAGCAAAAGATCATCTTGAGTTCGGGCCTTTTTAATGGCATGGAACTCATTTGAAAAAGAGTAATCTTCACCACAAGGTGATTGCTCATTAATCGGTGTCAGTAATGGGTTAATATCCATATGTATCACAGTGTTGGCTCAATCTTAAATTTCAGCTTTCGCTTTTTTGCTGGTACGCTTTTTCGTGGTTTTTACAACAGGATCAAGCTGATAGATGATTTCATCATCTTTGGTATCAATATTGATCAGTTTCGGCAATTTATGATCAGCCAGCGCCACCAGAATTTCTGTTGCCAGCGCTGGTAAAACGGTCGAATTTAAAATGTTGTCCACATTTCGCGCACCACTATCGACTTCAGTACAGCGACTTAAAATCAGTTCAATTAAATCTTCTGAATATTGAACCTGAGTTGCATATTGTTTTTCAATACGCGCAACAATTTTCCCAAGCTTGTGTTTGATGATACGAACCAGCAAATCATCATGTAAAGGGAAGTAAGGCACAATACGCATACGACCAATAAATGCTGGCTTAAACTGTTTATATAAGCTTGGCTTTAAATGCTCGACCAAGTCATCTGCATTTGGCCATTCTTCTACAGGTTGATTTAAGCAGGCCTGCATGATGGCACTTGAGCCCGTATTCGAGGTTAGAATGATAGTGGTGTTTTTAAAATCGATTACACGACCTTCACCATCTTCTAAAGACCCTTTGTCGAAGACCTGATAAAACAGTTCCTGAACGTCGCTATGCGCTTTTTCAATTTCATCCAGAAGTACAACACTATAAGGGTTACGACGTACTGCCTCAGTTAAAACACCGCCTTGACCATAACCGACATAACCCGGAGGCGCGCCTTTTAATGATGAAACTGTATGTGCTTCCTGATATTCAGACATATTAATGGTGATGAGATGCTGTTCACCGCCATATAATTCATTGGCCAAGGCAAGGGCGGTTTCAGTTTTACCCACACCACTTGGGCCGATCAACATGAATACACCTTGCGGTTTATTTGGATCTTCCAGCTTGGCTTTAGAGGTCTTGATGCCTTTTACCAATTGATTTAATGCATAATCCTGACCCATGACACGCTCGCCTAGCTTATCTTCAAGGGTTAGAATCTGTTTAATTTCATCATTTACCATATTGCCAACTGGAATACCGGTCCAGTCTGAAATAATCTCATTGATGATACGTGCATTGACACGCTCAAAGACCAATGGAGTCTGACCTTGTAACTGAGAGAGTTCAGCTCTTAATGCTGCAATTTGTGCATTATTTTCATCATTATTATCTTGAGTGCTGAGCTGCTGAATCTGTTTAACCAACGCCAGTTCTTGCTGCCACTTAAGCTCAATATCCTTAATTTCTTTATCTAAAGAGGCCAATTGCTGATTGAGATCTTCTAAACGTTCGTGATGAATCGGGAAGTGCTGATGCTCATTGGTCAAAATTTGCTGTTCTAATTTCAGGTTGTGCTGTTGTGCCTTTAATTGATCTAAAACGACAGGTTGCGCATTTTGCGTCAAGGCAACACGAGCGGCCGCAGTATCTAGAACACTAACGGCTTTGTCTGGAAGCTGGCGACCACTGATATAACGATGCGACGCTTGAACGGCCGTAATAATCGCCTGATCTTCAATATGCAGATTGAAATGATTCTGCATGACAGGAATCATGGCACGTAACATATCAATGGCGACTTCTTCAGTCGGTTCTTCAATCTTAACCACCTGAAAACGACGACTTAAAGCCGCATCTTTTTCGAAGTATTGTTTGTATTCAGCCCAAGTGGTTGCAGCAATTGTTCTGAGTTCACCACGCGCCAAAGCTGGTTTAAGCAAGTTGGCAGCATCATTTTGACCTGCCTGACCACCAGCACCGATCAGCGTATGTGCTTCATCAATAAATAGAATAATCGGATGAGTTGAAGATTGAACTTCCTGAATCACTTGTTTCAAACGATTCTCGAATTCACCTTTAACACTGGCACCTGCCTGTAATAAGCCCATGTCTAAAACATGCAAGTGAACGTTTTTAAGTGCTTCTGGCACCAGTCCTTGTGCAATCTTTAATGCAAGACCTTCTACAACCGCTGTTTTACCTACACCAGGTTCGCCCGTCAGAATCGGGTTGTTCTGGCGACGACGCATCAGGATATCGAGCATTAAACGAATTTCGAACTCTCGACCAATAACAGGATCAATTCCTCCTTGTTTTGCTTTCTCTGTCAGGTTAATCGTATATTGATCCAGCGCAGGCGTTTTTACCGTCGTTGTAGTGGTGACTTGAGTGTCATCTGACGATAGGTCAGACGCAGCAGAGGGTTCGGTTGCAGGTTGTTCCGTGCTTTTTCCGCAAATATCCAGAAACTTATGTTTCATGGTATCAATTGGGAAAAGCTCAAATAGGCTAGATGCTCGGAAAGCAATCTGTTGTAAATCTGGCGCAGTGAGTAGGGCGATCAATAAATGACTGCTACGAATCACGGGTGTTTGCTCAGCAGACGCTAACAACCATGCCTGTTCAAATAATCTTACAATTGATTTAGCAAAAATAGGGGTGCGGGTATTGCCTTTTGGTAAAGAACCGATGGTTTCTTTTAAATCATTAATTAAGGCTTCAGCAGAGATATTATTTTTTTTTAATAAAATGTGTAAATCATTGGCAGGAGTTTGATTTAATAACTCAACCAGTAAGTGTTCAATCTCAATCTCATAATTTAATTGGTTAATACAGTAATTTGCTGACTTTTCTAATGCAGTACGAGTAGGAGGTGATAGTTTTGTAATTAAAACCTTTAAGTTACTCATTTAATACTCACAGTAATTTTTAAATACCAAGTTCTATTCGGTACGTATTAACTTGATATGGTTGTTTTCTCTTAAAAAATATTTTTTGAATAAAATCAAAAACTTAGCTAAACTCTACACGAGTATACAGATTATTCTACAACAAAAAATGTCACTTTTAAACAAAAAATGCACGCTATTTAAGTTTTTTTTTACAAGAATGTCTGTCATGAAACTTTAATAATGTTAATAAACGTAACTGGTATTGACTTTATGTGTGTTTTTTTTGTTAAATTCGCGGAAATGATGTAAATGTACAAAAATTGACGAGTAAGAGGGTTTTTTAACAATAATTGTCAGCTCTTCAATTATAAGTTAAATAATGACGAGGCATATTTTGAAAAAAGGTATTGTAATATCAATTCTTTGTATAGCGACTGGTTTAATCGGCAATTCAGTTTATGCTGAAGAGCAGGCGGCGAAACCAATTAAATTAAAAAGCAAATGTATTAAACAGAATCCGTTGGTGGCGAACCAAACGGATCAAACGCTATTGGGAATTTATCAACAAGTTTGTGATAAAGATAATGCTTCACGCGTCAATGACCTGTTAGCTCAAGCAGCAATGCGCATGTATGAAATCAAGCAACCAATGAATGCCTTGAAACTGGCAACACAATTACAAGAGCAAAATGTACGTGGCGCGGCGTTAACCGATGTTGCTTTTCTAGCGAGTGTTGAGCTTGCCAATGAAGCCCTTCAGCATATGCGCTCAAGTGAAATGCGTTACTTAAGTAATGAATTGACTTACCCACCTGCAAAACAGTTGAGTGATGATATCCGTGCGGCGGTACCAGCACCTGATACCTCAACCAGTAAAGCAATTACTGACGAATCTTTGAAAAAAGAGGTTCGAAATACGTCGTCGAATACAAATACTCGACGTACAACAAACAGAAAAGCACCTACAACCCAACCAGCACGTAATAATGTAACTCGTACAGCTGCGCCAAAACGACAGGCGCCAGCGACACCAGCAGTTACTAAACAACCAAATACTGTTCAAAAGACAGGTTCGAATCCTTTTGATTCGTTGAAATAATAAGCAAGGGTAGAAAGTTATGGCAAAGAGAGAAAGCGTACAGAAGAAACTGCAACGCATACGTCCTCCTCGTGTTCAGCTGACATATGATGTTGAAGTTGGTGATGGCAAAGAGTCAAAAGAACTCCCTTTTGTTGTCGGCGTTATGGGTGACTTCTCAGCAGCATCTGAGTTAGAGAAAACCAAATTAAAAGATAAGAAATTTATCAATGTCGACCTCGATAACATTGATGAAGTTATGGAATCACTGGCACCACGCGCAGCTTTTCAAGTTGAGAATACCTTGACTGAAGAGGGTGGTCGCATGTCTGTTGATTTAACGTTTAATTCAATGGAAGACTTCCGCCCAGAGCAAGTTGTACAACAGGTTGATCCATTACGTAAACTGGTTGCTGCGCGTGAGCGTTTAACTGATTTGCGCAACAAGATTTCAAACAGCGAACGTTTGGAAGACTTGCTAGATGAAGTATTGAAAAATACTGATCAAATCCGTCAATTGAGTGCGGAGGCTGACAATGAGTAATTTACAAGCTGCTGCTGCGGCAAATAATGTAGAAGCTGAATCAGCGAATCTACTTGACTCAATCGTTGAGCAAAGCCGTATTGCACGTAATGATGATGAGCATGTTCGTGCAAAAAGTCTGATTGGCGAGCTCGCGAAAGAAGTGATGGCGGGAACCATTACGGTTTCTGAGAACATGACGCTATCGATTGATAAGCGTATTGCTGAAATTGATGCATTAATTTCGAATCAGCTTAGCGAGATCATGCACCATGAGCAATTCCAGAAAATTGAATCGACATGGCGTGGTCTTTACTATTTCTGCCAAGAAACACCGTCTAACTCAATGATTAAGATTCGTATGTTAAATACGACGAAAAAAGAGTTGGTAAAAGACTTTCAGGGTGCTACTGATTTCGATCAAAGCACACTGTTCAAAAAGATTTATGAAGAAGAATATGGCTCATTCGGTGGTGCACCGTATGCGGCCCTGATTGGTGATTTCGAGTTCGATCGTACACCATCAGATATGTATTTACTGGAACAAATCTCACATGTTGCTGCTGCGGCACATGCACCATTTGTTTCAGCTGCAAGCCCAAGTATTTTAGGTCTTGAATCATTTACTGATATTGATCGTCCACGTGATGTTTCAAAAATCTTTGAAACAGCGGAATACGTTCAATGGCGTTCTTTCCGTGACAGTGAAGATTCACGTTACGTTGCATTGACCATGCCACATGTCTTGGGCCGTCTGCCATACCATCCAAAAGAAGGGACTGCGACTGAAGGTTTCAACTTCATCGAGGATGTCTCTGGTGAAAACCATGATGATTATTTATGGATGAATGCGGCATATGCCTTTGGTACACGTTTAACCAATGCATTTGATATGCATGGCTGGTGTGCGGCGATTCGTGGTGTAGAGGGTGGTGGTCTGGTTGAAGGCTTGCCAGTACATACCTTCAAGACTTCAGATGGCGAAGTGGTATTTAAATGTCCAACTGAAATTGCAATTACAGATCGTCGTGAGAAAGAACTGAGTGATCTTGGTTTCATTCCACTCGTTCACTGTAAAAATACAGACTACGCTGCTTTCTTTGGTGCGCAATCGACACAGAAACCGAAGAAATATGACAGCGACACGGCCAATGCCAACTCTGCACTTTCGAGCCAGATCCAGTACATCATGGCGGTTTCACGTATTGCACATTACTTAAAAGCAATGATGCGTGACAAAGTCGGAAGTTTTGCATCTGCAGGCAATGTTGAAGCCTTCTTAAATGAATGGTTATCTCAATATGTCTTGCTAGATGATGGTGCATCTCAAGAAGCAAAAGCACAATATCCGCTTCGTGAGGCATCTGTAAAAGTTGTAGAAGATCCGGCTCAACCGGGTCACTACAAGTCTGTGGTTTTCTTAAGACCACATTTCCAGCTGGATGAGTTGTCTGTTTCTTTACGACTCGTGACTGAACTACCTCAGTCCTCAAATTAACAATGAGATCAGCTAGATAATAACTTTAAATAAAATAGAGGTAATTTTTAAATGAAAGATATATATGTTGAGTTTCGTGGCAAATATAAGGTAGACGGAGAATCTCGCGATTCTGAACACAAAGGTTGGCTTGAAGTTAACTCTTGGTCTCATAACATTCGTCAACCAAAATCTGCAACTTCAAGTAGCGTTGGTGGTCATACTGCTGAACGTGTTGAACACTCAGACATGATCTTCGTTAAAGATTTGGATGCAACTAGTCCAAAACTTTGGGAAGCTTGTTCAGCTGGTTATACATTTGATGAAGTACAAATCGATTACTACCGTGCAAATGGTGACAAGCGTATCAAGTACTTACAAATCAAATTGAAACACGTTCTTGTTTCAAGTGTAACTCCAACTGTGAATGAGGAAGGCGTTCCTACTGAAACATTTGGTTTGAAATATGCTGCTGTTGAGTGGACATATAACCAACAAGACATTAACGGTACTGCGAAAGGTGCTGTTACTAAGAAATGGTCACTTTCTAACAACACAGCGTCATACGCTGCGTAATAGAAATCGTGATGTTCTAGTAGAGGTTAATAGTTGCCTATTAGCCTCTATTTTTCCAAGATATTGTTCTTAAAAAATGAATTTAGATCATTTATATCCTTACGGTTTTCGGTCAACTTTGTTTGATCGTCTGGTGCCTGAGCAGGAAGATTATTTAAGAGGAATGTCGATTCAGCAATTACGAGAGTCTGTCGCTCGTGATCTGGAAGACTTGCTCAATAGTCGAATTGCACAATTTGATCGTGATATGGATGAATATCCACTCGCCAAGAAATCTATCTTGCAGTTTGGAATTATCGACTTCGTTGGCCTATCAACAGCCAATCCCCTAGATCGGGATAAAATTTGCCAGTCAATTGAGCAGTCAATTGCAGCACATGAGCCAAGATTGAGACAGATAAAAGTAGAAATGTTATTAGATGGTCACAATATGGGTTCACTTTGTTTAAGCATTCAAGCTTACTTAAACATACATCCTTTATATGAGCCGGTGTTCTTTGACGCTTTACTCAAACCCACAACACAACAATATGTTATTTCTGCCAGAACTTAGTGTGAGCGAACTGTGATAGAGCAACTTTTACCGTATTATGAAAAACAACTACAAGAATTCGGTCAACAATCCAGAGAGTTTGCGCAGAAGTATCCAAAAATTGCGCAGCGACTTTCCCTAAATCAGGAACAGATTGATGACCCGCATATTGAACGGTTAATTCAAGCTTTTTCCCTGATCGCTGCACGTATTGATAAAAAATTAGAAGACAGTTACGACGTATTTACCCATTCTTTGTTTGAGGTGATGTTTCCTCAATATTTACGTCATTTCCCCGCGTGTACGGTTGTTAGCTTTGAAGATATTAATAAACTAAAACAGCTTACGGCTGCCCATATTATTCCGCAAAAAACAGCTTTGAAATCGCGTAGCTTTAAAGGGGTTCAATGTGAGTTTAATACCACCAATGATGTTCGCTTATTGCCGATTTCATTGACACAGTTAGAGTTTCAAACCTCGCCCAGTACCCACATGCATTTGAATCAGAATGCCACTTTGAGCCTAAAATTTGAAATTTTTAATGATGCACAAAAGTGGATACTGGATGAAAAATTGCCGATTTATCTGGATGCAATCTCGAACTTTCCATTGCAGGTTTTGGACAGTATTTTCCGCAAAGATACTGGCTTCGCCCTACGTGTTGGGCAGCGCGTGGTCGAAATCAGTAATCCATTTGAGGTGATGGGTTTTACCGAACAGGAAAGCCTGTTACCGATTGATCAGCATACCCATCATGCTTATCGTTTACTGATGGAATATTTTTGCTTCCCTGAAAAATTCAATTATCTGAATCTGGATTTAAGCCGCTTAAAAGGGCTGCTTAACCAGCAAAATCAGTTTGAAATCCTGATTCATCTCAAACTGAATTTAAATGATCAGGCAGTGGTACGGAATTACTCTGAGCTGAATATCGCCAACTTTAAGTTATTTACCACACCTGCCATCAATCTGTTTGAAAAACAGGCTGAGCCGCAGAAAATTTCCCATACCCAATTACAATATCCATTGATCACCGATGCGCATCATCCTGAGCTTTATCAGGTCTATTCTGTGATTGAAATGAATATGGTGCGTGAGAAAACCAATCAGGAACAAACTCATCTTCCTGTATTGCCATTTTTTGCGATGAGCCATTACCAAAACGATAAAGTACAGTTCTTTTATTCGTTGAATTACGTGCCTGCACAAAATAAAACTACACAAATGGGCTATTCAATCGTTTCAAAACATTTGAAACCTTATGAAATTAAATCAGATTTTATTAGTACTCGCTTACTTTGCTCAAACGGTGATTTGCCGCATGAGGCTTTAAGCCAAAGTAATAATATCCTGAATCTGAATGACAGCAGTCTGGCGCGACGCGCATTGATTTTAAAGCGTCCGACATCGCCTTTCCATTTTGACAAAAATAAAAATGAACAGTGGCGTATTATTTCCCATCTTTCACTCAATACTTTAGCATTGATGAAAGGGGATGCCTTGAGTCATGTTAAAGAGCTGTTGGCCTTATATAATTTACCGCATTCAAAAGAAAATATTTTACTCATTGATGCGCTCAAGCAGCTCAGCTTTTCAACCACCAATAAACTGGTGAACTCTAAACCTTTCCCGATGTTTATTCGCGGGGTTAAAGCCGAACTTGCCGTCAACAAGAGCGTATTTAGAGGCCATAGTTTATATATTTTCAGTCAATTGCTTAGCCATATTTTCAATCTGAAAGTTCAGATTAACAGTTTTGTCGATGTGGTCGTGAAAGACAGTCTTAATCAGCAGGAGATATACCAATGCGTGCAGAACGTTGGTGGCAAGACTCTTCTGTAGTCGACCAGATTTTTAAAAAAGCAGGCTCATTTGAGTTTATTCAGTCGACGCGTTTATTACGTCATTTACCTGCGCCATCTCGTCAGCAGGATTGGTCCGATGACTTTAAGTTTGGAACGTCATTCAGCCTAAGTTTCCCTGCGACCGAAATTGAAGAACTGAGCTATCAGGATGAACGTATTCATTTGACCAATCTGGTGGTCGGTCTCACCGGTACACAGGGTGCACTACCTTATACCTATACCAATAAATTAAAGCAGAGTTCGCGTCAGCAACGTCAGGAAATTAAAGCATTTTTAGGCTTGTTTAACCATAAGCTCACGACAAAATATGTCGATGCCAGCATTGCCTATAATCTCCCTGTTCGCTATGAGATTGAACAAAAAAATCATTATCTCGATATTTTACATGCCTTAAATGGTTATATTCGTTCCCAGCACGAACAGCATGATTTGGATGAATATTTTGCTGAATTTTCTGGCTTGATGCAGGGACAGAATAATACTGCGCATGCCTTGAAAACCATTCTAGGACGTGTTTTTGATACCCAAGTGCAGATTCAGGAATTTATCAAAGAAAAATTCCAGTTGGGCGACGAACAGAAAACCACTTTAGGCGGTAGTAATCCAAGTTTACTGGGCATTAATACTTTCTGCGGGGATACCGTTGAGCAAATTGACGGGAAAATTGAAATTCAAATTGGCCCACTAAGCCGCGAACAATATCTGGCTTTTTTACCGAATCAGCCGCTAAATAAAAAATTAAAAGATCTGATTCAGACTTGGTGTAGTCCGACACTTTTTATTGATGTGCGGTTAATTCTTGATAAAAATGAAATCAGTCCGATTTGTCTGGATTCATCCCATGAAATGGGCTTGGGGCAGGGTGCATTTTTAATGCCATCGGTACAGTTACAACATAACAGTGAAACGCGTTATGCGCTTTTAGGAGCTGCATAATGATCAAGAAAATACTCGCGACTTTAATCACCTGTTTTATTCTGGTTGCACTGATTGTGATCTTCTATTGGAGAGATACGCAATATTTACCTGAATCAGCCGATCTGATCAATTATTTCCTGATTCTGCCTATTGTCATTACATTTGTGTTGCTTTCGCCTTGGTTGATTTATAAAGGCTACCAAAAATATAAAGAGAAAAAGCAACAAGCTTTGGCCGCTGAGCAAAATAACAATACAGCAGAGGATGAGCAAGCACCTGTCGCGCAAGAAAGTAAGTGGTTGAATGTTAATTTGTATTCCGCTGCCGCTTATAGTGCATTGGGTGAAAATGATGCCATCCTGACAGGGATTAAAGAATTTGCCAGTCCACAGCTCGATCCACATTTATTGAGCTTTCAGGGATTACCGATTTTATCCTATCGTATTGAAGAGCTGGATCAGCAAGTCAGTCAGGATGAAGAGGATGAATCGCAGTTTTTATCTATTCGGCAACAGCGGATCATGGCGCTGATTCTGCATCAGATTGAACAGCACAGTGATATTCTAGTTTCTATTTCAGACCATTTAAAGCGGTCTAGTCTGTTTTATGAAAGCCAGAATTTGCATGAATATCGTATGCATCCTGCATGGATTGACCCGAGTTTTTCGGGAGAAGAGCAAAGTGAAGAGATTCAGATCGAGAAGGTTTACCGCTTAGATAAGCTAAATTTACATATTTTGCTGTCTGAAGATGTTGTTCATACCTGGAATGACCAAAGTAGTAATGAAATGATCCAGACGATTTTCTATGGTCTGGGCATCATTCCGCAAAAATTCCATATTGAATATCATTTTATCAGTGCAGCATCGACGGATCAGAATGTGGTCGAGTTAATCGAACGGATTCAAAAGCAGCCGAATGAAATTTCATTGATCATTACTGCAGACTCGGAAATTGATCAGGAAATCGTGGATGAAAAGGTATGGGGCATGAGTGCCTATACGCCTGCTGAATTTGTCGGTAGTAGTTGTGTGGCGCATCCAGATGTACAGCTGCTACAGCAACAGCCTTTAAAAACGTTAAAGCTGGTCTCTCATCAAAATAATTTAGACCAAATATTCAAAGAGCTAGAAATACATGATTTACCACAATACCAAGATGAAGAACCTTTTGTACTGGTGGTCGAGGATGGCACCGATATCAAGGTGGTCAAAAAGCTGGATCAGTTTTTTGCACAAAGCCCAGTAGAGCAGCATCATTATTTATATTGTAAACCTGCTGCTGGGAATACCCAGAACGTGGCAAAAGTTTTTGGATTGATGTTGGGGGCACATCTTCCAGATCAACAGGTTGCCTTTGTTTATGGACAAAATTTAAAAGCATTTATTCAAACTTTCCCAGAGATCTCACCAGATCAGGAAAGTGTAGCAATTGCTGATTGATTAACTTTATTAAGAATTTGAGAACTCAATGTATACCATTTTAGGTTATCTGTGGCAGTACATCACTAATCCTAAGGCAATCATTGCTTTGTCCTTATTTGTGGCGCTTATTTCTTCATATTCGTCGATTCCGCGTCATATCTTCTGGGCGCTGGCGGCGACTTATGCTTTGGGCCTGATTGTGTATGGGATTTACTGGTTGATCCAGCGAAAACGCCATGCGGAACAAGGTGAGGAACTTGCCAATGCGATTGAGCAGGACAGCAAGGCTGAGTACGGACAACAAAAAGATAAAGCCGAACTACAGCTAATCCAGCAGCAGATGAAAGAATCGATCCAGTTGATTCGCAAATCTAAACTGGGCGATAAAAAGGGCAATGCCGCTTTATACGAATTGCCTTGGTATATGGTGATTGGTAACCCGGCCGCAGGTAAGAGTTCGGCAATTTATAATTCTGGATTAAAGTTCCCATTTGAAGAAACCCATCAAAAGATGGTGTCTGCTGGGTTGAGCGGTACACGTAACTGTGACTGGTTCTTCTCAACAGAAGGGATCTTGCTCGATACCGCAGGCCGTTATTCGGTGTACTCGGAAGATCATTCTGAGTGGTTGGGTTTCTTAAATATCTTGAAGAAGAACCGTTCTAAGGCACCTGTGAATGGTCTGATCGTGATTGTCAGTATTGCTGAATTGATCAGCCAAAGTCCTGAAAACTCATTGAAACTAGCCAAGAATTTACGTGCCCGTATTCAGGATTTAACCGAGCGACTTGAAGTCGTTGTTCCGGTTTATCTGGTGTTCTCTAAAATGGACTTGATTGCAGGTTTTACCGAGTTCTTCGATTGTTATGAATCACAGGAATACAATCAGGCTTGGGGCGCAACGCTGCCGTATGAGCAAAACTCATCTCAGAATGCCGTCGAATTATTCGAAAAACATTACAGCATTCTTTACGATGGTCTCAAAAGCGTCAGCACCACGCATTTAAGCCGTCGTCATTCGCAAAATATTTCTCCAAGTGTGATGACATTCCCGCTGGAATTTAAAACCTTAAAACCTGCATTAAAAAGCTTTATCGGCACTTTGTTTGAAGATAACCCGTATCAGTTCCAACCTGTGTTCCGTGGTTTTTATTTCACCAGTGCTTTGCAGGAAGGCATTATTGAAAGTCCAATGACTGAAAATATTGCACAAGAGTTCCAGCTTCAGCAGATTCAGGCAAATGGTGAGGATGGCGTGAGTCCATCTCTTGCACCAAATCACGGCTATTTCTTACAAGGTCTATTCTCCAATGTTATTTTGCGAGATAAGGACTTGGTCAAACAGCATATTAATCCTGCGAAAAAGCGTCAGCGCTATATTGGATTTATTGCAGCGCTGGTCGGCGTTTCACTGGTCTTAGGCGTGTGGGTATGGTCATATCGCAATAACCAGCAATTGATTGCAGATGTGCAGGCTGATTTAGATAAAGTGGTGCATTTGGAAAAAGCCTCAGGTCAACAGCTTTCAACCCAGCTTGAAGCTTTACTGATCTTGCAGGAACGCTTGCAACAGCTGGATGAGTTCAACGATCATCGTCCACTCAAATTCAGCTTTGGTTTGTACCAAGGCAATCAGTTACGTGAGAGCTTAAAAGCAGAATACTTAAAAGGGATCAAGCAGATTGTTCTGACGCCGACCCAACAAAATATTGCTCAGTATTTGCAACGTGTAAAAAATAATGAAGCAACCCTGAAAGCCAACCACGTTAATGTGGAAATCAAACAGGTTGCCAAGACTCAACAATATCTGGAGCCTTCGGACAGTAATCCGCAAGATGCTTATAATGCATTAAAAGCCTACTTAATGATGAGCAATCCAGAATATATGGATAGCAGTCATTTAAGTGATCAGGTGTCGCGTTTCTGGCGTTCTTGGCTAGATGCTAACCGTGGTCAGATGCCGCGTGGCGAAATGATTCAGGATGCGGAAAAAATTCTTTCTTATGCCATGACATTGGCAAATCAGGAAGGTTTCCCTGTGCTTGAAACAGATGCGCAAGTGGTTGATCAAACACGTCAGGTACTGTTGTCAGTCATTCGTGGTATGCCAGCACGTGATCGTGTTTATAACGAAATCAAGATGCGTGCAGCAGTCCGTTTCCCTGCGGTGACAGTGGGACAGATCGTCGGTGAGCAAAACCGTTCAATTGTATTGGGCAGCTATGCATTACCAGGTGTGTTTACACAAAAAGCATGGGATGAATATGTTGAAAAGGCGATTGATGAAGCTGCGAATAAACCAACAGACAGTAAAGACTGGGTGTTGAATAGCCGTCAATCTGATGACTTAACTTTCTCGGGTAGCCCAGAGCAGATTCGCAAACAACTGGTTGCATTGTATAAGCAAGAATATGTGACAGAATGGAAGAAGTTCCTGAGCGGTATTTATTATGCTAAAGCCGATCAGTTTAGCCAGCAAGTCAAGACCATTGATATCCTGGGTGAACCACAAAACTCACCAATCCGTACGCTATTACAGCGTATCGCTATCGAGACCAATTGGGATAATCCGATTGTACAGGCTGAGCTTGCTGTACCTGAAAAAGGTTTTGTGGCTTGGTTCAAGCGTAAAGTATTGAACAATTCGGATGATAGAGCTGCTGCTCAAGCGGTGAATAGAGCACAAGGTGCGATTTCTCAAGAGTACCAGATGTTCTATCAATTGGTGCGTAAGCGCGATGATTTACAAGATAAATCTCTGTTTGATGAATACATGAATAATCTTGCGCAAGTACGCAGCAAGTTCAATGATCTGAAAACAGCAGGCGAGATTGGCCCAAGCGCGATGGCCTTGGTGAAACAAACCATCAATGACCAAACCTCAGTTTTCAACATCACTCAGAAATATGTGGATGAGAAAATGATGGTGGGTCTTAAAGATACCGATCAGCAGTTATTGCAAAAGCTGTTGATGGGACCGTTGACACAATCATTTGCCAGCTTGATTGCACCGACACAAGATGAGTTAAACAAATTGTGGGGCATTCAGGCGTATCAACCATTCAAAACCAATTTGAGCCAGAAGTATCCATTTAACTCAAGTGTGACTTTACAGGCAACCAGTAATGAAATTGGTCAGATCTTTGGTGAAACAGGTAGCATTGCACGCTTTGTCAAAGAAGCCTTAGATCCATTTGTGATTCGCCGTGGCTATGTGTTGACTTCTAAAACCTGGAAAGACTTGGGCATTAGTCTGAACCCGCAATTTGTGATGGCATTCCAGCAATATGTCGCACCAATCAATGGTATGGCGACTGGTAGTCTGGATCAGCCAGCCGCTGCACCTGTGTCAAATCAATCGAACTTCCAGTTCTATCCATTACCGAATCCACAGTACTTGTCGTATACCATTGATATCGATGGTCAGCGTATGGTGTTTGAAAATGGCATTCAGCAATGGGTGAACTTCGTATGGCCGAATCAGGGTGCGATTCCTGGTGCACGTATTACGGCAGTGGATCTTGAAGGTAAGACCCATACCATTTTCGAAGAACCAGGTGAATATGGTATTAACCGTTTGATCGATGCAGCACAGCGTAAAGAGCAAAATGGTAGCTTTGAAATGACATGGACCAGCAAAGCTGAACCATCGTTAACCTTAAAAGTGAACTTCCGTCTGATTAGTGGTAATAGCTCAGGCAATATCGGCTCAAGCCGTGGTTATGCTGGCCTGCAACTGGTAGATAAAGTGGTGACAGAGAAAGCGGTACGTGTGGTTTCTGCGCAGGCAACACCTGCGGGTGCTGCACCTAAACCACAACCAGCTGCACCTGCTCAGCCGGGGGTAACACCGTAATGTTAGGGACAATCACGGAACATCAGGAGGTGCTGGGATGCAACAAGTAAAGACGACACCTTTGTATTACGGAAAGACACCCGCGCGTGGTGACTTTCTAAAATCCAAAGGACAATATGCGTTGATTCAGGTGCTTGATCAATGGATCACAGAAGCACTTGAACATGCCATGCGCGCGCCTGACTTCAAACAACGTTATGAGTCTTTGCCTGCCTTGGATTTCTTTATCGCCAATCCTGCTGAGCCGATGTTTCTGGCCGCCAACCTGATTGCCAGTCAGGACAGCTCAGGGCGAGCATTTCCGATGGTGTTAAGCCAGCTACTGGAAGTTGAACAACCGTATCAGAATCTCTTGCTGGCGCCGTATTATTACAAGTCGGTATTGGTTGATCTGTTTCAGCGTAATCGGGTATTACGCAGTATCCGTGATACCAACATCATGCTGGAAAAGCTGAATAATCTGCCAAACACGGTTCAGTTATTTACGCCGACCGAATGTAATGGTTTCTATGAAAATCATACCATGCACTCATTTGCGCAATTGATGAAAATCAATGTCTATGAACTTGCACAAAGCATGATTGGTCTGGGGCTTTTACTGCAACCGATTTTAAAGAATGGCACCAGTCGCTTAAACAAGGTGTTAATCCTGCCGATCAATAATCATATGTATTGCTATGAAATTGCTGCCTTCTGGGTGGGCATGATTGGACGATTCTTAGGAATTAACAACACCGAAATCCTGATAGGCATCTTGCATCGTGAGGAACCGATTTTATTTATTGGTTTTCAGGGCGCAGATATCATGGCATTGAGTGATATCTTTACCCAGAATATGCAGAGTGAACACTGGGTTTCATTGATTCAGGCGCAATGGATCGATGCTTATCTGGAGCAAAATGCTGGCCTAGCTACACTCGAACAATCACTTTGTCAGCGTCAGATGAGCCTTAACCAAGGCTTAAAGCTATTTCGACAAACTTTTTTAGATGAATAAATATGAGAAATAATTCGAAATCTTTATGGGCTGGTTTGGTCTTTGGTTTAACCGTCTTCGGTCAAAGTGCAGTGCTCAATGCTGCTCCAATCGTCGTGGAAGGTGTGGTGCCGAATGATGCCAGCAAACAGGCAATTCTGGTCAAGATGCAGTCTGTTTATGGTGCAGATCAAGTGGTCGATAAAATACAGGTTCGTCCAGTTTCAGCGCCAAATGGATGGAGTGATTCCGTAACGCGTGTGATTACACCTGACTTGAAAAAGGTCAAGCAGGGGCAATTGCGTGTGAGAGGAACACAAGTTGAATTAACGGGAAAAATGACCGATCCTAATGATATTCAGCCGACCACCAATAATTTTCAGGCTTTAGTGCAGCAGCCATATCGTTTTAATGCACAGCTTTCTGTGAATCAGGCAGAGCAAAAAATTATCGATGATGCATTGAAAAACCGAATTATTGAATTTGAATCAGGCAGTGCAATCTTGACCGCGGCAGGACAACAGATTCTCGATGAAATGGCCGTGGCTTTAAATAAGGTTGGCGGCAAGAAAGTCAAAATTATTGGGCATACCGATAGCTCTGGTGATGCCAATAAAAATACGGTGTTAAGTCAGCAACGTGCTGCTGCGGTACAAAGTTATCTGGTCAGTAAAAGTATCGCTGCCGACCGTTTGAGTACAGAAGGTAAGGGTTCTAGCCAACCCGTTGCTGATAATGCAACAGCAGATGGACGTCGTAAAAACCGTCGAATTGAATTTGAAGTGCTTTAACCGTTTAAATACCTACATGCGAGGGATGTGATTATGGCAACACCCTATATTGTTGTTGGTTGTCCAACCACCGGCGGTGGACAAGTCATTAGTGGAAACAGTAGCTTTTTGATTGAGGGTATTCCGATTGCCTGTGTTGGTGACAAGGCGACCTGTCCAAAGCATAAAACGGTTGCTACGATTGTGGCGGGTGACCCAAATATGCAGGTGATGGGCAAAGCTGCAGCACGCGTGAATGATCCTTTATCATGTGGTTGCAAGTTGTTGCCGAAGCAGAGTTTGGCGGTTAGAGCTTAGCTCAGATTGAGCATGACTGTTGCTTCAATGGTTTCATAATTCTTATGCATCTTTTTCGGCATCATTCCTAAGATAACAACTCCTGTTATCTACTCAAGATAGACGACGTCTATTCAGCATCATTAATTTGATGTTTGAATAGACGTTTTTGTTTTTGCATCCAAAAATACTGATCACAACACATAAAGTTCGATGCTTGATGACGTTACAAACAGATGAATGAATAAGAAGAACAAGACTAGCGAATTGTTATTTTTAGTGTATCTTTATTAAGCGATATATTTTTGAAAACATATCGAAATTTGAGGACAGAATAATGTCAATAACGATGAAAAAGACCTATCAATACTGTGCAGTTTTAGCCATCAGTTTATTCATCCAAACGCATGCGTTTGCGGGGAATACCATCACTGTTTACGCAGCGGCCAGTTTGACCAATGCAGTGAATGAACTTGAGACCCTGTATGAGCAAAAAAATAAAACTGAAGTCAAAACCTCATATGCAGGTTCCTCAACCTTAGCCAAACAGATTGAAGCAGGCGCGCCAGCAAATGTATTTATGTCAGCTGATGTGCAATGGATGGATTATTTACAGAATAAACAGTTGGTTGCGCCAGCAGACCGTATCAATCTATTAGGCAATCGTTTAGTGGTGATTACACCTAAAGATCGTCCGATTAAATTAAAAATGGATAAAACTGTTGATCCAATCAAAGCCATTCAAGGCAAGCTCTGCACAGGCGATACCAAAAGTGTGCCTGTGGGAAAATATGCAAAACAGGCTTTAAGCTCACTCGGCTGGTGGGAGAAACTTGAACCACGACTGGTTGAAACCGAAGATGTACGTGCTGCGTTGAACTTTGTCGCACGTGGTGAATGTCAGGTTGGAATCGTTTATGCGACAGATGCTGCGATCAGCAAAGATGTCGTAGTTGCAGGAATCTTCCCTGAGAATACCCATCCACCGATTATCTATCCTGTGGGTCTGATCAAGAAAAATGCGGATTCAGTCAAATTCTACAAGTTTCTACAAAGTGGGCAGGCAAAGGCAGTATATAAAAAATATGGCTTTAGTGTATTGCAGTAACTGAATGATGATCTTGAGCCCTGAAGAAATCGAAGTATTGAAGCTGTCATGCAAAGTAGCGGCAGCATGTTTGCTGTTTAGCCTTATTCCAGCAACGCTGGTCGCTTGGGTTTTGGCGCGTAAAGAATTTTGGGGTAAATCACTGTTTGAGACGCTGGTGTATTTACCTTTGGTTTTACCGCCTGTAGTTCCGGGTTATTTATTACTGCAATTGTTTGGTAATCGAGGATTATTTGGACAATATCTTGCGCCACTTGGTTTGGAGTTTGCCTTTAACTGGAAGGGCGCTGTATTAGCCTCTGCGGTGATGGGTTTTCCATTGTTGGTGCAATCGATCCGACTGGCAATTGAACTGGTCGATCAACGCTTGGAAATGGCTGCGAAGACTTTGGGTGCTTCTTCCTTTGGCGCATTTATGCAGGTGACATTACCGTTGGCCAGTAGTGGGATTTTGGTGGGCGGGATTTTATGTTTTTGCCGAAGTTTAGGTGAGTTTGGAGCAACGATTACTTTTGTGGGGAATATTGCGGGTGAAACCCGTACTTTACCTTTGGCAATGTATAGTCTGATGCAACAACCTGATACTGAAGCAGCATTGTGGCGATTGATTATTTTGTCATTGTCGGTAGCGTTCTTCGCCTTGTGGTTTGCCCAGTGGTTTAACCGTTATCAGAAAAATAAGCGGGGTCACTCAGCATGATTGATTGTCATATCCAACTGCAACAAGGGCAATTTTGTCTGGATCAACGCTTTCAATCCGATCAGCCTGTAATCGGCTTATTTGGAGCTTCTGGTTCAGGAAAAACTACGATTTTACATAGCATTGCAGGTTTAATTCGGCCGCATTCTGGCTGGATTCGAGTTCAGGATCAGACGTGGTTTGATCACGTTCAGAGCGTTAATCTCAGCACGCAACAGCGTCGGGTCGGGCTCGTCTTTCAGGATGCACAGTTGTTCCCACATAAAAATGTTAAACAGAATTTACTGTTTGGTTTTAAGCATATTGCACCACAGTTACGCCAGTTTGAACTGGACTATATGATTGAGCTGCTCAAATTGGGACATTTGACTGAACGTATGCCAATTAAGCTGTCAGGAGGGGAAAAACAGCGAGTGGCTTTAGGGCGAGCTTTGCTGTATTCACCACAATTGTTGTTACTAGATGAGCCGCTTTCCGCACTGGATAGTGCACATAAAGCCGAGATCATTCCTTTTTTTCAACGTGTGAAAGAGGAGGTGAAAATACCGATGCTCTATGTCAGTCATGATCGGTCTGAAATCGAACAACTTACCGATGAAATCTGGCACTTATAAATAGCGTTGCAATAATGCAAGAAACTGTTGGACTTCCTCATCATTAACGTGATCAGCATCTTTAAGCACATGCTCTTTTAAATGCTGTTCAATCAGTTGATTCATTAGGCCATTCACGGCACCTTTAACCGCAGCGACTTGTTGCAAAACTTCGATACAGGAACTTTCAGGACTTGAAAGTGACCTTTCAACGGCATTGAGCTGTCCTTGAATCCGTTTAACCCGATTTAAAATTTTTTTATCATGATGCAGATGAGCCATACTTTTTTTTCCTAAAAAATATATACTGGGGTAGAGTATATTGGAAGCCTAGAATAAATGCAGCATACTAACCTAGAACGACGTCATTCTCATCAGTTTGATCAAGGAAATCCATTAGCACAAAAACGAATTTTAATCGCAACGATTTTGACCGCCATAATGATGGTACTGGAAATTCTGGGAGGCTGGTTTTTTAATTCCATGGCTTTACTTGCCGATGGCTGGCATATGAGTTCACACATGCTGGCGCTGGGGCTGGCCTATTTTGCTTATCGTATGGCGCGACATTATGCACAGGATCAGCGCTTTAGTTTTGGCACATGGAAAATTGAAATTCTGGCAGGCTATAGCAGTGCCATTTTGTTGATGGTCGTGGCCTTGTTGATGGGCATACAGTCTCTAGAACGTTTATTTAACCCGGTGACTATTCATTTTAATGAAGCGATTCCAATTGCAATAGTGGGTCTCGTTGTAAACTTAATTTGTGCATGGTTATTACATGACAGCGGTCACGATGATGACCATCACCATTCGCATAGCCACCATCATGAAGCGCATCATCATGGACATGACCATCATGATTTAAACCAAAAAGCAGCATTCCTGCATGTGGTTGCTGATGCGGTCACGTCAGTTCTGGCAATTATTGCTTTATTTGCAGCTAAGTATTTTGGCTGGAATTTTCTGGATGCTTTGCTCGGGATTGTCGGGGCATTGCTGGTTGCAAAATGGTCTTGGGGATTGATGCAGGAAACAGGAAAAACTTTACTGGATGCAGAAATGGGGCATCCCGTTGTCGAAGAAATTAAAGAAGTTATTGCACAGTTTCCACAGGTCGAAATCACGGATTTACATGTATGGAAGGTCGGTAAAGGGAAATTCTCTTGTATTCTAGGATTGGAAACCGTACTGGCTGATCTGACTCCTGATCAGGTTAAAGCTGGATTAGCGATTCATGAGGAAATCGTGCATGCCTCTATCGAGATCCATCATATTTAAACCGCAAGCATTGAGTAGATAACTTTACTCGATGCATTGAACTAAGTACCGATATATAAAATGAGGCCACAAAAGGCTGAGGCAAAAATCACATACAGGACATTGAGCTGAAATTTAAATAAGGCAATCAGCGCACCTACTGTAATCAAGGCTGCTTCGTAATTAAAAGGATGGTGAAAACCCTTTGGCCATAACACATGATAGCTAAAGAACAAGGCCAGATTTAAAATAACACCAACTACGGCCGCCGTAATTGCAGTGAGCGGAGCAGTAAATTTCAGTTCATTATGGGTCGATTCAATAATGGGCGCGCCCGCTAGAATAAAGACAAAGGAAAATAAAAAAGTAAACCAGGTGACAATTACGGCACCTATTGCACCTGCTAAAAATAGCTGATCATTACCTAATAATGCATGATTATAAGCCCCCAAGAAGCCTACGAAAGCCACCACCATAATCAGTGGGCCCGGGGTACTTTCGCCGAGTGCCAAACCATCAATCATTTGGGTCGGGCTGAGCCATCCATAATTATTGACAGCACCTTGATAGACATAGGGCAGAACCGCATAAGCACCGCCAAAAGTGAGTAAAGCCGCTTTGGTAAAGAACCATGCCATTTGCGTATAGCCATGTTGCCAACCGAGACTTAGGGTTAAAAGCGTAATTGGAATCAGCCAGAGCAAGGCTGCGATGACCACGATTTTTATCAGGTTTGACCAGCGAAAAATGGCATGTGCTGGTGTCGGCGTATCATCATCAATCAGTGCTGTGCCATAGTTTTTTTGGCTATTTTGATGCGCAGCTTGATGGGTAAATAAATCTGGTTTTTTCTTGCTCAGCAGGTAGCCTGCAAGCGCGGCAGCAAACACGATCAAAGGAAAAGGAATATTAAAAACAAAAATGGCAATAAAGGCCGAGGCTGCAATTAACCAAAGAAATGAATTTTTGAGCGTTCGGCTGCCTATGCGGTAAGTTGCATGAAATACAATGGCAGTAACCGCAGGTTTGATCCCATAAAACAGTCCTGCAATGATGGGCACGTCTCCAAATTGTACGTAAATCCATGACAGTGCAATCAGGATGAACAAAGAGGGCAGTACAAATAGAATTCCTGCAATCAAACCGCCTGTGGTTCGATGCATGAGCCAGCCGATATACGTCGCGAGTTGTTGTGCTTCGGGGCCGGGGAGTAACATGCAGTAATTCAGTGCATGCAAGAATCTTTTCTCAGAAATCCAGCGTTTTTGTTCCACCAGTTCCTGATGCATCACTGCAATTTGACCGGCAGGGCCACCAAAGCTAATAAATCCTAATTTCAACCAGAACAGAAAAGCTTGCCAGAAAGGAACTGATTGAATTGGGGGGACAGCATCTGGTGGTGGCATGCGAATTTCCAAAGTGTTTTTATTTTTATCCTTGTATGATAAAGGATGATTACAATTGAGCTTAGCTATTTTAGTGGCTTAATAATTCAAAATAATGAAAACACGCGATCTATAGATCGATTTCTTCACTTTCAATATGGATCTCAGCTACTCAATTCCTTTAAAAAAGCCCAAGGGAAAATCCCTTTATCGTGTCCATCATCAAAACAAATTTGAATCCCATACCCTTGGGAATAGATGGCTGTAATGGCAACATGATCTGGATATTCAATCTCTCTTTGCTGTAGGCGCTTGGCTCGGCAAAAACCACAAGGGCAACTGGCTCTGAGATGAGCATGGCTAAAATCCTTTGCTGTACCATCTTCCCAAGAGAGAAACAGACGTTGTTGTTCGATATCTACTTTAAGTTGACTCGGTTCAAGCTGCATTGAATTTCTCCTGAATGAGTGCCAATCCAATACGAATTGATTTGCGAACTTCGGGATCAGGATCTTCCGCATGCTGTAATAAAATATGCTGAGCTGATTCCCCACCTATTTCCCCTAAAGCAATCGCGACTTCTTTGCGTAAGTTACTGATGTCATGCTGGAAATTTTCTTGAAGTTTGGCAATCGCTGCTTTGGATTTGAGTAAACCCAAACTACGGCTCACAGCAATGCGAACTTGCCAATAAGTATCGTCGAGTTGTTGCAAAAGTGGTTGTTCTAATTCAATCACTTTTAATTTTCCGATGGTCAAGGCGGCTTCAACTCGGAGTTGCCATGCCTCAGCGATCAGAGAACGGTGTAAGGCAGATAAGATTTCGGGCGTTAACGTTTGGCTAGCCGCTAAAGCACCTGTGGCAATACGACGAATTTCGATATCCACATCATGCTGTGCGATCTGTGCCAGTGTTGCCAAGCCGTCCTGTTTCTGCAACCAGCTCAAGGTGCTGACCGCTTCTTTACGGACTAAAGGGTTGGCATGCTGAGCATATTTGAGAATGGCATCAAATAACGATTCAGCGCGCAACTCTTTAAGCGCTCTCAAGATAGACGCAATCACAAAGTCATCAGAATGCTGCAAATAGGTAGCCAGATGATGCGCAGATTCAGCATGTTTGATTTCACTAAGACTTTGCGCTGCTGCGGTACGTACATTTTCATGTTGATCACTCAGCGCTTGAGCCAACGTATGTAAAGAGATTGCATCTTCCCAACCTTCTAAACGGGTGGCTGCCAATTCACGTACTTTACTGGCGGGGTCATGTAAAACCGCATGCTGTAACCAAGGTAATAATGCCGTTTGTTCTTCATCTGCAATATTCATCAGTGCGACAAAGCGGATATTTTCATCGTCCCGATTCAGTTGAAAGAGATAATCCGCATAATCTTCATCAAGATCTGCAAGGCTTGGATAATTTAGGCTCATCTTTATTCTCCCCAAATCAGACTATTTGCCAAGTTATTAAATCTCATGCTGTTCCCCCTTATTTAAGTAAATATGGAATGTTGACCTGAATGGCATCGGTCGGGCAGTCCTTCTCGCATGGCATGCAATACCAACATTCATCAAACTGCATATAGGCTTTGTTGCTGTCTGGATGAATCGCCAATAAGTCCATCGGGCAAACATCCACACAGACGGTACAGCCTTTATCCGCAATACATTTGTCTTCATCCACCAACACAGGTGCAGCAGTGCGGTGGGCAATTTCTTTAAAAATAAAAGCCATGTGATGTTCCTTATTCGACTATTTCAGCCACTAATTTTTTATTAATCCGCAACAGGTTGTATGAATTAGCCTCATCTTCATCAATTGGAATCAGGTAGGGCTCAACCGCTTTTTTAAAGCTGACCATAGCGCCGTGCTGATCTTTTTTCAGATGCGCATGACAGAACCAGTCCTGATCATTTTTTTCTGGGCAATCTGCGCGATAGTGATATAGCCCCCAACGGCTTTCTTCGCGGAATAGCGAAGCACGTGCTGCCATTTCGGCACAGTCGCGAATCACGGCAACTTCGGCAGCACGCATCAATTCATGTGGATGGCTGGCATTGATTTGCCCAATATCAGTTTTAATTTCTTCGAAGCGTTTTAACGCAATCTCAATTTTTTGTCGGGTTTTCGGTGGCTGTAAATAGTCATTCACCATACGGCGTAACTTGTATTCCACCTGTTCCGATGACAATCCTTCAGGACGGTGTAATGGGGCAAAAATACGGGCTTTTTCGGCTTCAATTTCATCGGCATTTAGTTCTGAATCTGTCTGTTCTGCGACATATTCAGCGGCATTCACCCCAGCAAACCAACCATAGGTAAAGGCACCGAGCATGTAGTTATGTGGAACAGCTGCCATATCGCCTGCACTATATAAACCTTTAACAGAGGTTTCCGCTTTTTCATTGACCCACACCCCAGATGCGCTGTGACCACTACAGAAGCCAATTTCTGAAATCTGCATTTCCACCATATCCTGACGGTAATCTGTGCCACGCCCTTCATGGAAACGGCCACGACTTGGACGTTCATTGGTATGTAGAATCTCTTCAATGGTTTGAATAGTTTCTTCCGCCAGATGATCCATTTTCAGGAACACGGGGCCATTGCCACTTTGTAGTTCCTGATAGAACTCCCACATCATTTGGCCTGACCAGTAGTCACATTCGATAAAGCGTTCACCTTTGCTATTGGCGGTATAACCACCCAAAGGTCCCGTTACATAGGCGCAGGCAGGGCCGTTATAATCTTTAATCAGTGGGTTGATCTGGAAACATTCCAGATTGGAAAGTTCCGCCCCAGCATGGTAAGCCATGGCATAACCATCACCCGCATTGGTTGGATTTTCATAAGTTCCCATGAGATAGCCAGATGCTGGCAAGCCCAAACGTCCAGCGGCTCCACAACATAAAATCGCAGCCTTGGTTTTGATTACATAGAAATCACCATTGCGACAGTCAAAACCCAGTACGCCGTTGATGGCGCCTTCTGCATTTTTGAGCAGGCGAGTGGTGACGATACGGTTATTAATTTTGACCTGAGCGCGTTTTAGCTGGCGATACAACACTTTTTTAATGTCATGACCTTCAGGCATTGGCAGCACATAAGCGCCCATGTGATGAACTTTTTTGACTGCATATTCACCCGTTTCATCTTTTTCAAATTTCACGCCCCATTGATCCAGTTGTTGAATGGTGGTGAAACTATGCTTGGCATAGGCATAAACCGTGGCCTGATTGACGATGCCATCATTGGCAATGGTAATTTCCTTGGTGTATTGCTCAGGCGTGGCGTAGCCCGGAATCACGGCATTATTCAAGCCATCCATGCCCATTGAGATTGCGCCGCTGCGTTTCACATTGGCTTTCTCAATCAATAAAACTCTCAGGTTGGGGTTGGCTGTTTTGGCTTTAATGGCTGCCATTGGGCCAGCCGTCCCCCCACCGATGACGACAATGTCATAGTCCAGTGTAATCGTATTCATGTTGTGCCTTTTTGAGTGCGTTTTAATTCACAAAGTAATGGTGCTTAGGTATTTCACTTTCGATCTACTCTTAAACGGTATTGGAAGCGCTCTCCTGAAAAATAGAGATATTCGAAATCAATAGGATGTCCTGCATGATCGTGAGTCAGTCGCTCCACTCTTAATAGCGGTGCATGGAGATCGACTTGCAAAAGTTCACTGAGTTCTTCATCAGCAAGCGTGGCATCAATGTTTAAATCGGCATGTCCTAAGGCAATCGATAAATCCTCTTCAATCGCTAAAAACACATCGCGAGTGGAGAGATTGATCTGTTGCAAAGCTGTTCCAATCGCTTCGGGTAAATAAGTCAGTTCAAATGAAACGGGCTTACGATTGAGTAAACGAATCCGTTTAATCTCCACCACCGTGCTGTTGACAGAAACTTTTAATTTCGAGGCAATGTGCGGTGTGGCTGGAATAAAGCGAAATTCTTTGACTACGTTAAAGACTTCGTGTCCCAGATCGGTCATAGCTTCGGCAAAGCCTTGCAACTCGGAAATATTCTGAAAGGTTTTCGGCGCGCTAACGAAAGTGCCTTTGCCTTGAATTTTGTAAATCAAGTGTTCGAGCTGAAGTTGATTGAGTGCCTGACGAATGGTGATACGACTGACATTAAATAATTCGCTCAGTTCTTTTTCCGACGGTAACTGCTGATGAATCTGGTAAGTTCCATCGACAATCTGCTGGAGCAGGGCCTGATAGACTTGATCATACAATGGGCGTTCGCCGTTCACTTTATTTACAATCGCTTGGTTCATTGAACTTAAACTTGTTATAACAACTTGGTTGTTAGATTAGCGATTATGTGAAATGAAGAAAAATAACTTATGCAGCAAAAAATATCTGTTTTTGTGCATTACCTGATTGGTCAAATGAGAAATAAAGATGCTTTTTATTGTTTTATATATCTCTAGATATTATGGTTAAGTAATTAAAAAATAAAATTATTGTTGTTTTATGGGCTGCTGGTTTATTTGCTATTTTTGCTTAATTTATAAATGAAAGTGATCGTTTTAATTTGGATTGTTTTGCTGAAAAAGGACGGGTTCAGCGGCTAATTTTTCAGCTAGATATTGAATGAAAACACTCAGTTTAGGCGGAACATGGCGGGTAGGTGGATAGAGTAACCATGCGCCACCGCTATAGTGGGTTTTAAAATGCCAATCAGGTAAGACCTGAACCAGTGTGCCTTGTTCCAAAGCATGGCGTGCCACGAAGTACGGCAAACTGGCAATGCCTAAATGTTGTAAAGCGGCACTGAGGCGCACGCCTGTATGATTGGCAGCATAACGACCACGCACCGCAACGGTAATGGATTTCTGTTCCTGCTGGAATTTCCATTTCGAATCATTGGGTTGTTCGCCCAAATAGATACATTGATGCTGCTTTAAATCGTGTGGATGCTGTGGGATGCCATTTTTCTGCAAATATTCAGGTGTAGCACAAATCAAATGATCAATATCAATCAATTTACGTCCCATCAATCCACCGGACGGTTGTTCGGTAATACGAATTGCCAGATCTACACCGTCATCAATCAAGTCAATATAACGGTCTTCCAATAGCAACTGAATATCAATTTTTGGATATAAGGCCAAGAACTCAGGCAAGTGAGGATGCAGCATAAAATGTCCAACCGCCTTGGGCACACTGATCCGAATCACGCCTTGTGGTTCGATATGAAATTGTCCTGAACTTTCCATGACCGCTTGTGCTGCATTGACCAGATCCACACAGCGCTCATAGACCTGCTGACCACTTTCACTCAAGCGTAGTTTCCGTGTGGTGCGATGCAATAAGCGTGTGCCCAGAGCACGCTCTAAACGGGCAATGGCACGACTGACCGCAGAAGGGGTGGAACCGAGCTGACGCGCCGTTTCAGAAAAGCTTTCCGTTTCGACAACTTTGACAAAGGTTGCCATTTCATTTAACAGAACCAGACTTTGATTTGTGCTCATGATGCAAAAGTTATTTGGATTTTGATTGGATTATCGCGCTTTAAAAATCGCAATACAATCTTTTCCTGTAGTCATGATGTGGAGATAAATGAAATGTGGCAGTTGTATGGACATGAGTTTCTGGCCTTGGCATTGATCCATTTTATGGCAGTTGTTTTACCGGGACCTGATTTTATTATTACAGTAAGACAGAGTGTTCGATATGGCTATTTAATTGGCTGTATCACCGCGATTGGTATTGGTGTCGGCATCTCGGTACATGTGTTTTACACCTTGGTCGGCGTTGGGGTTTTGATTCAGCAAAGTGTCTGGTTAATGTCGTTACTACGCGTGGCAGGTGCTGCTTATTTGATTTACTTGGGCTGGCAATGTTTACGTAGTCAACCAAATGCCAATCTGGATATTTTGGCAGGTGAGGTGATGGGTAAACCGAGCTTAATCCAAGCCTTTAACATGGGTTTCTTAACCAATGCGTTAAATCCGAAAGCGACCGTTTTCTTTCTGGCGATTTTTACCACCATTGTGAATCCCGCGACACCGTTGAAGGTTCAAATTGGTTATGGCATCTGGATGTGTTTAGTCAATGCGCTATGGTTTATCTTGGTCAGTATCATGTTTTCACAACCGATTGTACGGAAACGCTTTTTAGAGTTTGGGGTGTATTTTGAACGCGTGATGGGAGTTATTCTTGGGGTCGTTGCAATACGATTAATCTGGAGCGTTGCATTTTCCTGAATATAAAAAGACTGCACTAAGGCAGTCTTTTTATTGGAGAGTGGTTAAGCCCTGCGTTTGTTTCTGGTCAATTGATGCAAGACTGACACTAGCAAATCAATTTCTTCAGTGGTGTTATAAAACGCCAAAGAGGGACGTACGGTCTGTTCTACTCCAAAACGACGCAAGATTGGCTGAGCACAATGATGTCCAGAACGCACTGCAATGCCATGCTGATTCAGTGCTTTACCCACTTGCTCTGTCGAATAACCTGCAAGGGTAAAGGACATCACACTGGCCTTGTTTCGGGCCGTACCAATGGGTCTTAAGCCTGCAACTGTACTCAATGCATGCTGACCATATTCCAGCAAGTCATGTTCATAACGGGCAATATTATGAATGCCTAGGCGTTCCACATATTCCAGTGCTGCACCGAGACCCACAGCATCGGCAATATTACCTGTACCTGCTTCAAACTTATTGGGGGCGGGTTGGTAAACTACTTGTTCAAAACTCACATCCTGAATCATATTACCACCGCCTTCCCACACAGGCATAGTCTCCAGGATTTCAGGCTTGGCATATACCGCTCCAATACCTGTTGGCCCAAAGACTTTATGTCCTGAAAATACAAAGAAGTCAGTATCAATCGCTTGGACATCGGTTGGCATATGCGAAACAGATTGGGCACCATCGACCAAGACGCGGACACCTTTGCTATGCGCGATTTTGATCACTTCAGCCACAGGTGTGACCGTACCTAAGGCGTTAGACACTTGGGTAATCGAAATCAATTTGGTGCGCTCATTAATCAGTTTGGGTAGTTCTTCCAAAAGGATTTGACCGGTATCATCCACTGGAATGACACGGAGCTTGGCACCTACTTTTTTAGTGAGCTGGAACCACGGGACGATGTTGGCGTGATGTTCAAGATGCGACACAATAATCTCATCACCCTCACCAATATTCTGTTCACCCCATGTCTTGGCAATCAGGTTAATGCCTTCGGTGGTACCCCGAACAAAAATGATTTCTTTTGATGATTTTGCCCCAATAAAACGTGCCACTACATTGCGCGCATGTTCATAGGCATCGGTTGCACGTGCTGCTAGTTCATGTGCAGCGCGATGAATATTGGAATTTTCGTGCTGATAAAAATAGGCAATCCGATCAATCACGCTCTGTGGTTTCTGCGTGGTTGCTGCATTATCAAACCAGACCAAAGGACGACCATTGACGCGTTCTTGTAGAATGGGAAAGTCACGACGGATCGCTTGAATATCCAAGGGCTGAGCAGCATTGGCGACAAACTGTGGTTGTGAAGGTTGATAATTTCCATAACCCGCATTGGGTTGTGGCAGATCCAAGAAGTAAAAGCCTGAAGAGGCGTTATTTTTTGCTTGAGTTGAATTTTGAGTATCTTGCTGCAATAAGCTTTTCAGTGCATCACCATGAGGTAATTGAAAAGATTGCGCTGCGGCAAAATTGGCAGCATCAAATTCAGAACTTGATGAACTCGGTGCTGAAAAATCATTTAAAAAATAAAAGGGTGAAGTTTCACTGCTTGAAGGACGAGATGATTCAACTACAGGTACATTCGGCGCATTATGAACCGCCTGTGGAAAATTAGGTTCAATGGGCGGACGTGGTAAATTGGCTCCGCCCACGACTGGCGCAGAGGCGATCGCACGGCGTTCGGGGTAGTCTGGATAGTTCGGAATATGCTCAGGGTATTCAGGATTTAAACTTTT
Organism: Acinetobacter sp. BIGb0102; assembly: GCF_003815055.1. Taxonomy (NCBI): domain Bacteria; kingdom Pseudomonadati; phylum Pseudomonadota; class Gammaproteobacteria; order Moraxellales; family Moraxellaceae; genus Acinetobacter; species Acinetobacter sp. BIGb0102. Next base: position 212,806 of record NZ_RKQE01000012.1, read on the forward strand.
TTCATAAGCAATATTGGGCGCACGACCACTCAGCGCCGCTAAAGGTTCAGCGGGCTGGGGTTGATGGGGCGGCGTACCGACATTAGGCAAGTCCAGATTCAAACCAGAAGAATGTCCATTACCAGCACTTGGTCGGGCAGCAAAAAATTCAGAGGCAAGCCGTGAAAGTGTTGCTTCATCTGGGAAGTTGGACGGTGGGTGAACACCATCCACTTCAGACTCTGATGGACGACTGTTTAAATTACTTGTAGTTAACTGGGTAGTCATGATATTTGTCCACCTCCACATCTTCGAGCACAGCCAAGGCATCCTCGGTCAATACCGCCAATGAGCAGTACAGAGAGATCAGATAAGACGCAATCGCATTGCGGTTGATGCCCATGAAGCGTACGGATAGGCCAGGAGATTGCTCACCAGCCAAGCCCGGCTGGAATAAGCCCACCACACCTTGGCGTTTTTCACCTACACGCAATAACAAGATTTTGGTTTTACCATCTTCCACAGGAATCTTATTCGATGGAATCAGGGGAACACCGCGCCATGTAATGAATTGCGAACCAAATAAACTGACGGTTGGTGGTGGAACTCCTCGACGGGTACATTCACGACCGAAGGCACCAATTGCATCTGGATGAGCGAGGAAGAAGCCCGGTTCTTTCCAGACTTTACGGAGTAAATCATCAAAGTCATCGGGTGTTGGTGGCCCATTTAATGTGGAGATCCGTTGTTCATCTGCGACACTTGCCAATAGACCGTATTCAGGATTATTGATCAATTCGCTTTCCTGACGTTCTTTAATGGTTTCAATAGTTAAGCGTAATTGTTCTTTAATCTGGTCATGCGGACTGCTATACAGATCTGCAACACGGGTATGAATATCTAAAACGGTTGAAACTCCATTCAAGAAATATTCACGGGGTTGCGGATCATAATCCACAAAGGTTTGTGGCAAAGTCGCTTCATCACGTTGTGTACAAGCCACTTGAATATCATCTGTATTATTGACACGGTTAACGCGATAAATGCCTGCTTCGACAGGAATCCATTGCAATAAATGCGTGAGCCAACGCGGTGTAATGGTTGAAAGTTGTGGAACGGTCTTGGTGGCATTTGCAAGCTGTCTGGCAGCATGATCCCCAAGCGCAAGTTGGACTTTGTCTGTGGTTTTTGCCATGAATCATTTTTCCTGTTGTTTTGGCTTTGTTAAAAAATAATTAATTTTTAATGACGCATTTATTGAATGAAACAAAAGGGTTTTTTGAATGCATATTTTAATTGGGAAATAATTGGTTATTTTTATCCAGTTAAAATATCAATATAAAATTTTATCGTGCTTTATATTTTCAAAATCATTTCACTTATTTATTTCATTTAATTAGACATTAATATTCTGTAAAGACTCACTTGGTGACTGTAGAATCTGGCTGCCTGCTGCAACGTTATGGGTAAGCCATACATTCCCGCCAATAATTGAACCTTTGCCGATGGTGATTCGACCCAAAATTGTTGCACCTGCATAAATCACGACATGATCCTCAACAATGGGATGACGGGCATAATCTTTCTTTAAAGCACCATCATCATTCAGTTCAAAGCGTTTTGCTCCGAGTGTGACGGCCTGATAAATACGAACATATTCACCAATCACGGAAGTCTCTCCGATCACCACACCTGTACCATGATCGATAAAGAAACCTTGGCCAATTTGTGCTCCTGGGTGGATATCAATTCCAGTTGCCGAATGTGCCAGTTCAGAAATAATTCGGGACAGTAACGGTACGCTGGGATAGAGCTGATGGGCTACGCGGTGATGAATAATCGCCAAGATTCCTGGGTAACAGAGTAGTACCTCGTCGACGCTATGCGCTGCAGGATCACCTTCATAGGCCGCACAGACATCCGCATCCAGTAAGCGACGAATAGTAGGTAGCCTATTGGCAAAGTCCTGTACGATGGTTTGTGCCAAAACCACTTGTTGTTCATAGAGCAGTCTGTCATTGCTGGAAACGGGAATCTGTTTGACCCGACTTTTAGCTTCATAATTTAAGGCCAGTTTGACTTGTACAAACAGTTCATTCAGGACACGATCAAGAGTATAAGCAATATAGTAATCTTCGGTTTCCTGACGCAGATCGCTTGGCCCCAGTCGCATTGGAAACAGGATGCCACATAAGTCATCAAGAATAGATTTAAGTGCCTCCTTGGAGGGAAGCTCGCGGCCACCGAATTCTTTAATCCTGTGCTGGCGTTCGCGCCATTCATGGCGTGCTTGCTGTAAGCCCTCGATGACGGGCTTTATTTTCCATTGGCTCACGAGAATTCCTTAAAATAAGTCTTACAAATCATCAATACGTGTTTAAACAGCCATCTTAATCTTGTAACCAAGGAAGCTGATGGATACGCCAGCCATTACTTTGATTACGTTGCTGCTGATCATTTAAATCGCCTTCAAAGCCTTCCAGTACGTTATAAACCTGAGCAAAACCAGCGCTAAACGCGGCGGTTGCAGCCAAAGCGGAGCGTTTCCCACTACGGCAGAGCAACAAGATGGTTTGGTCTTTTCCGACTTTGCTATCGAGTTCTTTGACAAAGCGGGGATTACGATTAAATGACGTGCCTGTTGCCCATGCGACATGAAGACTTTCAGGAACATAACCGACGAACTTACGCTCTTCGGCCGTGCGTACATCGACTAAAACAGCATGGCCGTTTTGAACCAGAAACCATGCTTCAGCAGGGGGAATACTCCCTGTAAAATCGAGTTCATTTTCTTCCGCATATTGTTGTGCACGCTGCAAGATGTCTTGTGGATCTGTCGAAAAACCGTGAGAACTGGCGGAAGATTCTACTGTTTGAGTAGAATCAAATTGAGCATTCATTTTTATAACCTTTATATTCATCAGCGGGATGATGTTTTTATCTTAGGCATGTTTTTATATTCAGGAAAATAATCAAAATTTATTTATATATCTACTTTTGATCAATAATCAGTTTTTTATACGGATTATTAATATGATTTTTATTGCTTAATTGAGTTAAAGTTATTGTTATGAGTTTTAATGCTGAGTTTATTAAAAATAAATATTTTACTTTTCAATTAAAGACCCGTTTAACTATCAGCAAGATGTCATGAGAAAATAAAATGAAATAGCATTAAAAATATGAGTAGACGATAAAAACAGCAAAAATTGTTTAAAGCTTATTCTTATCTTTAAAAAGAATAAGTAACTCACTTTTTCTTATTTTTAATCATATAGCCTCGCGCATACCATAAGCAGATATTGTTGAAAGATCATCTAATTATGGGCATCAAGAACACCAAGCCGTTAATCGTTACAGCGATCGTCCTTGTGGCGATTGTTGCTTTTATTGTCTATCAAAATCAAAAAGATGCTGCACCCGCACAGTCTAGAAATAACAAAGCAGTAGTGATCGCCTATCAGACTGGTATTGATCCAACTAAAGTTGCACAAGCCAACGGTGACTATGAGCGAGAGAGTGGACAGGCGATTCAATGGCGTAAATTTGATGCGGGTTCAGATGTGGTCAATGCATTGGCTTCGGGCGATGTCGTGATTGGCAATATTGGCTCAAGTCCATTGGCGGCTGCAGCTAGCCGTGATTTACCGATTGAAGTGTTTTTGGTGACAGCAAAATTAGGTGGTTCTGAGGCATTGGTGGTTAGCAACAAATCAGGCATTAAAACGCCGCAGGATTTGATTGGAAAAACCATCGCTGTGCCATTCGTTTCAACCACACATTACAGCTTATTGTCCGCTTTAAAGCATTGGAATATTGCAGACAATCAGGTCAAGATCATCAATTTGCGTCCACCTGAAATTACAGCGGCATGGGAGCGTGGTGATATCGATGCGACTTATGTTTGGGAACCAGCTTTAAGCAAAGTTAAAGCCAGCGGTCATGTTTTAACTGACTCGAAACAGGTCGGTGAATGGGGCGCGCCAACTTATGATCTTTGGGTGGTTCGTAAAGACTTTGCCGAGAAAAATCCTGAGTTCTTGAAAGCATTCGTGAAGACCAGTTTGCAACAGATCGAAGCCTATAACCAAGATCCAAAAGCATTTGAGCAGAATGCCGATCATATCCAGAAAATTGCTCAATTGACGGGTTCTGATGCCAAAGACATTCCATTATTACTTTCAGGAAATATTTATCTGGATGGTCAGCAGCAACAAGCGACTTTAGCAGGTGAATTTGCCAAGAATATTTTTGATACCGCGTCTTTCTTAAAAAGTCAGGGCAAGGTCGATCAGGTGAAGCCTGATTATCAGGGTAATGTCACGACTCAGTTCTTACAGCCATAGGAGATCGAAATGAGCGTATTAGCTGCTGAGCATCTTCATTTAACTTTTCCAAAGCAGACGGTGCCTGTTCTTCAAGATATTAATCTGAAGATTGAAGAAGGCACTTTGACTGTGATTTTGGGCGAGTCTGGCTGTGGTAAAACCACTTTGTTAAATATTTTGGCAGGTTTCCAAGCACCGAGTTCAGGCCAGATTAAACTGGATCATGAAGTCGTGACTGCGCCTGATGCGCGCCGTGCGGTGGTATTTCAGGATCATGCCTTATTGCCGTGGTTAAATGTCTCGGAAAATATTGGTTTTGCTTTGCAGCTTAAGGGTTTAAAAGCGCAAGAAATTCAGCAGCAAGTCGATGCTATTCTGAAAATTGTGGGTTTAAGCCATGTTGCTCAAGCCAATATCTGGGAATTGTCAGGTGGTATGAAGCAACGTGTCGGTATTGCGCGTGCGTTGATTAGCCATGCGGCTTTTATTCTATTAGATGAGCCTTTTGCAGCTTTAGACGCTTTTACTCGTGAAACCATGCAGCAGTTGGTTCTGGATTTGTGGATTGAGCAAAATAAATCGTTCTTCCTGATTACCCATGACATTGAAGAAGCGTTGTTGTTGAGCAATCAACTGGTGTTAATGACAGCTCGACCGGGCAAGATTGTGGAAACGTTAAAGCTGGATTTTGCAGATCGTTATAAGCAGGGCGAATCGATTCGAGCAATTAAATCCGATCCCAAATTTATTCAATTGCGTGAACAACTGTTTGAACGTTTACGTGTGCAGAAACAGGCAGGTCATGAGGTGGCTGTATGACGGGTCAAGCTAAAAATACAGCCTATGAAGTGACCAAGCCAGTTGCACTTCAAGCATCGGATAAACAATCGGCTTCAGTTTTGAATGCATTAGGTGGATTTATTGCTCGCCATCGTAGCTTGGTATTGAGTTTATCGAGTGTATTGAGTGTCTTGGTCATTTGGTACCTGATCACTGCATTAAAAATTGTTCCAAGTTTATTTCTGCCGAGTCCACAAGCGGTATGGCAAAAGTTCCTTGAAGTTAGCCAGCAAGGCTTTATGAAAGCGACCTTATGGCAGCACTTGGCAGCGAGTATTTCGCGTGTCTTGCTGGCACTTGTTGCAGCGATTGCGATTGGCGTGCCTTTAGGTTTGTGGATGGGTCTGAATAAATGGGTTCGTGCAGTGCTTGATCCATTGGTTGAGTTGTTGCGTCCGATTCCACCTTTAGCGTATTTGCCATTATTGGTGATCTGGTTCGGGATTGGTGAAACCACCAAAGTGCTTTTGATTTTCTTCTCCATTCTTGCACCAGTGATTATCAGTAGTACGCATGGGGTGCTCAGCCATCAGCTCAATCGTGAGCGTGCAGCCTTATCATTAGGGGCGAGCCAGTCACAAGTATTTTGGCATGTGATTTTGCCGACTGCGTTACCGCATATTTTAACGGGGATTCGTATTGGTTTAGGTGTGGGTTGGTCAACCTTAGTGGCATCAGAATTAGTCGCGGCAGATCGTGGTATTGGTTTTATGGTGCAGTCAGCGGCGCAGTTCCTGATTACGGATACCGTCGTGCTTGGTATTATTGTGATTGCGATTGTCGCAGTCAGTTTTGAATTATTCTTGCGTTGGTTACAGAAGCAATTATCTCCTTGGTATGGTCAACAGCTGTAAGTGCAAATGGTAAAGATGAGAGAGTTAGAGATGACGTTAAATATTGAAATGATTAAACCAACAATCGGTGCAATTATTCACGATGTTGATTTAAACACGGCTGATGAACATACCACCCAACAAATTCAACAAGCATTGCTTGATCATCATGTCATTTTCTTTCGCAATCAGCAGCTAGCACCACACGCGCAAGCTGAACTGGCACGTAGTTTTGGTTCTTTGCATATTCATCCGATCTATCCATCAGTCGAAAATGTACCTGAAATCATTGTACTGGACAGCTGGAAACAGGATTTACGTGACAATGAGCTTTGGCATACCGATGTGACCTTTAGCCAGAAGCCACCATTGGGCTGTGTATTGCAAGCGATTAAAATTCCACCTGTAGGTGGCGATACGTTATGGTCGAGTGGGGCGGCTGCATTTGCTGCGCTAGATCAAGATTTACAGAAAAAGTTAAAAGGCTTAACCGCAACGCATGATATCCGCCAGTCTTTCCCGATTGAGCGTTTTGCGCATAATGATGTTGAGCGTCAAAAGTTGGAAGAAACCTTTAAGCGTAATCCGCCTGTTGTTCATCCTGTGGTGAGAACGCATCCAGTTACAGGTCAACCGATTTTGTTCGTGAGCGAAGGGTTTACTACGCGTATTAATGAGCTGGATGAGACTGAAAGTGCTGAGTTGTTGCAGTATCTATTTGCACATGCCACCAATGAGCAGTTCCATTTGCGTTGGCAGTGGCAAGCGGGTGATGTGGCGATTTGGGATAATCGTTGTACACAGCATAAGGCTTTATTTGATTATGGTGATGCGCATCGAATTATGCATCGTGCCACGATTAATGGTGATGTGCCGTTTTATCAAGCAGCAAGTTAATATTTAGTTTTAGATAAAAAGCTTGGGTAAAATCCTGAGCTTTTTTTATTTTATAGTTTGATCCCTTCGGTTTTATTTTATAATTTGATCGCTTCGGTGGAATCTTACAGAGATCTCATCCTATTTTAGGATTTGCCTTCGGCTGGAGTTACTTTTTTGAAAAAGTAACCAAAAACTTTGTCATCCACAAAAGCTGTTTACTTCCAACATCTCTTTAAATTAATCGCAGAAATAGCATTTGATTAATCTCACGCAGGTTGTGGATGACGTGTAGCACCAGTGATTCCAGAGAGAAGTTCTTTATACAATGCTAGATAGCACCAATTAATTAATCCAGAATTTTCAAAGTATATTTAATTAAGATGAGCCTCTTGTTTATAAACTGAAGGCGCTTGTCCCGTCCAACGTTTAAAGGCACGTCGGAATTCGCGGAGCTCACTAAAACCCAGTTGCAGGCTGATCTCACTCATCGACAGGTTCTGTTCAATAAGTTGCTTGGCCTTGCGTTCCAGTACATTTTGTCGAATTTTTTGAAAACTAAGACCTTCCGATAATAATTGTCGTCTTAGATGGCGTTCACTGATACGTAAATGTTCAGCGGCTTGCTGCATCTCGAAACGTTCAGGTAATTGCTGTTCAATTAAATGATCGAGTAAATGCACATAACCCACCTGATTGAGCTGATCAATTTCTTTTAGGGCCTGCTCACAGATTTGGATGGCAGTTGCATAGTTGGCTGGGCTGTAATTCTTTAAGCCACGTTGCAACATGCTGCTATTAAAGCGGATGATATTTTTAGGGCTGTTAAATTGAATCGGGCAGCCAAAGATATTTTTATATTGTTCTTGATATTGGTTAGGGAAATAGCTGAGTTCAAGACTAATCACATCATCATGATCGCCCAGCATCGCGTTTAAACAGGTGATGATGCTGCTAAATAATTCATCGTGGAAAAAAGCTTTCAGATCATCACAGGGATGAGACTCAGTCACTTCCAGCTCACAGACATCCGCTTGGAGGCTAAAGTTGAGATTGAGCACGCTGCCAGAAATACGATGGTAACGCAGCGCAATGTCTAAAGCATCAGCCACGGTCTTGCACGATTGCATGGCAAAACCCAAAATCCCCATTGAAATCAAACCTTCACTACTGCCAAGTTTTAAGCCGAGGTCGGGTTGTTGATAGGCTGCAATGGCCTGACGCACAACCTCACAAAGCTGGGGAAAACGAACCACTCCTTGGGTTTGCTGAATTTGAGCGATATCCAGCCCCGAGTCTTGAAACCAGACGGCATGTTCCCACTGCTGTTGCTCTGCATAGTGGATCAGGCTAGCTAAAATCGTGGGTGGAATAAACTGTTGCTGGTCATTTTTATAGATGTTGTGTTTAGGCATAAGTCCGTTTTGCCCCCCAAGAAAAGTTCCTTTAACCCTGTTGGGTATCGCATAATTTTGATTAACTTTCAACAGGCTTAAGACAGCTAGAAAAAGAATTTTAAAAGGAAAGCACCAATGTATCAGGTGGGTTGGGATAAAAAGGAAATTAAAATAACGCCTAAAGGCTATGCCATGTTTGGTTATGGGCAATGGTCTCATCGTGCTTATGAGCAACGTACAGCTTTATATGCCCGAAGTGTGAGTATCGTCGATCAATACGGCAATCGACTGCTGATCTGTTGTCTGGATTTAGGCTGTATTACCCATGCCATGCGTAGCCAGACAGTCGCGCAATTAACTGAACGATTAGGCTCAACATTTGATGAGAATCAATTGGTGTTAACGGCAACGCATACCCATTCAGGGCCAGGCGGTTGTACGCATGAAGCTTTGTATAATCTGCCGACACCGGGTTTTGTACCTGAACATTTAAATGCAATTGTTGAAGCGATTGTACTGAGCATTGAACATGCGATTGCGGAAGAACAACCCACGGAAATTTTTACCAGCACAGAGTATTTTCCCGAACAGATACCTGTCGCATGGAATCGTTCAATCAAAGCGTATAATCGAAATCCAGAGGTGAGAATACATTCCGAAGCTGAAACGCATTTGGCTCTAAATCGGGAAATGCAACTGATTGGTTTTTATCGCGAGCAGAAATTACAGTCCTTTATTTCTTTCTTTGGCGTACATGCCACCTGTTTGGGAAATACCTTAAAAGCGTATGATGGCGATAATAAAGGTTATGCAGCTGCATTTTCAGAGCAGGCTTTAATCCAGCAAGGCATTGAAAATCCTGTGGCAATTTTTGCCCAAGCCACCGCTGGGGATGTATCGCCGCATTTTCATGGTAAAGACCAGCTTAGGATTCGTCGTCAGATTAAAGGTGAGCAAGAGTATCAATACGCACAACAAAATGGACGTTATCAAAGTGAATTGGCTTTGACGGCTTTACAGGAGGATATTTCTAAAAATCTGGAAAAAGTTGAAGGCAAGATTGATGCCGTTTTGTCCTATGTTGATCTGAGTAATATTGAAGTTCCTGCTGAATTTGCCTATGGACAGTATGATGCAAAAACCAGTCAGCCTTGTCACGGCACTGCATTTTTTGCAGGTACGCCTGTCGATGGTTTAGGTGCGCCAAAACCCTTGATTAAAGGGATGCAATTTTTAGCGGATCAACTGCGTAAACATAAACTTAAAAATCCTGATTCAGCAGATTTTATTGCCAATCAGCAGCTCTATGCTTCACAAGGACCAAAGCAGATTGTATTAGAAGCAGGGGCTAAAAAGATTTTAGGCCAGCCGATTGGTTTTCCACCCAGTATTCTTGATCCATTGATTGCCGAGATGAATCGACAAGTCAAAGCGGGTGCGATTCAAGACAGTCCTTTAGTGCCGAGTGTTGTTCCCTTACAAATTGTGCGATTAGGGTCTTTGGCACTGATATGTTGTCCAGGAGAATTTACTACGATTGCTGGGCAACGTGTTATCGCTACAGTGAAACAGACGCTTGCTGCACAGACTTCAATTGAAAAAGTTTGGTTCGCTTCATACTGCAATGATTATATGGGTTATGTCACTACCTATGAAGAATATCAAGAACAGGCGTATGAGGGTGGACATACCTTATTCGGGCAATGGACCTTGGCCGCTTGTCAAAGCAAATTCAAAGATTTAGCAGAACAATTATTATTAGAAAAACATAAACGTCATTACGATGAAATGACACGTCCACAGCCCGTTCCAAAACAAGAACTCGCAAAACGCACGAATCATGGCAACTTAAAAACTGCCGTTAGCCAAGGAGTGGCAGTATGAGTGATCTAAAACAAGGGATTTGGTCAAATTGGTCTGGCTTTCAAAAAGCCAAACCGCAGCAGATTCTTTACCCTGCCAATATTCAAGAACTACAGACCATCGTTCAAGCACATCAAAAAATACGCGTGGTGGGTGCAGGACATTCATTTACGCCATTGGTCTGTACTAATGCCACCTTATTATCGCTGGATCATATTGCAGGGATTGCATCGACTGATATTGATCGATGTCAAAGCAGTATCTATGCAGGCACACGTTTATATGATTTAGATCAACATTTAAAACAGCAGAAAATTGACCAAGCCCTGATGAATCAGGGCGATATCGATCAGCAAAGTCTGGCAGGTGCTGTGTCTACGGGGACACATGGCACAGGGGCAGATTTGCATTGTATTTCGGCCTATGTTGAAGCTTTCGAGCTACTTACAGCTTCAGGTGAAATCCTAAAATGCAGTCGTACTGAACATCCTGAAATTTTTGCAGCTGGACGGGTTTCTTTGGGTAGCTTGGGGATATTGACTCAGATCACTATGCAAAATCGTCCGCGTTATAAATTAAAAGAACATATTGAACTTTGTCCTGTAGAGGACATGATGCAGCATATTCAGCAATGGAAGCATCAGCATCGGCATATTGAGTGTTTTGTATTTTCCTATGAAAAGCAGTTGATGCTGAAAACTCTGGATGAGACCGATGAGGAAATTCTGCCCCGTAAGGAGAATTTCCCTTCCGATGATACCTTACTGACTTTATGTTCCGAGCTGACCAAAAACTTTCCTTCATTAAATCCGTATTTACAGAAGCTGTTGGGAATCTTTGTGAAACCGACGACCTATGTGGATTGGTCGAGTACAATTTTCCCAACGCCTCGTAATACCAAGTTCAATGAAATGGAATATCAAATTCCTGTTGATCGTGGAATTGAATGTTTGGATGAAGTATTGCATGCATTAAGGGCCAATAAGGTTGCAACCTTTTTTCCGCTCGAATTTCGCTTTGTGAAGGGAGATGATATTTGGCTCAGTCCTTTTTATCAGCAGGATTCGATTTCGATCTCGGTGCATCAATACCATAAACAAGATCATCGTTTGATTTTTGATGTGGTTGAACCGATCTTGCAAAAATATCAGGGGCGTCCGCATTGGGGTAAAATGCATACCATGAACAAGACACAGCTTCGTGCTTTATATCCCAAGTGGGATGATTTTATGGCTTTACGTCAGCAGCTTGACCCAGAAGCCAAGTTTTTAAATCCCTATCTGGAAAAGTTGTTTTTAGATTAAAAAGAATTTTTTATACGTTGAAAGTGCTTAACGGAGTCATATCGAGTTCTCATTCAATTAAGGGTTACGCTTTCAACTGGACTGACTTTGGTTTCGCCCTGGGAAGCGTACCAAATTTTATGTAAATTTTCTTGGATTGAAAAAAGGTATCGCCATGTTGGATCATTATTTTAAGCAACTCAATCTCGACCTAAAAAAACAGGGGATTGCCACACCGCAACTGATCATCGATGAAGCGGCCTTAAAACAAAATATCCAGCATGTTCAAATTCGTCTTGCTCATGCCAAACATTTAAAAGCACGCTTGGTAGTAAAGTCTTTAGCGAGTCTAGATTTGCTCAAGGTGTTATCTGAACAGATTAATACACAACGCTTTATGGTGTTCCATCAACCGCATATTATTTCAATCTTAGAAAATTTTGCTGAGGCCGATATTCTGTTGGGTAAACCAATGCCTGCCCAAGTAGCTCGTCAATTTTTTGAACAGCATGCAGAATGGTCAAATGCCAACATTCAGTGGCTGATTGATACCAAACAACGCTTACAGCAATATCTTGAGATTGCCCAGCTCTATTCTCTCTGTCTGTATGTGAATATTGAGATTGATGTCGGTTTACATCGTGGTGGGGTGCAATCGACAGCGCAACTGTCTGAAATATTAAAGCTGATTCAACAATATCCGCAGTATTTAAAGCTTTCTGGTTTGATGGGCTATGATGCGCATGTCAGCAAAATCCCAGCCATCATTAAAAAACCTGAACTGGCTTATCAAAGTTCGCAACAGACCTATGCCACTTACCAAAAGTTAATCCAAAATCATTTTCCGATGCTCTGGAATGATGAGCTTTGTTTTAATGGCGGCGGCAGTCCGACTTTTAGCTTTCATACGACTCAAAGTGTCTGCAATGATTTGTCTTTTGGTTCAATGTTGCTCAAACCGAGTGATTTTGACAGCGATTTTTTACAGGCCTTACAACCTGCGTTATGGATTGCAGCACCTGTGTTAAAAGTCTTGCCATTTACTCAACTTCCTTCGATGTCTTTACTGGATAAATTGCCGCATAAATGCAAAGCGCTGTTTATTTATGGCGGCTATTGGCTGGCTGATTATATTTATCCTCATCAAGCACATACGCATGCATTGTACGGGCGTAGCAGTAATCAGGAATTGGTCAATGTGCCTAAGGATTGTGATATTCAGGTCGATGATTTTGTATTTTTAAGACCCACACAAAGTGAAGCGATTATTCCTCAGTTTTCCGAGTTAAAACTATATAGCAAACATGCTTTTGAGACATGGCAAACTTTTAGTGAGTAATCCAGCTTTGTGCGGCGATATTCGACCAAAAGTTTGCTAGAGCGTGAGCGTCTTAAAATAAATCTGTTAAATGGCAGCTTTTGGCTTCAGTCAGATTTTCAATCGAATCCACCAGTAAAATATTGGTGTCATTTTCACTTTTATAAGCGGCAATGACTTCTGCATAAATAGGTTGTTTAAGTTTTTTGGCTTTTGACAGGAAATTGGAGATGACTTTTTCATTTGTCCAATCAGCATCTTTGAGAACATATTCATTTGCTGCAATATCACATCGCGTCAAAATGGCTTTTTTATCTTTTATGGTTAAGGTGCCAATAAAAATATCCATACTTTCTTTGGGGTCAGTCGAATTGGCAAAAGCCGCTACAGGCAGGAATAGGCTCAATATAAACATAAAGCTAAGTGATGTCTTTTTCATTGGTTTTTCCTAGAGATCAAATAGGTTATAAGAATAATGCTGCTGAGATTCTAATCTAATCCGTGTATTTGATACTAGGAGATAGCCAAGCAGGAACAAGACTTAAAGCACTGTTCCTACTCGGAGGAATCTACTGTCTAAAAGCGATAACCAATTTTCAAACCATAGCCGATAGCACTGTTATCTTTAAAGTCGGCTTGTTCAGCAATCGGTTTTATGCCGGCCACAGGAATGTAATAAGTGCCATCTTCGGCAACGACATCACCGAGCCAGAAGTACTTAATTCCACCTGCAATAAAGTAGTTGGGTGCTGGATTAAACTGAACACCTACACCCAAGCCCCATGAACCTTGCGTTGGGTTTAAGGTGGATGCTGGATCGCCTGTGCCCGAGTCCCAACTCACTTCTGTAGATGCACTCCATTTTTCGCTAAACTGATGTCCAATACCCACATTCGCCATCCACTGATCTTTTTGATAGCTGTCCAAATCAAAACCACCTGTGTATGTACCTTCACTGATTAGGCCTGTCAGATATTCTGTCACTGCGCCAAACTGGGTTGGGCGAATATGGAAATCTTTCCAGTTGACCCAGCGGACATTGGCATAGGCGAGCGTGTCTTTATAGACACCTGTTTGAAAATCAAGACTCACCGATTGTGGCGTACTGATTTTGGTTTTACTTGGTGTTGTCACTTCTAAAGGCTGACCAAACATGGTTTCGGTGACTTGCATGTCGTGGTCGATCTTGGAGCGATAGGTGACTGCGGCTTTTAAGGCAATATCTGGGATTTGATAACTCAGACCCGCCAGCCAGCCGACAGCATGATCCTGTTTAAACTTGGCATCATAACCATTAAAGGCTTCGCTATAAGAATTACCCCGTAGTGCCACATCGCCTTTGACGGATTGATAAACAGCACCACCATACAGTTGAAAATTGCTAAACGGACTAACCCCAAAAATTATACTGATGCTTTCGGTGTCGACATTGACTGAGGTGCCTTGTTGGGTAAATTCATTGTCCGAAAAGGTGTTATTGGACTGCATCGGATAAGTAATGTCTGCGCCAAAAGGCTGGTCATAGAGCAGGCCGAAGCTGATTCGGTCGGTGAGTTGTAGCTTGAGCGCGGCAGCATAATATTGAAAGCTATTGCCCATATTGCCTGAGTTCAGATTTTGTGGATCATTGACCAGTTCTGGGCGATTACGGATTTTCCCTGAAATATCTGGATCTACCGCGGTCGCACTCACTTCAACATAATTACCATTTTCTAGAAAAGCTAAAATGGATTGGCCTGATTGATCCAGTGCAGCAGCATGATTCGCTGTACTGGCAAAAAGGGCACAGATGCCGATTAAAATTGGGTTGCGTTTCATATTGATCATCCTTGGAAAACCGTGTCTTATTTTTAGCGCTGATATTTTTATTAACGGTCATTTTTTCTATTCGCAGTAAATTGATTTAACTCAATATTTTTAAATAGAAAATCAATGTCCATGCAGGTAGTGAAGCATCTTTTCAAGGCATCGAATAGGGTTGTAAATGTTCGGGATGGGGGGATTAACGGTCAAAAAGGTTTTGATTCAGACAAGAAAAAACCTTGTGATAGGGCACAAGGTTTTTGGGAAATTTACAGCTTATTGTTTGATGATCAGTACTGGAATATGCGATTCAGTCAAAACCGCACGGGCTACGCTTCCTAGCAATAGGCGTTTCACGCCAGTACGTCCATGTGAACCCATCACAATTAAATCTGCACCGACTTCATCGGCAACGAAAAGAATGCCTTCACTGGCTGAACCATGATGAATTTTGGTATTAACTTCAATGCCATCACGGACAAAGGATTGGGAAATATCCTGTAGTTGGGTTTTGGCATGCGCTTCAGCTTGCATAAAATAATCGGTAACCGCAGGTGCAAATTGATAAAAATCAACACCAACAAAAGGATCAACCACAACCACACTGAGGATGGTCACCTTTGCTCCTGATAATTTTGCTAAAGAAAGTGCATGCTCAACCGCTGCATAGGAAATTGGAGAATCATCAACAGGTACTAATATATTTTGATATGACATCTTATATTACTCCTTTATGGTTATAAAAAATGAAAGCATAAGATGTTGATAACATATTGAGTCTAGGTGAGCAAATCAGCATCCTTTAAAAAGTGATGATAAAACTGAAAATAATCTAGAAAAACAGGGGATTCCCCCGCAAAATAGAGCGATAACAAAATCACTGTATTTTTGTAATTCAGCTTAAGATGAACTTGAGATTCAACGAGAAAATTTAAGCGTTATTTAAATGAATAAGGAAGTGTTGTGTTACTGAGTCTAGATGCCTTTAAGCAACAAAAATTTGACCAGATGGCAGCCAAAATCATGGCTGATCCAGACATGTATCTGGATTTTGATTCGGTTTCAGATTTTTATAAAGCGGTGTGGTTAGATGAGTTTCCGCAAGGCACGATATGGTCAGCCACTGGACTGGATGATGGTGCTGAACAATTTTATGCGGTGATTGAATATGGAGATCACTATCTGTATATCAGCCGAACAGAACGCGTTACGGTCAAATTAGGCATGCGTCATCATTACAATAAAAATAACTAATCCGAGCAGTCATCCATTTTTGCCTGATCAGATTTTGAGATGTAAATGAGAATGCTATACTTTTGCGCAACGATGAAATCCTAATAAAACGAAATGGAAATTTAAAAATGGCACATCAATTTACGGTTAATGAAACAATTCATGGTGTTTCAATTGAGGACTTTTCACGACTGGTGGCGGATACTTCATTGCATGAAGCAGTGTGCAAACGTATTCCTGGGGAAAATCTGGAAATTATTGAATCTGCGGTCAATGGTGATATTTATACCTTACGCCGTGAATACAATCTGGATGTGAATATTCCAGATGTGGCAAAAAAATTATTAAAAAATGCATTCCGCTTAAAACGTTCTGACATCACACATTTGAAAAACTTAACCTCTACGGTTGAGTTGGGGGCGAACTTGCCTTTGGAAGCGAAAGGTGAGCGTAGCGTGACAGGCGATAGCGAAAAAGTGAATATCTCTTTAACGTGGACGGTTAAAGTGAAAGTGCCGTTGATTGGCGGTATGTTAGAGAAGCATGCTGAAGGTGAAATCCGTAAATTCAGCAATCTTGAAATCGAAATTGTTGCAGATGAATTGAAGAAACATCTCTAATTTTTTAATAAATAAAAGACTCTCCATTTGGGGAGTTTTTTGTTTTTAGAAGCGCAGAAAATACGGAACAACTGAAAGAATGACACCAATAATGCTGATCATTGCTGTGCTATCGATAAAATAGGTAAAGAGCATCAAGACCAAGCCACTGACCAACGGCACCGTCATTTTCTGTTTTTTTCCATAGAGGAAATAGCCTAAGCCGATCGAACTAAAAATGACACCTAAAAATAGTTGGGTTGCATTCATTATGGTTTGCCATCGTTATTTTTTTCGCAAATATATTATGACAATATTCTTAAATGAAAATTATGGTAACTCGATAAAATATCCAATACGATATTCTTCACTATTTGGTCAAAACAATTATAAGGGCGTGGGATGAGTGTAATTCTACCTGTAGCACAACGTGGTGAAGAGATTTTAAAAATTAAAGCGGCGGCGGTCGCAAACGGGGAATTTAATAGTGAATGGTTATTGCAACTGGCGTCTGCCATGCATGCGACCATGCTTGAGCGCAATGGTGTCGGGATTGCAGCGCCACAAGTCTATATTTCAAAGCGCTTAATTATTGTGGCTTCTCGACCGAATCCGCGTTATCCCGATGCACCTGAAATGGATGCTGTGGTGATGGTCAATCCTGAGATTTTAGAATTTTCTCAAACGACCTGTTTGGGTGAGGAAGGCTGTCTCAGCGTGCCAAATGAACGTGGACAAGTTGAACGGGCACAAGCGATTAAAGTCCGTTATTACACCTTACAGGGTGAAGTCATTGAAACCACTTTTGAAGGCTTTCCTGCACGCATTGTGCAGCATGAGGTTGATCATCTGGATGGGATTCTATTTGTCGAACGATTGAATTAATTTCTCTAACCAATGGCAAATTGGTTTTAGTTCTGGCCATGCACTGCGATCTTAAATCATTACAAAAGCTATAATTTTTATATGATTGGTACTCTGTACTATAGATTTATCTGAATAAAACTTGAAATGCTTAAAGGCTAGATGACCATGAAAACTCCTCTTCCTGATTATTTGGCACATGTGATCGATGCCTGTGATACTGATAACAGAGGAAATCTCGCCGATTATATTCCTGAGTTAGCCAACGCCAATCCCAACCGATTAGCGCTGGCATTGTCTACTGTTGATGGTGAAATCTATTCTGTTGGCGATGATGAAATTGAATTCACCATTCAGTCGATGTCTAAACCCTTCACGTATGCCTATGTGCTTCAACAGCTTGGCATTGATGCGGTATTAGAAAAAGTTGGTGTTGAACCTTCGGGCGAGGCCTTTAATGAAATTTCACTGGATAAAGATCGCCGTCCTAAAAATCCGATGATTAATTCGGGTGCCATTACCACACATTCTTTGATCCCACCCAAAGAAGATGTATCTGGCGCAGAAATTTTACGTCAGTTTATGAGCGAGCTGGCTGGTCGTGAACTGCAATTTGATGATGCGGTATATGAATCTGAGGTGAAAACCGCTTACCGTAATCTCTCGATTGGTTATATGTTGCGAACCGTGGGAATTTTAGAGTCCGATCCTGTTGATATTGTGAATGGTTATATTCGCCAGTGTGCGATCTTAGTGACGGTTAAAGATCTGGTACGGATGGGCAGTGTTTTTGCCAATGGCGGGGTGGATCCTAAAACTGGAAAACGCTTATTGAATCGTGCGGTGGTGCGTCAAGTCCTGAGCGTGATGATGAGCTGCGGTATGTACGATGCAGCGGGGGACTGGCTCACAACGGTTGGGATTCCTGCTAAAAGTGGAGTGGCAGGAGGAATCCTGGGTGTATTACCGGGTCAAGTCAGCATAGCGGCTTTTTCTCCTCGACTCGATGAACATGGCAACAGTGTACGCGGCATTGATATCTTAGAACGGCTCTCCCGTGATATGGGCTTGCATTTGATGGAAGGCACACCTTCTGCGCAAACTATTGTGCAGAGTCATTATCGCGCTGGTAAAGATGCATCTTTGAGTGTGTATGTGCTTCGCGGTGTATTGAAATTTACTGAAGCGGAAATGCTATTACGGACTTTGCAATGTGAACCAGACGATAACAGTAGCATCGTGATTGATTTATCGCAGATTTCCCTCATTCATGATGTCGGAAAACGAATGTTTTTGGAAGGCATTGATCGTTTAATTGATGATGGTCATAGCTTGCTTTTGGTTGATCCTGAGCAGCGTTTGGATAACGCACGAACGCATAAAGATCGCGTGTTGCATGTTTATCAGAATCTTGAAGATTTAATTGTGAAGTATAAAGAGTTGTAAGTGCAAAGAGCCTATATTGAAATGATGTAGGTTCTAAATCAAGTTGATATATTGTGCTAGAGATGTTTGGATCAGATTGAGCATTTGTCTGTTTTAAAAGTAGGTATTGATGAAGCTCTATAATAAAAATTCTACTCCGTGTTCTTAGTAATAATATAGTGGGTGTTTAAAAAACAAGCTAATTACAACTTTATGGGAAATGATTTTTATAAATAGCTATATTCTTGATTTTTAATTTTATGAAAACTATAATTTATTTATTTTTAAGTAATATGAATTATGGAAGATTTTTCAGAAGTAAATTTTTTAGTAGGAGTTAATGGGAGTGGAAAAAGTCGTTTGCTAAATACTATAGGGCAACAATATTTAAACGAAAATGATCATGTTATAGCTATTTCGAATACTGTTTTTGATAAATTTAGTTCCAGAGGATATAAGAAATTAAGTGCAAGGGGTGGAAAATTTTTTTTAAAAGATACGATTGTTGATTCATTTTTGAATCGAAGTAATAGTATTTATAAAATTTTAGAATATTTAGGGTATGAAAAACAAATTACGGGATTGGTATCATTTTATTCTGATTTTGATGGTGAATTTCTTAGCTATTTTATAAGAAGAATAAATAAATATAATAAGTTTGATGTTACTGATGATAATGGTTATATTGATTATAATTTAGATGAGCTTGAGGGATTTTGTAAACAATTAGAGAAGGTCTTATATCGTTATAATGATTATGAATATATTTTTGAATTTGGGTATTGGGATGGTAGGGAGAATTCTATTAATTTATCAATATTTGAAAAATTATATATGTTATTTGGTGGTAAAAAAATTTTTAAAATAGACTTTATTTTATATAAAGGTAGGGTGGAATTTAATTTAGATGGTGCAAGTTCGGGGGAATCTCATTTCCTAGCGCAGATGTTGTTTTTGAGTGTAAACTTGTCTAAAAATAAAAGAAACATAATTTTAATAGATGAACCAGAAATAAGTTTACATCCGAAATGGCAAAGAGATTATATTTTTCAACTTTATGATTATTTCTATAAATATAATTGTAAATTTTTCTTAGCAACACATTCTCCACTAATAATTTCAAAATTACAAGCTTCTAAGAAAGATTTGCATCATTATTATGTTCAGGATATTCCGTATAAAACTTTTAATATCAAAGATGGAAATTTAGAAATAATACATGAAGATGATGATTATAGTATTGAGTCTTTATACTGGGAGGTTTTTGGTGTTTTGACCCCTAATAATTCTTTTCTTTCGAGGTATTGTGTTGATTTGTTGGATAAGTATGATATAGGGGTGATTTCATTAAATGAGATACAAGCCAAATTTAAAGAATTAAAAGAAGCTGCTGATTTAAATGTTCAAAAAGAAACTTTAGGTCAGATTGAGTCTGAGTATTTATTAAGAGGCTAGTTTATGCTTGATTTTCATTCTTATAAGTGTTCTTACACTATATTATGTAATAAAACCAATACACAGATAGCTGGTACATGTCATTGTAAAAATATTCCATGGACGTGTAAAAAATTTAGTGATTTAAAAAGTGAACTAAAAATTAAACTTATGGTTGAGTTTAGTAATAAATGTGCATTTTGTCAAAGGTCTTTATCAGAGGATGAAAAGATAGTTATTGATATAGAACATGTACTACCTAAACTAAAGTATATCAATTACACTTTTGATATTAGAAATCTAGTACTTTCATGCAGACGGTGTAATACCGGTGCTCAAAAAGGTAATCGAACTGACTTTATAGTTAACCTTATTCAAGGGACTAATTATGATGAATCTGTTGACTTTTCTATTTCTAATTATCGTTTTTTGCATCCTAAAATTGAGAACACTTATAATTATTATAAATTGATCTCTATTCAAATAGGTCAGGATGTTTTTAGAAGATATAAAGTGATCAATAATCATAATAAATTAAAATATACTTTTAAGTTTTTTAATTTAAAAAAACTTGAAATTGGTTCTTTAGATTCTTGCTTTGGTGCTCCTAGACATATAGTTGAAACTTTAAAGAAAGAAAGATATGCAAATTTCCCACTAACGGTTTAATTCTTAGAACGTTAGTGCAGGAGGAGGAGTCTATCCTCTTCCTCCTGCAGTTTAATCAACTAATCGAATCATCTAAATTCGGTGCTAACCAACGCTTCGCTTCATCCAGTGTCCAGCCTTTACGTTTCGCATAATCCTCAAGCTGATCCTGAGAAATCTTGCCCACATTAAAGTATTCACTTTCTGGATGCGAATAATAGAAACCACTCACAGAAGAAGGCGGCATCATCGCAAAGTGTTCAGTCAACTTGGTACCGATCTTCGCTTCCGAACCTAACCAATCAAATAATACCGCTTTTTCAGAATGCTCTGGGCAAGCAGGGTAACCTGGTGCAGGACGAATACCCACATACTTTTCTTTGATCAATTCTTCATTGCCTAAAGTCTCATCGGCTTTATAGCCCCAGAACTCTTTACGGATACGTTCATGCAAATGCTCGGCAAATGCTTCGGCAAAACGGTCGGCCAAAGACTGAACCAGAATCGCTGAGTAATCATCACCTTTGGCTTTATATTCATTTGCTAATTCTTCAGCACCAAAGATCGATACGGTGAAACCACCGAGATAATCGGTATTGTGTTTAGAGGTACTAATAAAGTCTGCTAAAGATAAATTTGGTTTTCCTGTGACTTTGTCTGATTGCTGACGAATATGCTCAAAGGTATGCGTAACCTTTTGACCAGCTTCATCAAACACGCTGACCGTGTCTGCACCTGTACGTTGTGCTGGATATAGACCAAACACCGCACGTGCATCGAAACGGTTATTCTCGATAATGTCTTTCAACATCGCTTGTGCTTGGTTATACAAATCAGTTGCTGCTTCACCCACAACTTCATCTGTCAGGATTTTCGGGAATTTACCTGCCAAGCTCCAAGAGATAAAGAATGGTGTCCAGTCAAAGTACTCAACCAAGGTCGCCAATGGATAATTGGTAATGACTTGCGTGCCTAAAGTATTTGGAATTGGTGGGACATAGTTGTCATCCACCTTGAAACCATTTTCAATCGATTCCGCATAGCTGAGTTTGGCTGCTTTCGGTTGCTTGTTGGCTAAGCGCTCACGGATCTTGGCATATTCAGCACGATGTTCTGCAATAAAGTTGCCACGCATTTCTTTAGAGAGCAGGGTAGTTGCCACACCCACTGCACGCGAAGCATCGGCCACATAGATCACCGCATCATTTTGATACTGAGGATCAATTTTTACTGCTGTGTGTGCTTTTGATGTAGTCGCGCCACCAATCAACAGTGGAATGTCAAAGCCTTTACGCTGCATTTCTTTGGCAACAAACACCATTTCATCCAATGATGGCGTGATCAAACCAGACAAACCGATGATGTCACATTTCTCATCAATCGCAGTTTGCAGGATTTTTTCCGCAGGTACCATCACGCCAAGGTCAACGATGTCATAACCATTACAACCCAAGACCACGCCAACGATATTTTTACCAATATCGTGTACATCGCCCTTAACAGTTGCCATCAACACTTTACCTTTGGACTGGCTACCTGTTTTTTCAGCTTCGATGTATGGATTCAGCCAAGCGACAGCTTGCTTCATCACACGCGCAGATTTCACTACTTGTGGCAGGAACATTTTACCTGAGCCGAACAGGTCACCAACCACGTTCATGCCATCCATCAATGCACCTTCAATTACATCAAGTGGACGCTTGGCCTTTAAACGGGCTTCTTCGGTATCTTCATCAATATACGTGGTGATACCTTTAACTAAGGCATATTCAAGACGTTTTTCAACAGATTCATTACGCCATTCAAGGTTCTCAGCTTCACGTTGCGCGCCACTATGACCACGGAACTTCTCTGCAACTTCAAGCAGTTTCTCTGTGGCATTTTGACCAGATTCACCTTGGTTCTGGTTTAGAACAACATCTTCAACGGCTTCTTTCAGTTCTTTTGGAATATCATCATAAATCGCCATTTGACCAGCGTTCACGATCCCCATAGTCATGCCTTGCTTGATGGCATGGTATAGGAATACCGAGTGAATCGCTTCACGGACAGGTTCATTACCACGGAAGGAGAAGGAAACGTTCGATACACCGCCTGAAATCATGGCATGTGGCAAGTTCTGTTTGATCCAACCTGTAGCCTCAATAAAGTCGACGCCATAGTTGTTGTGTTCTTCAATACCTGTTGCCACGGCAAACACGTTCGGGTCAAAAATAATATCTTCAGCAGGGAAGCCGACATCATTGACTAAAACATCATAAGAACGTTTACAGATTTCTCGCTTACGTGCAGCGGTGTCAGCCTGACCTGCTTCATCAAAAGCCATGACAATAATCGCAGCACCATATTGGCGGCATAGGCGCGCTTTTTCGACAAACTCATCATAGCCTTCTTTTAAGGAAATCGAGTTGACGACAGGTTTACCTTGTACACACTTTAAGCCTGCTTCAATGATTTCCCATTTTGATGAGTCAATCATGATCGGCACGCGAGAAATATCAGGTTCAGATGCAACCAGATTGAGGAAATGTACCATCGCATTTTGCGAATCGAGCATCCCTTCATCCATGTTGATATCGATGATCTGCGCACCCGCTTCAACTTGTTGCTGAGCTACTTCCAAAGCTTCAGCAAAGTTTTCTTCACGAATGAGACGCAGGAACTTTTTTGAACCCGTCACGTTGGTACGTTCACCAACATTCACGAATAAGGAATTTTCATCAATATTAAAGGGTTCTAAACCACTTAAACGGCAAGCAGGAATAGTTTCAGGCACTTGGCGTGGCTGAATGTCTTTAACTGCATTATAAATCGCACGGATGTGGTCAGGTGTGGTACCACAGCAACCACCAGTAATATTGATGAGACCACTTTCTGCAAATTCTTTAATGAATGCTGCGGTTTGTTCTGGAGTTTCATCATATTCACCGAATGCGTTCGGCAAGCCCGCATTCGGATGGGCTGAAATAAAGGTATCTGCAACGTCAGCAATGGTTTTGATGTGTGGACGCATCGCGTCTGCACCAAGGGCACAGTTAAAACCAATCGATAGTAAATCACCGTGACGAACCGAGTTCCAGAACGCTTCTGCGGTTTGACCCGTTAAAGTACGGCCTGATGCATCGGTAATGGTGCCCGAAATCATCAATGGCAGTTCATGACCGATTTGCTTGAAGACTTCTTTCACTGCAAAAATCGCGGCTTTACAGTTCAAAGTATCAAATACGGTTTCGATCAACAGAATGTCTGCACCACCTTCGATCAGGGCATGCGCTGCCTCAATATAGTTTTCTTTTAATTCATCAAAGGTAATATTACGGAATGCTGGATCGTTGACATTTGGCGAGATTGAACAGGTACGCGATGTTGGGCCAAGGACACCTGCAACAAAACGAGGTTTATCTGGGGTTGAATACTTGTCACATGCGGCGCGAGCTAAACGCGCTGCTTCACGGTTGATCTCTGGCACGAGATCTTCCATATGATAGTCTGACATCGAAACGCGTGTGCCGTTAAAGCTGTTGGTTTCGATAATATCTGCGCCCGCATCGAGATAGGCTTCATGAATGCCTTGAATGATTTGCGGCTGTGTTAATACCAATAGGTCATTATTGCCTTTCAGGTCTGATGCCCAATCTGCAAAACGTTCACCACGATAATCTTCTTCTTCTAATTTATGGCGTTGAATCATCGTTCCCATCGCACCATCAATAATCAGGATACGTTGGGCAAGAAGTGATTGTAGGGTGGCTAACAATGGTGCAGGGGTGGACATACAGAACGCTCACTGGATTCAATGTGTAACGAAGGTTGGAAGTTTAGCAGAATTTATTCAAAAAGATTGGATGACATCATATATACGTCTGAATTGTTTTTAGCTAAACTTTAAAAAATATAAAATGATCTAAGTTATTTTATAACAAGTATTTATATGATGTTGAGTGATGATGGTGCTTAAATTTTTTCTTTCGATTTTATTGATTTTTAGTTTAACTTCTTCTGTTTTTGCAACGGCATATAGTGAATATAGTATTTGGCTTAAAAAGCCCGCTATTGATTTACCCTCGGAAATCGTAGAAAAATATCAGAATCAGAAGAATATTACTGTTCATGTAAAATTCTTAGCAAATACAGAAGGTAAAATTGAACAAGCAGAAGTCGTCCAGAGTTCAGGGGATGATGTTATTGATCGGTTAGTCGTTGATGCGACTTTAAAAGCAACAGTCATACCTTATCAGGAAAATGGGGAGTATTCTCCAGTTGTGGCGATCCAGCCAATTGTTATCCAGTTTCCTTCAAAATGCTTCTTTAAAGTCTTTGGACGTCATTTATGGTGTAGCTATTGAGTTGAATAGGGTTGCAAACAATTTTTATGTCTAAGAATTATTAAGTCTAGTTGAGTTGAATTTTGATTTGTCATAAAAGCTTCATTAAGTTGTCATAATTGAACGGAATAATGCTTAAAAAGCCAACAACTTATTCGAAATATGACAAAAATATGTCATCTTTCGTAGCATTTGTTGCAAAATCAGACAAACAGTTTTGTTGTACTTTTAAAGTTTGTAATACATTGTTTTTTCTTGATTAAAATTAAAAATGTGGTGAAATTATCGTAAAAAAACACAAAAAAACAGGGTAAAAATATGAAATTTTGGCTTTATGTGACAGTCCTTTGTCATATAATTGTCATAATTTAATTAAACAATACAGAGGATTTTATTATCCTCTCACCGTCTACATGAATTCTAATCTTCCTCCTGTTTCGGATTCACCGCTTGCCAGTTCTCAGGCAAAATCGACGAATGTACATGTACCAACACCGAAATTTTTTATGCCGGTGTTTTTGACAATTATTGTTGCAACACTTATCTATATCGGTTTTCAGTTAAGTGCTGATCTGGCACATGTACCGCCTTTAAGTTTATATTCAGTTATTCTTTTATCGACGGCACTTTTCATCGCTTTAGGCTTTGAATTTGTAAATGGTTTTCACGATACGGCAAATGCTGTAGCGACGGTTATTTATACCAATGCATTACCTGCGCCAGCAGCAGTCATGTGGGCTGGCTTCTGTAACTTCCTTGGGGTTATGGTTGCGAGCGGTGCGGTTGCATACGGTATTATTGCATTACTTCCTGTAGAAATGATCATGAATGTCGGCAGCGGCGCTGGCTTCGCGATGGTTTTTGCATTGTTAATCGCGGCGATTCTCTGGAATCTAGGCACGTGGTTCTTAGGAATTCCTGCATCAAGTTCACACACTTTAATCGGTTCGATTTTAGGTGTGGGCATCATGAATCATATCTTGAATGCGTCTGCTGGTGCGACCAGTAGCGGTATTGATATTGATCAAGTAATTAAGGTTGGTAAGGCTTTACTCTTCTCGCCATTGATTGGTTTTGCATTTGCAGCCGTTCTATTCTTGTTGGTGAAGAAAGTCTTTAAACGTCAAATGGAGCTGTTTCAGCCACCAGAAGGCAATAAGCCACCGCCACCAGTAATTCGTGCGATCCTGATTTTTACTTGTACAGGTGTAAGTTTTGCGCATGGTTCAAACGATGGTCAAAAAGGCATGGGCTTAATCATGTTGATCTTGATCGGTTTGGTACCATTGGCTTACTCATTGAACAAAAATCTGGATGCACAACATTTACAGTCTTTTGAGCAGCTTTCTGCCCAAACTGCTGTGGTTTTGAATGTTAATCAAAACGAACTGACAGATGAAAAAGCACGTGATGTATTAACCAAATATATCCAGACCAAAGAGCAAACCGCTGAAGTTGTTCCTGCACTTGCAAGCATGACATCACATATTGGTACACGTGTTGCGGGCTATGGTGATCTTAAATTGATTCCAGAAGCGGCAGTCAGTGAAATCCGTAATGACATGTATTTGAGTACGACAACATTCAAACGTTTAGACAAAGCTGAAGCTTTACCAGCAATGGATCAAGATCAGGCGAAAGTTGTAAAAGAATACCGTAATAGCCTAGATTCATTCCTCCAGTACATTCCGAACTGGGTTAAAGTTGCAGTAGCACTTGCACTTGGTCTAGGGACTATGGTGGGCTGGAAACGTATTGTTGTGACTGTCGGTGAACGTATTGGTAAGAACCATATGACTTACGGTCAGGGCATGTCTGCCGAGCTAGTTGCAATGAGTACCATTGCTGCAGCTGATGGTCTTGGTATGCCAGTGTCTACTACTCACGTTTTAAATAGTGCGGTAGCGGGTACCATGGTCGCGAATAAGTCCGGTTTAAACTTCAATACCGTGAAAACCATTCTTTCCGCATGGGTCTTCACTTTACCAGCAACGATTGCATTGTCTGGTGGTTTATACTGGTTATTCTTACAGTTTGTCTAATGATGTTGAATCATTAGATTAGAATGAAATTTAAGGCTTTGCTTCGGCAAAGCCTTTTTTTATGTGTATTGATTGATGTTGCAGGTAGGGGCTATAGATTTGGGTAGGTTTTAAGGCCCTCAGAGAGATTAATCTTAAAGCGTATTGTTGAGGTAGCATCAACTGTTTTAACAGGCGTAGAAGAGATTTTTGGTGGATAATTGGCGCACTAAAAATATCACTACGATAGAGATGGTTTAGGCGTGATTTAAAATGCTTCTAATAAAAGGGCTTTATTCCCCAAATGAGGAATATTTTTTAAAGATCTTATCCGTTAGTATCAATAGACAGACCGTGCTAGGTTGTGCTGTTTGTTATTTATAAGAACTCTATTTTGTTGTTTTACACTCCGCCATTCTCTATAGAGGATGGCTTTTTTTAGCCTTGGTAAAAATAAAGCCCATAAAAAAAGAGCTATCGAAATAGCTCTTTTTTTATTTCACAAGACCATTAAGCTTGTTGAATACCTGCAACAACCCAATCTTGTTGTGAACCGGCAGGTTTTACAAAATGCCAGATTTCAGCAAAAGGTTGTGGCAAGCTATTTAGATCTTCACTTACTGTACCCGTAAAGCGTACGCTCACGACATATTGACCATTTTCAGTTGTGCTTTCGACAACCATCGCATTGAGATTGCTAAATTCAGCAACGTCTTGATCTTGGTTTGCCATGATATCGCTATGCATTGAACTATAAAGCTCAGGCGTTAAATAACGACGGATTTCTTCGACATTGCTTGCGCTGTTTACCGATTGAATATGGTTAAAACGTTGACGTGCAATACGTAAGAATGCAGCAGGCTCAGTACCATCAGGTAATTGATTACCACTGCTCATAGACGCGCCACCAAATGGTGCTTGAGGAGCCGCAGTACCACCCCCTACAGATTGACCAAAAATATTGGTGTTATCTGCTGCTTGACGTGGTGCTGCTTGAGGCGGAGCCTGACGGCCAAAGTTGTTTTGACCGCCATTGTTTGGAGCGTAAGGATTATTGGTTGCTAATTTTTTTTTTGCGCCCAATCTGCGGAACACAAAGAAGGCGATTGCAGCAGCGAGAAGCACCCAGATCCAGCTAGGAATACCACCTTTTTCTTCCTGTTGCTGTTGAGCTTGCTGAGCAGCTTCTTGCTCAGTCGCTGTTGGGTTATGTTGCTTATCATCCGCCAATGCATTGGCAGCTACAGCACCGACTGCTGCACCTGCAACACCCGCAGCAACCATAGAGCCCACACCTGGACCTGATCTTTGAGGCGCAGTTTGTTGTTGAGGCGCTGGAGCTGCTTGACGTGACGGCTGATAAGATTGGCTAGATGAACTAGATCTGCTCATACCATGGCTTTTACCGCCACCTGCACGTTTTGCTTCCGCAAGCGGTGCAGCGACCAAAGTTGCCATCAAAAGAGCTGCCATCAAGCCACGCTGGTGTACTTGCATCGAAAATTCCTATTTAAATTCAATTTGTAAATGTATTTATGAAGGTATTTACATAGAATTTCAACTAGAAAAGTATGTTTTTTTATGTCAGACGCTGATCATAGTTCATCGCTGAGCTGCATTGCTTCCGTTAAGGCTTCATGCAAACGTGCAACAGCAATGATTTGTACCCCATCAATTGATTTTTGTGGCGCATTGCCTCTTGGTAAAATCACATACTTAAAGCCATGTTTTGCAGCTTCTTTTAAGCGTTCCTGACCATTGGGTACAGGACGAATTTCACCCGATAAACCCACCTCACCAAATACCGCAAGCTGCTGTGGTAGTGCTTTGCCGCGTAAACTGGAAGCACAGGCCAGTAATACCGCTAAGTCAGAACCGGTCTCAGTAATTTTCAAACCACCCACCACATTGACATAAACATCTTGCCCAGAAGTTTGTACACCACCGTGTCGGTGCATCACGGCAAGTAGCATATTTAAGCGGTTCTGTTCGAGACCCAGTGCAACTCGACGAGGCTGCCCATGTGCATCATCGACCAAAGCCTGAACTTCAACGAGAAGTGGGCGAGTACCTTCACGGCTAATCATCACGATTGAACCCGGAATAGCTTCATCATAACGACTCAGGAAAATTGCAGAGGGATTGGCAACTTCACGCAAGCCTTTATCGGTCATGCCGAATACGCCCAATTCATTGACTGCACCAAAACGGTTCTTGACTGCACGAATCATACGGTAACGCGAGTCGGATTGGCCTTCAAAATAGAGCACACAATCGACCATATGTTCTAAAACACGTGGCCCAGCAAGCGCACCTTCTTTGGTTACATGACCAACAAGAAATAAGGCAGTACCGCTATTTTTCGCAAAACGTGTCAATAAAGCTGCGGATTCTCGAATTTGCGACACGCCGCCTGGGGCCGACTGTAAGGTTTCGGTATACAGTGTTTGAATCGAATCCAGAATTGCAACAGCAGGGCGTTCTTGTGCCAGTACTTCACAAATCCGTTCGACACAGGTTTCAGCCATGACTTTGAGCGAATCAGTGGGTAAATCAAGACGCTGTGCACGTAAGGCCACTTGAGACAGTGATTCCTCGCCCGTGACATAGAGGGCAGAACTTTTTTTACTGGCCATATGCGTTGCGGTCTGCAACAGGATGGTTGACTTACCAATACCCGGGTCACCACCAATCAATACGACTGAGCCTGTGACCAAGCCGCCACCCAATACGCGATCAAACTCACTAATGCCAGTTTGCAAGCGAGTTTCGTGTGTAACCGAGATCTGGTTGAGGGTGGTAAGGTTTGCTACTTGTCCCGCATAACCGCCGCCCATTTTAGGTTGACTACGATGCGTAACGACAGGTTCGACGCGAACTTCTAACAGACTGTTCCATTCTCCACACTCAGAACATTGACCTGCCCATTTGGGGTGATCAGCACCACATTGTTCACAGCGATAAACCGTTTTAATTTTTGCCATAAGATAAAATTGAAAAATTTCTTTAGATTGGTTAAAAAGAGTTAGGACGAAAATTTAATCAAGATGCTGAGTACTCTATTCATGGATAAAAAAGGAGACAGCACAGTTTCGTCACTCATGGGTAAAAGGGAACTGCTCAGGAAAATAACATGATATATGACTTTTACAAGCTATAGGCAATGTGTTTTTAGCAACTGGTTTTTTTGTTCAATTTACTTTTTCCCTTGAATGGTTTTGACAATTGATTGTCTCTGTCTTGTGAAAGGCATGGCATAAATATTGCTCATATTTAAATAAATCAAAATTTAGCAGTCGCTACTTTTTAAATATAACAAAGGTTGATGTTTATGAGTGCAGCAGAAATTGTGGATTGGGCAAATAGTATTATCTGGAGTAAAGCCCTAATCTATTTGTGTTTAGGTGCAGGTTTATTTTTTTCTATTTTGACTCGGTTTGTACAGGTGCGCCAAATTAAGGAAATGGCAAAGCTGTTAATTAATGGTTCATCCTCAGCACAAGGGATCTCGTCATTCCAAGCTTTATCTGTTTCTCTATCTGGGCGTGTCGGTGTAGGTAATATTGCAGGTGTGGCAGCTGCAATCGGATTTGGTGGGCCAGGTGCCGTCTTCTGGATGTGGTTGGTCGCATTTCTAGGAGCAAGTACCGCTTATGTCGAATCAACACTCGGTCAAATCTACAAGGTGGAATATCAAGGGGAATATCGTGGTGGGCCAGCATTTTATTTTGATCGAGGCCTTGGACAACGCTGGCTAGGGGTTTTGTTTGCTGTTGCAGCGATCATTTCCTGTGGTCTGTTTTTACCGGGGATTCAGGCCAATGCAGTCGGGAATGCCTTTACTCAGGTTACGGGTGAAGGCGCGATCGTATTTGGTAATATCGGCGCATATAAGTTATTGGCTCTGGTTGTGATCGTAACCTTATTGGCAATCATTATTTTTGGAGGCATTAAACGGATTGCACGTTTTGCCGAACTGGTTGTACCTTTTATGGCAGCAGGTTATATCCTGATGGCTGTTATTATTGTCGCGATGAATATTCAAGAATTACCGGGTGTTATCAAGCTGATTTTCGAAGATGCTTTTTCTCCAATGGCGGGTGTTGGTGCCGCGATTGGCTGGGGCGTGAAACGTGGTATTTATTCCAATGAGGCAGGACAGGGTACAGGGCCACACGCAGCAGCAGCGGCAGAAGTTCAGCACCCTGCACAGCAAGGTTTTGTGCAATCATTTTCGATTTATGTAGATACCTTATTCGTGTGTTCTGCCACTGCTTTTATGATTTTAATTACAGGCACGTATAACGTACAAGGTACTCTAGAGGCAGGCCAGTTTATTGTGCAGAATGTTGCACCAGCTACTGAAATTGGTTCACCAGCCTTTACACAAATGGCAGTGAGTACGGTCTTTGGCGGCTTTGGGCAGATATTTGTCGCATTGGCTGTATTTTTCTTCGCTTTTACGACCATCGTGGCGTATTACTATATTGCTGAAACCAACATTACCTATCTGAGCTATATCACCAAGACTCCGTCATTATTATTTATCACGAAATGCTTCATTATGATTTCTGTGGCTTACGGTGTGGTCAGTGCGACTGGTTATATCTGGGGTATTGGTGATCTTGGCGTTGGCTTGATGGCATGGATTAATATCATTGGTATTATCGTCACTTATTTTATCTGGAAGCCAACCATCAAAGCGCTGAAAGATTATGAAGAACAACAAAAAGCTGGAGTTAAGGAGTTCATATTTGATCCAGTTAAGTTGGGCATCCGTAATGCGACATTTTGGGAAGAGCGTCTCAAAAATAAAAAACAGCAATCATCTAATGATTGAAAAATAAATTAATATTTTTATTCATTGTGTAGAGGTGGCATTCAATGTCACCTCTTTTTTTATACTTGCTTTTTTATGACCGTTTAGTTGCCCTCACAAGTTCATTGTATTGTTTTGGCCTTGTGCGTATGATCGAATTCAATTGTATTTTGACAAATACAGGCAAAAAATTGCTTAGCTAAAGTCAGCCAAACTATAGATAACGAAAAAAGATACCGAAAATGGTACGAATCGTTATTGAGAGCGGACTTTGGTTAATGAACTAAAAACACTGGAGAGTTTTTGTAAAATGTCGAATCAAAATCTGAGTGAGGCTGCTGAGCAAAGCGGACTTCACCGTAGTCTATCTAATCGACATCTACAGTTGATTGCGATTGGCGGTGCAATCGGAACAGGGCTGTTCATGGGGTCGGGTAAAACGATTAGTTTAGCTGGACCATCTATTCTGTTTATTTATATGACCATTGGTTTGATGGTGTTCTTCGTAATGCGTGCATTAGGGGAACTGTTACTATCTAACCTAAACTACAAATCTTTTATCGATTTATCGACGGATTTAATTGGCCCGTGGGCAGGTTATTTTGTCGGTTGGACTTACTGGCTCTGTTGGGTCACGATTGGTATCGCAGATTTATCCGCCATTATTTACTATCTGGAATTCTTTAATGGTGGGGAGTCGTTCACGCCATTAGGTGGTTTGCTGATTAGTACAGTCGCGATCATGTTTGTCTTAGGCCTGAACTTGGTGACCGTAAAATTATTCGGTGAAATGGAGTTCTGGTTTGCGATGGTGAAGATCACAGCGATTATCGTCTTGATCGCAGTAGGTCTTTGGATGATCTTTACTGGGTTTACCAATGCCACAGGTACAGTTGCAAGCGTTTCGAATCTCTGGACACATGGTGGGATGTTCCCGAAAGGTCTTGATGGCTTTTTAGCCGGCTTCCAGATTGCCATTTTCGCCTTTGTTGGTGTGGAATTGGTGGGTACAACGGCTGCTGAAACTCAGGATCCTAAACGTAACCTGCCAAAAGCAATTAACTCGATTCCAATCCGTATCATCATTTTCTATGTATTGGCATTATTTGTAGTGATGTGTGTAACTCCTTGGGATCAGATCAATCCTAAAGTTAGCCCATTCGTTAACATCTTCTCACAAGCGGGTATTGCATCAGCTGCGATTATCATGAACTTGGTGGTGTTATCTTCGGTGATGTCATCCATGAACAGTGGTGTCTTCTCGACTAGCCGTATGTTGTTTGGTCTATCTACAGATCAACAGGCCCCGAAGTTGTTTGGAAAACTGTCTAAATCTGCTGTTCCTTCAAAAGCATTGATTTTCTCGTCAATCTGTATCTTTATCGGTGCATTCGTACAGTTTGTTTATAAATTACAGACAGGGACGAACGATGAAGTAACGGCATTTACGCTTGCAACAACGCTCTCAACGATTCTGTTCATCTGTGTATGGATCATTATTATGTGGAGTTATATTAACTACCGCAAAAATCGTCCAGAGTTGCATGCACAATCAAGCTTTAAACTTCCTGGTGGCGTGTTCACATGCTGGGTCGTGATTTTATTCTTCCTTGCAACGATCTACTTCCTTGCATTGGATGAAACCACATTAGAATCACTAAAAGTGAGCCCGATCTGGTTTGTCATTCTGGCAATTGGTTATTTCTTCTATAAGAAAAAATAAGCAAGCACTGGACTGAATACTTAAAACGTCGACCTTAAAGTCGGCGTTTTTTTATGGTTATTGCCTGATTCATTCAAGTTTAGACTTTAGCCAATCAAATGATCACGCTATACTGCTCCGAATTGTAAAAGTTAGGTGCTCAGATGCTTAAAGCCATTTGTTCTATCAGTTTATTATTAAGCAGTGTTGTTTTAACTGCCTGTGGCCAGACAGGTGAATTGCATTTGCCATCTGATCCAAACCAAGACAAACGCGCAAAATATTTGCTTTATAAAAATGAAGCATCTCAGGCTAAAACTTCATCTGTTGTAAGCAAAGATGAAGTTGAAGAGGCAAGTCAGGCAACATCATCCACGACGCAATAACAAACCATCTCACCTTAAGTTTGTAAATAAGGACATCTTCATGAGTTTCACTCGCATTAATGGAGTATTGCATGCTGAGCAATGTTCACTCGATCAGCTCGCACAGCAATATGGCACGCCTTTATATGTTTATTCAAAAGCAACTTTTGAAAAGCATTATTTGGATATGCATCGTGCTTTTGATTTTATTGATCATCAAATCTGTTTTGCGGTGAAGTCAAACTCAAATCTGGCTGTTCTCAACGTTTTGGCAAAAGTGGGCGCAGGTTTTGACATCGTTACAGGTGGCGAATTGGCGCGTGTACTGGCAGCCGGTGGTGAGCCTTCAAAAATCGTATTCTCTGGTTTGGGTAAATCTGAAGCAGATATCGAAAAAGCTTTAAATGTTGGCATTGCCTGTTTCAATGTGGAGTCACATGCCGAGCTGGATCGTATTCAGAAAGTGGCAGCAAAATTAGGAAAAAAAGCACCGATTTCTTTACGTGTAAATCCTGATGTTGATGCCAATACGCATCCTTATATCTCAACTGGCTTGAAAGAAAATAAGTTTGGTATCCCAAGCGATACGGTGAATGAAACTTATCAATATGCAGCCTCATTGCCGAATCTTGAGATTATTGGGATCGATTGCCATATTGGTTCACAGTTAACGGAAACCAAGCCCTTTGTCGATGCGCTTGATCGTGTCATTTTAATGATTGAGCAGTTGAAAAGTCTGGGGATTAACCTCAAACATATTGATATCGGTGGTGGTTTGGGCGTGCGTTATAAAGATGAAACGCCGCCAAGTGTTGAAGAATATGCCAATGCGATGCGTCCAGCTTTAGAGCAGCTGGGTTTGAAAGTGTATATGGAACCAGGCCGTAGTATTTCTGCCAATGCTGGTGCATTATTAACGAAAGTTGATCTATTAAAACCGACCAACCATCGTAACTTTGCCATTATTGATGCAGCAATGAATGACTTAATTCGTCCTGCGCTGTATGAAGCATGGATGGATATCCAGTCGGTGAACCCGAATGCTGATGTTGAAGTGAAAACATGGGATTTGGTCGGTGCGATCTGTGAAACTGGTGATTTCCTCGGTAAAGAGCGTGACTTGGCACTTCAGGAAAATGATGTGCTGGCGGTGCTGGGTGCAGGTGCATACGGTTTTGTAATGAGCTCTAATTATAATACCCGTGGCCGAGCTGCTGAAGTTATGGTCAGTGGTGATCAAGCCTATTTAATTCGTGAGCGTGAAACCATAGAATCACTCTGGGAAAAAGAGCGTTTATTGCCTGAGGAATAAGTAGAGATGTATTTAGAATTTACCAAAATGCATGGTTTGGGCAATGATTTTATGGTCGTTGACCTCGTTACCCAGCGAGCTTATTTAGATACGGTCACGATTCAGCGTTTGGCAGATCGTCATTTTGGGGTGGGTTTTGATCAGCTATTGATCGTTGAGCCACCAGATTTACCTGATGTTGATTTTAAATATCGAATTTTCAATGCCGATGGCTCTGAAGTTGAGCAGTGCGGTAATGGTGTACGTTGTTTTGCCCGTTTTGTACATGAGCGTCAACTGACCACTAAAACTAAAATCCGTGTGCAAACCAAAGCAGGGATTGTTGAACCTGAATTGGGTGCCAACGGTTGGGTACGCGTCAATATGGGACAACCGAAGTTTCTTCCAGAAGAAATTCCATTTGTGACTCAAGAGCATGAAGATATTGAAGGCTTATATGCACTTGCATTGGCTGACAATCAAAGCATTAATATTGATGTAGTGAATATGGGAAATCCGCATGCGGTGACCATCGTCCCTGATGTATTAACAGCAGATGTGGAACGTATGGGTCCACAAGTGGAATCTCATTCGCGTTTCCCTGCACGTGTCAATGCTGGGTTTATGCAGATCCTTGATGAAAAGCATATTCGTTTACGTGTGTATGAACGTGGCGTTGGCGAGACGTTGGCTTGTGGTACAGGTGCTTGCGCTGCCGCTGTCAGTGGTATGCGCCGTGGCTTACTTGCCAATGAAGTTGAAGTTCAACTTGCGGGCGGTAAATTACACATTGCTTGGCGTGAAGGTGATGTGGTGTGGATGACAGGGCCAACCACACATGTCTATGATGCACGTCTGGATTTAAGATATTTCCAAGGCTGAGCATTTTGGATTTAAAAAAGCGCGTTTTAATCAACGCGCTTTTTTATACTTTATCGTTTGCTGAATGCCAGTTTCAATGCAAACAAGATAAAAATACTGCCAGTGATACGATCCATATATTTAATGAATTTTGGTCGTTTTAAATAAGCTGAAATGGATTGCATTGCAGCGATCAGGAAAATAGACCAGATCAGTCCAATCACCACATGAATCATCACCAAGCCCATGGTCCAGATGATTGGAGATGAGGACTGCGGGATAAATTGGGGTAAGAAGGAAATATAAAAAATACCAACTTTAGGATTGAGCAAATTGCCCCAGAAGCCTTTGATAAACCAGTTCTGCGTTACGGTTGTTTCATTGATATCGGCAAGTTGGGTGCGTGGTTTCAACAGCAGATTCAAACCTAACCACGTCAGATAGATTGCGCCCATCCATTTTAAAAGATTAAAGGCGATATCTGAGGTCATCAATAAGGCACCTAAGCCACAAGCCACGATGATTCCCCACACAATACAACCCAGATTAATACCCAAGGCTGCCTGAAAGGCTTTGGCTTTACCTTCAAGTGTTGCAGTACGGATAATCAGTGTTGTATCTAGCCCTGGTGTTAGTGTAAGCAGGGTAATTGCAACAAGATAGGGAATAAGCATGGTTGTCATTGATCAAGCACCATTTAAAACTTGAAAATGATTGTAGTACAGCGCAATGGATTGTTCGAGAAGGTTGTGGATGAATAGAGGAAAAAATTTGCTAGACTGTACTCAGCTTTATTTATCAGCATGGAGAGTCATTTGGAAACCCCTGCAAAACTACTGTCCATGTGGTTAAAAGAACGTATGATTCAAAATCAGTCGGAACATACCATTTCGGCCTATCAACGTGACTTAACTGATTTCTTTCATTTCTGCGAACAAAAACAATTACAACTACAAGATATTGAAGCATCGGATTTGAGAGAGTATCTGGCTGCCCGTGTTGAGCGGGATCAATTGAGTTCTAGCAGTTTACAGCGGCATTTGACATCTATTCGCCAATTTATGAAGTGGGCAGAGCAAGGGCAATATCTGGAGCAGAATCCATCCGAAGATTTTAAATTAAAGCGTCAACCACGACCTTTACCAGGGATGATCGATATTGAGACGGTTCATCAAATTCTAGATCAGGCGCCCCCTGAAAAACCGATTGAGCAGCAATTGTGGCTGCGCGATAAAGCAATGCTGGAACTATTATATTCCAGTGGTTTGCGTCTGGCTGAATTGCAAGGTTTAACCATTAAGGACATTGATTTTAATCGTCAGCTATTACGCATCACGGGTAAAGGTAATAAAACCCGAATTGTTCCATTTGGAAGCAAAGCCAAAGACAGTTTGGTTGAATGGTTAAAGGTCTATCGGATCTGGCAAGGTGACTTTAATGCAGATTCATCGGTTTTTATCTCGCAACGTGGCAATGCCTTAACACCGCGTCAAATTGAAAATCGGGTCAAGCTGCAAGCGCAACGAGCGGGTGTCAATGTCGACCTGCATCCACATTTATTACGTCATTGTTTCGCCAGTCATATGCTTTCTGCCAGTGGGGATTTACGTTCTGTGCAGGAAATGTTGGGACATAGTAATCTTTCCACTACGCAGATCTATACCCATGTCGACTTTGAACAATTGGCAAAAGTATACGACCAAACACATCCTCGGGCGCAAAAAAGCTAAATCCTGATATATTATGTTGCAAATTTGAGCGATTAATCGTCGTCTACTTTTCCAGTTTATTCCGTACATTTGTTGAATTGATGTTATTACTTAATTGCCAAGTTTTCCCGAAAGCGAAAAGGTGGGTAAGTTTGCAGGAAATGAACCGTTACAGATCATTTCAAACGTGATAAAAAATGCTGGTTTAGATCATTGAATTTTATAAAATATTAAAAAAATCAAAGTTTAATATTCATCATTTTGATGAGCTAAATAAATAGAATGAATCATTATTTTCATTTTGTGAACTGAGCGTTTCATCTTTTTTATGGCTGTAGCGGAAATTGTGACTTGACCGAAATGCCAAATACATTGCAAGATAGGGCACCTAAAAAGTTTCAATCGAAGAGTTAGAATACTCTTCATTACATTTACTTGCTTAGAACAGCCGAGGATTACATGAAGGCTCTTGTCGCTGTAAAACGTGTGGTTGATGCCAACGTTAAAGTTCGTGTTAAGCCGGACAATAGTGGGGTTGACCTTACCAACGTTAAGATGTCAATCAACCCATTCTGTGAAATCGCAGTGGAAGAAGCGGTTCGCTTAAAAGAAAAAGGAACAGTTTCTGAAATCGTTGTTGTTTCAGTGGGTGCTAAAGAAGCTCAAGAACAAATTCGTTCTGCAATGGCTCTAGGTGCTGACCGTGGTATTTTAGTTGAAACTGCTGATGAAGTTGGCGCTCTTGAAGTTGCTAAAATCTTGAAAGGCGTAGTTGATGCTGAAAAACCAGAACTTATTCTTCTTGGTAAACAAGCAATTGATGACGACTCTAACCAAGTAGGTCAGATGCTTGGTGCTTTACTTGGTGCAGGTCAAGGTACTTTCGCATCTGAAGTTAAAGTTGACGGTGGTAAAGTTCAGGTAACTCGTGAAATCGACGGTGGTTTACAAACTGTTGAGCTTGCACTTCCTGCAATCATCACAACTGACTTACGTTTGAATGAGCCACGTTATGCTGCTCTTCCAAACATCATGAAAGCGCGTAAAAAGCCACTTGATACTAAATCACCTGCTGATTATGGCGTTGCAACAGGTACTAAGCTTAAAACAATTAAAGTTGAAGCTCCTGCTGAACGTAAAGCTGGCGTACAAGTGAAGTCTGTAGACGAGCTTGTTGAAAAATTGAAAAATGAAGCGAAAGTGATCTAATACAGAAGGATAAAATCATGAGTATTTTAGTTATCGCTGATCACAACAACCAGACACTTAACGGTGCAACTTTAAACGTTGTTGCGGCAGCTCAAAAAATCGGTGGTGATATTACTGTATTAGTTGCTGGTTCTGGCGCTCAAGCAGTTGCAGATGCTGCTGCTAAAGTTGCTGGCGTGAGCAAAGTATTACTTGCTGACAATGCTGCTTATGCAAACCAATTGGCTGAAAACGTTGCTGGCTTAGTTGCTGACATCGCGAAAGGCGGCTACAAATACGTATTAGCTGCGTCTACAACGACTGGTAAGAATATTCTTCCACGCGTTGCTGCACTTCTTGACGTAAGCATGATTTCAGACATCATTGCTGTTGAATCTGCAAATACATTCAAGCGTCCTATCTATGCGGGTAACGCGATTGCAACTGTTCAATCTGATGAAGCAATCATCGTTGGTACAGTTCGTGGTACAGCATTTGATGCAGTTGCTGCTGAAGGCGGTTCTGCTGCGGTTGAAGCTGTTGCTGAAGCAAAAGACGCTGGTATTTCTACCTTTGTAAATGAAGAAATCGTGAAACTTGATCGTCCAGAGTTAACTGCTGCACGTATCGTTGTTTCTGGTGGTCGTGGTGTAGGTTCTGGTGAAAACTATCACAAAGTCCTTGATCCATTGGCTGACAAGCTTGGTGCTGCTCAAGGTGCTTCACGTGCTGCAGTAGATGCTGGCTTCGTACCAAACGACTTCCAAGTTGGTCAAACGGGTAAAATCGTTGCGCCTGATCTTTATATGGCGATTGGTATCTCAGGTGCGATTCAGCACTTGGCAGGTATGAAAGATTCTAAAGTTATTGTTGCGATCAACAAAGACGAAGAAGCGCCAATCAACAGCGTTGCTGACTACTGGTTAGTTGGTGATTTGAACACTGTTGTTCCAGAATTGGTAAGCAAACTGTAATTTACAGTCTGCCACTTATTCAAGAAAACGCCCTTGTGCTATAAATTGCGCAAGGGCGTTTTTTATTGGGTTGATCATGAATATTGATTCTACGGCTGCGATGGATGAACAGTATTTACATCGTTCGCTGGTCAGATTGGCACTTGCAGATATGGCGCGAGATTACTTATGTATTCGGGCGAAAAATCAGCATGGACTATCGAATATTCAAGTGAACCAATTGCACATGGGGATGATTCTGCATGGGCAACAACAATTAAAAATGTATAACCAGCAGGTTAACCTCAGGACGGGTGATCTGTTTATTATCAAGCCTGATACTGTTGCGGATACCATCAATATTCCAGATCAGGAAACAGGAGAATATTTGACGATTCTGGTGCCGATGTGTGAAGAAGTGATTCATGCGGCACAGATGATTTGGGCCAAGCCCATTACCGATAAAACAGAAGCAATCTTGCAGTTTTCAATTGAGGATTTTGCCCCACATCTTCTCGCTTGGCAAAAGGCTTTATTTGAGCAGGATTTCGTTAAGGCTCGCTTATCGATTGCAGCCATCCTTGTGCAGTTATGTCAGCAGCATTGTGCAGATGTGCTGATTGTGCCTCCTCTAAAACTGTCAAAACAGATTTACCAGTGGGTGCTGGATCAGCCTCAACATCAATGGAAATCTAGTGAAATTGAAAGCCGCTTAGGTTTAAGTAGCGCCACATTGCGGCGTAAATTGAGCCATGAACAAATTTCTTTAAGAGAAATCATTACGCATGCACGTCTAGCCCATGCCTTGGAGTTGCTCTATTCAAGCAAGCTACCGATGAAAACGATTGCAGCGAAGTCTGGTTATCAATCTGCTGCAACCTTTCGTGAGAGATTTATACAGCGTTATGAGGTTGATCCCGCCGTTCTATCCTTGGAATAAACTAAATTGAGCGTTTCGCGTAGATAATTGAGCGATTTTAATCATTCAACAGCGTTAGATTTAGATCAATCTAATATCAGGGCGATGAACGTGAAATTATTAAAACCCATTCTAATTGCACTAATGTTTAGTGCTGGTGCAGCACATGCTGAATCCAGTCCTCAGGTAAAGCAGGTCGCGGGATATTTTTTACAGCCCGTTGGAAATTTGAAAGTCACAGCGCTGTTTGATGGGGAGCTGGGCTTACCTCGTAGTGATTTGCTGGGAATTTCATCTGCAAAAGCCAATCAGCTATTCGAAGAGAATTTTGTACCTGTCGATGAACATAACCAAGTCGTGACCGATTTTTCGGCTTATTTAGTACAGACGCCGACACAGAATATTTTAGTTGATGCGGGTACTGCAAAATGTTTTGGCCCGAGCTTGGGTCATGTTCCAGAAAACTTAAAAAAGGCAGGCTTACAACCTGAGCAGATTGATACGATTCTGATTACCCATGCGCATCCTGATCACTTATGCGGAATTACGCTGGATGGGAAAATGGTTTATCCAAATGCCAAGGTCTATTTGGCGAAAGCGGATGTAGATTACTGGACCTCTGCTCAGAATGAGGCAAAAGCCAGTGACTTTTTTAAACCTTTATTCAAAATGACCCGAGATGCATTAAAGCCTTATCAGCAAACAGGACAGTTGATTGCCTTTAGCAAAACCTCTTTTGATGTGCCGAATGTTGAACTGATCAGTACACAGGGTCATACCGAAGGTCATTCTTCTTATCTGATCGATGGAAAAAATGGACAAAAGTTTTTGGGCTTGGGTGATGTGGTGCATTATGCGGCCGTGCAATTTCCATATCCTGAAGCTAGCTATAAACCAGATACTGATGCTAAACGTGCCATCGCAGTACGTAAAAATATATTTGAGCAAGCTTATCAAAATCATTGGTGGATTGGCGCTGCGCATGTGGCATTTCCCGGAATTGGTCATATCGGTAAAAATGCGCAGGGCTATCAATGGATTCCAGCACAATATCGTCCAGAACAGTGAATGGGAGATGATGGTGAGAGGATGGCTTCGATTTTTTCTTTGCTGATCGAAGATTCATACTTATGAAACAGAGCGTTTCCTTTATGCAACGATTTTGTTACGGGTTTAACATACTGATTTAATTTGTATTAATTTAAATTTTTCTTAATGGTTAATTTCAATTAAGCTAAAAGTGTACTCGTTAGTACACTTTTGTTAAAATTCTATTTTCGATAGTTTTTTGTTGAATAATGAAGTTTGATTTTCGTTTAAATGGCGTTGTATTAGTTCTATTCTCCCTTTTATTTCTCACCGCATTTCTAGCCATTGCTGAGAGTTCAGTGCTGCTGACATGGAATGTTCATTTTTTAGAGGCAGTTCAGGCCATTGTGTTATTGGCTTGTGTTCCCTTTACATGGTTCTATGTCAAACCTAAGACTTTAACTGAGCAGAAAAAATGGTTTTGGTTATGGGCGATGGCATGGTGGTTGATGTTTTTTGGGCGAAGCATTAGTTGGGGGCGTGACTTTTTCCCTGAAGTTCCCCATATCTATTATCGGATCATTTCAATTTTTGTGATTGCACCTGTTGTTTTTATGCTGTTTTCTTCTCATTTAAGAGCTGAAATTAAGTATAAGTGGCAACAGGTCAAGTTGCCGTTCTGGTATTTACTGATTGCGGTTTTGTCATTGTTTCTGGCGGATAGTATCGAGCATCATCGCTTTATTGACACCTTGTTACTCAGTAATCACGCCACTCAGGATATTGTGGAAGAGCTGTACGAAAATCCATTTATTCTTGCGCTGTTCTTTTCTGCTTTTTATTTTATGCGACAGGATCGTGTGACTGAACAAGACAAGCTCACGCTGGCAATGGAAGCAGAATTCTCACCTAAACCTTATCAATAAAAATTGAGCGTTATTTAACAGTTTAATTGGGGTTATGGCTTTTACAGAATTGCGGCGAAGGAGCGACTTTGGGAACAGGTTTTGCTGTTTTTTTATCCAAAGTGCTTCGTAAAGTATTTTTATCGGCGCTTTTCTGTTTTTAGTAATTTTAAGTCATTCATTTATATATTCTTTTTATTGTAAAAAAATGCTATTTTTGCGGTTCTAAACTTACCGTTATTTCGTCCTTTATGCTATAATTTTTCGCTGTATTTTTTATTTTTAGTTCAAGTCTTTGAGCTGAATTTTTGCAAGATTGAAGACATAAAAACAGGTACAACTCTCTACCTGTAAACAAGGAGTATGCATGAGCGTATCGGAAATCAGACCGATTGCCATTGAGGACGAACTCAAGCATTCATATCTAGATTACGCGATGAGCGTAATCGTATCTCGTGCATTGCCAGATGTGAGAGACGGTCTAAAACCTGTTCATCGTCGCGTGTTATATGCGATGCACGAATTGGGCAATGATTATAACAAAGCATACAAAAAGTCTGCTCGTGTTGTCGGGGATGTGATCGGTAAATATCACCCGCATGGTGACAGCGCAGTATATGAAACAATCGTTCGTATGGCGCAGGACTTTAGCTTGCGTTACATGCTGGTGGATGGTCAGGGTAACTTCGGTTCGGTCGATGGCGATAGTGCGGCTGCAATGCGTTATACCGAAGTTCGTATGCAAAAGTTAACCCATGAAATTTTGGCAGACTTAGAAAAAGATACTGTTGATTGGGAAGACAACTACGACGGTTCCGAGCGTATTCCTCAGGTGATGCCAACACGTATTCCTAATCTTCTGATTAACGGTACGACAGGTATTGCGGTGGGTATGGCGACCAATATGGCGCCACACAACATGACAGAAGTTGTGAATGCGTGTCTTGCTTATGCCAATAATCCGAATATTTCTATAGAAGGATTGATGGAACACATTACGGGTCCAGATTTCCCTACAGGCGGTATTATTTACGGTAAATCAGGCATTGTAGATGCTTACCGTACCGGTAAAGGCCGTTTGCATATTCGTGGTAAATATCACTTCGAAGAAGATCAGAAAACAGGTCGTACTACGATCGTCTTTACTGAAATTCCTTATCAGGTGAACAAGGCAAAAACCATTGAGCGTATTGCCGAGTTAGTCAAAGAAAAGAAACTGGAAGGTATTTCAGAGCTTCGTGACGAGTCTGATAAAGAAGGTATGCGTATCGCCATCGACTTGAAACGTGGCGAAAATGCAGAAGTTGCGGTGAATAACCTGTTCTTGCATACCCAGCTTCAAAACTCGTTCAGCATCAACATGGTCTGTCTGGATAATGGCCAGCCGAAGTTGATGAACCTGAAAGATATTATTGCGGCATTTATTCGTCACCGCCAAGAAGTTGTGACTCGCCGTACTATGTTCGAATTGCGTAAAGCACGTGAGCGTGGTCATATCTTGGAAGGTTTGACCGTTGCATTAGCCAATATCGATGAAATTATCGAAACCATCAAAACATCTGCAAACCCGGCTGAAGCGCGTGAACGTTTACAGTCTGGCGAGTGGGCTGGTGGTGGTGTTGTTGCCTTACTCGAAAAAGCAGGTGCAATTTCAGTTCGTCCAGACGAGATTGAAGGCGAAGATCCAGCACGTCCATTTGGCTTGTCAGGTGATATCTATCGCTTGTCACCAACTCAGGTGGCTGCGATTTTAGAATTGCGTTTACACCGTTTAA
Source organism: Acinetobacter sp. BIGb0102 (assembly GCF_003815055.1). Lineage (NCBI taxonomy): Bacteria > Pseudomonadati > Pseudomonadota > Gammaproteobacteria > Moraxellales > Moraxellaceae > Acinetobacter > Acinetobacter sp. BIGb0102. The sequence goes on from NZ_RKQE01000012.1 coordinate 257,391, forward strand.
CGGGCTTGGAACAAGATAAGTTACATGCTGAATATACTGAAATTTTGGGTCAAATTGCTGAATTAACGGCAATCCTCAATGATTTCAACTTATTGATGAATGTGATTCGTGAAGAACTTGCCTTGATTTTGCAGCAATACGGTGATGGTCGTCGTACTGAGATTGTGGAATCTGGCGTTGATTTCTGCCGTGAAGACTTAATTCCTGAAGAGCAAGTTGTATTGACTGTGTCTCAAACAGGTTATGCAAAAACTCAACCACTTTCTGATTATCAAGCGCAACGCCGTGGTGGTCGTGGTAAGTCTGCAACTGCAATGAAAGATGATGACATCATCCAGCATTTAATTGTGGCATCGAACCATGCAACTGTGCTGTGCTTTACCAATGTCGGTAAAGTTTATCGCTTGAGAGTGTTTGAAGTACCGCAAGCATCTCGTGGTGCAAAAGGTCGTCCAATTATCAATTTACTTCCTCTGGAAGCGAATGAAACTGTGACTGCTATTTTACCGTTGACGGAGTTCCCTGAGAACCATTACGTGTTTATGGCGACTGGGTCAGGTACGGTAAAACGTGTTGAACTTGCACAATTTAGTAATGTGCGTTCAAACGGTTTACGTGCGATCGAGCTGAATGAAGAAGATACCCTGATTGGTGTTGCGATTACCGATGGTAATCAGCAGATCATGTTGTTCTCGAATGAAGGTAAGGCAATCCGTTTTGCTGAAACTGATGTTCGTGCGATGGGTCGTACTGCGAAAGGTGTACGCGGTATGCGTGTCAGCTTTGCAAGCAACAGTATCGAAGCTGAAGATGCTGACGTTGAAAATGATGATAGTGATGACAATGATGATTCATCAGATTCAAACTTAGTCAGCCGTATCGTTTCGCTTGTAGTTGTACCTGAAACGGGTGAGGTTCTGTGTGCATGTGCCAACGGTTATGGTAAACGTACGCCAGTAGATGACTTCCCGACCAAGAAACGTGGTGGTAAGGGCGTAATTGCAATCAAGACAAGTGAGCGTAATGGTGAGCTTGTGGGTGCCGTATCGATTGATGAAACCAAAGAACTCATGTTGATTTCTGATGGTGGTACATTAGTACGTACGCGCGCTGCTGAAGTTGCAACAACAGGCCGTAACGCGCAAGGTGTTCGTTTGATCCGCTTAAGCGATGCTGAGACATTGGTGGGTGTGGTTTCAATTGAAGCTGTAGAAGATGACGAAGAGTTAGATGCTATAGATGAAGTTGAAAATACCGAAGCTGAAACAGTGACTTCTGAAGAAGTTGTTGCTGAGCCAAAAGATGATGCGCCTGAAGCGTAATCATTGAGGTAATAAAAAAGGAAGCTAATTAGCTTCCTTTTTTTATGGGTTGCATCATCACTAAACGGTAATAAGAAATTGCCAGTAAAATTGCAGCTACTGTTGCCAGATAAATCAGTTTTGGTACCACAATGGAGGTTGGTACACCCATTTGATTGAGCTGTACAAACATTTGCACGCCATGAGTTGAAGGAAATATCCAGGCAAACCATTGCATCCAGTGTGGCATGGCTTCATGAGGCCACGCTGTTCCGGTCAGTAAGAATAATGGAACAGACGTCACTACAATCAGATGTCCAACCCGTTCAGGCATATCCACCAGTGAACCTACCAGCATGCCTAAGCCAATCACACAGCTGACATAGATTGGGACGGCAAGCAACATGCCCCAGAAGTTTCCGCCGTGTGGAAATTCATATAGCCAGAAGGTAAAGCCGAATAAATACAGACAGCTGAGGCAGCCTGTCGTGAAAATGGCGGCAAATGTTGCCCAAAATTCAACTGGTTTTGCGACCCAGCCTTGTTCGCGGTAACTGGCGATCAGCATGGCAAGACCAAGCAGAATCGTTTGATGAATAATTAAACTAGCGACAGCAGGGAAGATATAACTACCATAACCCGACATGGTGTTGAACAGTGGAATCTGATGAATCGAAAGTTCTGGTTCAAACGCGGAAGCATTGCCAAATTTCTCTAAATGCTCTTTCAGCGTATATTCAATTGAGCTGGCTAAACCGACGCCAACTTCTTTGGTTCGAATAAAATACGCCGTACTTAAATAGAGACCAATCCCACCCATTTCACCTCGTTTCAAACTATTAGTGAGATTTTCAGGCAGTAACAAGATACCTTCAGCTTGCTGGTTCTGCACCATGCGCTGCGCTTCCAGAAAATTATCCGTCACCGTGGTGATTTTGATATGTGGACTATTCGAGGCTTGGCTAATGATTTTTGAGGTCAAAATACTTTGTTCTTCATCCACGATCACAATCGGAATATCTTCCGCTGTTTGTGCCTTATAGGCGGTCGGATAGAAAAAACTATAAAGTAGCGTTGCCGCAATTAAGGTGGTAAACACTGAATTGTTGGCAAAAATATTTTTAAAGGTCTGTAGGTAATAGCTGAAAAATGACTTCATGGACATAGCTCCTGAGTATTTTTCTTTAACAGACGCACGCTCAAGGCAAAGAATAAGCCCGCGAAGACCACTAAAATGCCAAAAGGAATCATTGAGACATGCACATCACTGCCAATAATCCACTGTTCGGTTTGCAGCTTGGCATAAGGTGTATAGGGAATAATCATTGACCAGAACTGGGTAAATGCTGGCGCGTTATTCAAGGGTAGGGTAATTCCTGAAAAACTTGGTGAAGAACCACCATACAGTGCAATAAAGCCAAAGGTTTTGGGAAGATTCTGGGTCGCAAGAACCACAGTACTGCTGATCACGGCATAGGAAAAGTACAATAAAAATTGTGCTGCCAAAATCAGCGTGAGTGAACCCGCAATAAAGTAACCGCGGATTTGCGCTAACCAGAACATCCAGCACCAGGTCCAGGCACAGAAAATAAAGACATAGAGCAAGATTTTACCGAGCAGGCTGGAAATGACTTGTTTGGAACTGACCCATTCACCCACTGTTTTGCGCTTAAACTCTTGCCCGATGGCAAAAGCCACGCAGCAACAGAGCAATAAGTGTAAAACGGCTGGCACCATAAATGGCTCAAGAAATAACTCATAACTCATGCTTGGGTTATATAGGGTTGAAATCTTGATATGCGGGGTCGGCATGTCCAGATAGGGGATCGTGTTGGACAGGTAGCTTTGTCCCATATATTCAGCCATACCATTTAGGGTGCTGATGAGCATGGCGGAGGAAATGGTATTACCGATACTAAAAAAAGACTGGTTATACGCAATACTGATTTGCGCATCCTGGGCTTTGACCAGACGTTGTTCAGCACCTTCGGGGATCATGACAAATCCCCATGCTTCAGTCTTGTTGATGAGCCGTTCTGCTTCATCCTGACTGGCAGTAATGGTTTTTACTTGCAAAGTATGGTTAAGGCTTAAGCTACGAATCACCTTACGGCTCATTTCACTTTGGTCTTGGTCAATCACAACAATAGGAAGATGTTCGGCCTTACCTGCTGAAAACATGCTGCCAAAGAGCAGAATGACTAGCAAAGGCGCGATCACCGCCATAAAAAGATCTACTTTATGGCGTTTGAGATAGCGTAATTCCCGAAGCATGACAGCAAACATCGGTTATTTTGCCTCTTCTATTTTGAATAATACGCTCATGCCGACTTTTAAATCAGGAATACTTTGCTCAGGCACCAAATGAAATTTGAAGCTGCGGATGTCATAACCACCAGTTTGGCGCGTGGTTTTAATCGTTGCAAAATCACCTTCGGCATCAATATTTTTTACTTTAAAGGTTTCTTTACGATTTAATGCAGGAATAAAACCTTCAATGGTTTTCATTTTATAAACAGAGCTGTACATGTCTTCACGGACATTTAGGCTGACCCACAAATCATGGTCTTCAATAATGCTAACGACTGGCACGCCTGTTGCGACTAATTCAGTCGGCTTGCCATAGGTTTTAGATACGGTTCCGTCTGTAGGTGAGTACAGTTTGGTTTCTTCGGTTAATGCATTGGCTTCTTTCACAGCGGCTTGTGCCATCGCAACTTGTGCATCAGCCGTCGATTTCTGTTGTTCGGTGCTGCCGCGTTTGGCACGCGCATACTGTTGATAAGAGGCTTCGGCAGTCTCACGTGCAGAAGTTTGTGCAGCAAGCATTTCATCGCGGCGTTGGCGAGAAATCACACCTTGTTGATATAAGGTTTCACCACGTTTATAGGTGGTTGCTGCCAATTCTGCCTGAGTTTTCATGGCTTGCCAGTTGGCATACAGTGTCTCGATATTTTCTTGTTGAGCACCACGATACACAGTGGAATGGAATGCAGTTGCACTTTGTAAAGCTGCTTGAGCCTGTTCTTTTTTCGCTTCGAGTTCAGGGCTGACAAAACGAACCAGTGCCTGACCTTTCTTAATCGGCTGTCCCTCGGAAACATAGAACTCTTCGATACGACTTGGCACTTTGGTGCTGATATGCACAGTTTCTGACTCAACCCGACCTTGTAACTCAATGGCCTGAGGTTGATAAGCTTTCCATAAGCCAAAAGCGATTAAACCTAAAAGTAGAATCAAAATAATCAGGCCGATGATTTTTGCCTTGCCTTTTTTAGTGGGCTCATTCGGCTGCTGCTGTGTATTGGAATTTGATGTCTCAGGTTGTGGCTGTGCGACTTTCTCAGTCGCGCTCACTTGCGCTTGAGGTGATTCAGATGCTTGAGTTTCAGCTTTATTACCTACTTGATCTTTATCGCGTTCTGAATTGGATGATGATTGATCTTGGCTCATAAAATTCTCCAATTAACGGATATAGTCAGTACGTGGTTGATTAACATAAAGCCTGAACTCATCAATCGAGCCATAGCTTTGTAAAAGGGTCGCTAAAGATAAAATGTATTTATAGGAATTAACGGCCATTTCACTTCTTAATGCGCTTAAGGCATTTTGTGCATCAATAACTTGTGTCGCTGTACCCATACCTTCCTTAAATGAAAGCTGTTGAATACGTAAGTTTTCTTGCGCAGCTTTAGTGTTTTGAACCAGCAATTGATGACTGGTCTGAGACGAGCTTAATTCGCTATAAGATTTGTACAGCACATTTTCAACTTCCTGCTTGGTGCGTTCAGTCATTAGCTCTGCTGCATATTTTTTAAGTTCGGCTGCACGTATATTTTTGTTGTTATCAATGCCTGAGAACAAATTGTATTTGGCCATCACACCGACAATCCAGTTCTCTTTGCTGTCTAGTCCATATTCACCAAAGGCAAAAACACTCGGTTTTTTTGCAGATTGCTGAACTTTGACATTTTCATTGGCAAGTTGGGTATCCATTTGCAGCTTTTTGATCAAACTGGAATTTTGATCGTAATTTGCCAGCATTTTATCTAGAGAATGGTTTTGTGCATTATTTACAAACAGGGGCGTGGTGAGATTTAAACTTTCTTTGGTTTTTAATAAATTTTGCAGGCTAAACTGACTAGCTTGTAAATTGGATTGTGCATTTTGATAGGTGCGTTCTGCATTATTGCGTGCCACCTCAAATTGCATACGCTGGCCCTTATTAATAAAGCCTTGCTTCTCTAATTTAAGTGCATTGTTATAATGTTCTTGCATCGAATTTAAATTAAACAGGCTGGCATTGAGTAATTGCTGCTGTAATTGCACATTAAAATAAGACTGAATCATCTCAAAACGTTGCGAGTCTTGTTGTTGTTTTTCGCTAATGTTTGAACGTTGAGCCTGAATTGTTGCAATCTGTTTGGCGCTGCTAATTTTACCGCCAGTATAGAGTGGCATAACCATCGAAACAGAAGTGCGGACATCATGGTCTTTGACCGTAACATCGAGATTGTTCGGCACCTGATTCAGACCTTCACTTACAGTTTGATCAAATCCCTGACCGACCTGATCAATCACTTCAGGTGGTAACACATTTTCCCATTGCGATAATTTGTCATCAAAACCACGGGTCAGCGAATTTTCCAGTCGTCGCTTGCTCGAAGCTAAAGGCACGCTGGTTTCGCTATGAAATGAATAAGCACGCGCATTTAAATCAATACGGGGAAGGCCTAAATTTTTAACGGCTTCCATCTCAAGTTGTGACGCTTGTTGCAAGGCTTGCTGTGCTTGGGAGGCATAAGCATTTTCAACCACATAGTGTTCAGCTTCACTATAACTGAATGTCTGGGCAAATAAAGAAGATGAAAATAAGGCACAGCTGATCAGGCTTATACTCAAGCTTAACGTTTTGGGAAACCGCTTGACCTTAAAACTCGGTCGATCATGTCGTTTCAACATTATGGTATGTCGCAATTTAATAATATCCTGAGGTAGTCTAAATTCTTTTTATAAAATTAAAATATTATGTTTTTAATTAAATAGTTATATCGCTGGGATTGGTGTAGTGAATTTGTAAAAAGTAGAGTTTTTAATCTAAATAAAATGGCGAAAAACAGGGGTATTTCATGCTAGAGAAAACAATTATAACGTTTGGCCTAAAATAATTGTAATGACAGAACATGATTGAAAAATTAATACTTTTTTTGCAGTCAAATTGAAATATTTACTGGATAAGCTGCTGCAAGCTTCGCCAATCTATGATTAAATTCCCATTCCAATTTGTTCCACTTTAACAAGGGAAAACTCATGCGTGCTTATAATTTCTGCGCTGGTCCTGCTGCATTACCTACTGCCGTTTTAGAAAAAGCTCAACAAGAATTGTTGAATTGGCAGGGCAAAGGTTTGTCGATCATGGAAATGAGTCATCGTAGCAGCGATTATGTTGCTGTGGCAGAGAAGGCTGAAGCTGACTTACGTAAGCTCATGAACATTCCTGAAAACTATAAAGTATTGTTTTTACAAGGTGGTGCATCCTTACAGTTTTCAGCGATTCCATTGAATCTGTTAGGCAAAAATAACAAGGCAGATTATATCCATACTGGCATCTGGTCTGAGAAAGCGCTAAAAGAAGCGAAACGCTATGGCGATATTAATATCGTTGAAGCGGGTACTTTGATTGATGGTAAACATGCGATTACCGAACAAAGTACATGGAATCTTTCGAATGACGCTGCTTATGTGCATTATGCTGATAATGAAACGATCGGCGGTTTACAGTTCGCTGCGATTCCAGATGTAAATGCACCGTTGGTATGTGATTATTCATCAAGTATCTTGTCTGCACCTTTGGATGTAAGCAAATTTGGCTTGATCTACGCGGGTGCGCAAAAGAATATTGGCCCAGCCGGTTTGACCATTGTCATTATTCGTGATGATTTACTTGATCAAGCTAAGCCTGAAATTCCAAGCATCTTGAAATATGCAGATCAAGCCAAGAATAGTTCAATGGTAAATACCCCAGCAACCTATGCATGGTATTTATCAGGTCTTGTATTTGAGTGGTTACTTGAGCAGGGTGGGGTAGATGCAATCTATAAAGTGAATCAAGAGAAAGCCAAGTTACTTTATGGCTATATTGATTCGAGCGATTTCTATAACAATCCGATCGCAGTGCCAAACCGTTCAATGATGAATGTACCATTTACTTTAGCTGACGAAGCGCTTGAAAAGACTTTCTTGCAAGAAGCTGAACAGCATCACTTATTGAACTTGGCAGGCCACCGTTCGGTAGGTGGTATGCGTGCAAGTATTTACAATGCAGTCCCATTAGAAGGCGTACAAGCCCTTGTAAACTTTATGGATGATTTTGCGAAACGTCATGGTTAAGCAATAAACACCAGTTAAAATAAAAGCCCTCATCATTGAGGGCTTTTATATGCGAATAAGGTAGTTAATGGTCAAAAAATTAGAAAAAACCAATTTGATGAAAAATAAGTGCTGCTAAGAACATACCAAGTAAGAAAAAGCAAAAAGCACCAACATCAAGTTTAAGACCTTGATCACTCGAATGAATCAGACTGGTGGTCGTTTGTTCTGGTATAATTTTCATTAGAACGCCTAAAAATGCCATTTATGTGATTTTTTGTCACTCAGTAGCAGTTTTAGCATAAATATTGGCCTGAATCCATAGGTTGCCGCGAATATATTGGCCAATGTTAAAGTTTTTATACAATTCATTTTTAGTTGCAATACGAATCAGGATTGCAGGTAAATCATCTTCTAAAACCAGCGTCACGTCATAAAGGGTATATTCATCCTGCATAAACTGCATTTGAGTTTTACCGACGATATTACCTTGGAACCAGGCTTCATCTTCCTGACCTAAAGTTTCACCGAATAAATAGGCCACCATTTTAGAAAAGTCGACAGTAACAGGTTCTTGATCTTCTGGCGTTTTTGGCTGCCAGTCATTAATCAGTTCCTGTAAATTTTCTGGGGCAACCCCATTATGTTCTGCCAAAATCGCATTTAATGCGCGGTGATGTTTAATTGAAGCAGGGTCATCAACAATGATTTTCTCATCTGGAGCAACCGCTTCTAATTCATATGCCCAAGCATTAAACTGAACTTTATAGCTTTGGTTTTTGTCATATTGACAGCTATTTACACTGAATAAATTATCGAACGCATAAATGGTCGTATCTTTATTTAAATTTAATCGTAACACTGCTTGAGTGGCAGAATCACAGGTAATAATTCGCTCAATTTTCGCATCATATTTATATGGACTTTCAAAACTTGGAAAGGCTGTTTTTAATGCGCGTGGTTTTTGATCTTCCACTGCAATGATCTGGTTAATGGAAACAGATTCACCACTTGGGCCTTGGATTAACCAGAATGTCTGATCCATCTCATGTTCATCTTCACATAGCCCCATTGGCATTACGGGTGCATCAAGTGCCAATCCTAACCATTTGGGAACATCTGTTTCGGGTGTGTCAGTCAATAAGTTCCAATGCTCGACATGATTACCGAAATTTTGATCTTGAATTTTAATGATTTCTGGACTGTTTTGATTTTTCATAAAGCGAGATGCTAAAAAGATTGAACTTATTCTATTAAATCGAGGGTAACTGGGATATTTCAAGTCTGAATCTGTAATTCTCTAAAAATTATTTCATTTTTAATCTGGAGATTAGGGTTCTATCCTCCCTGAATGAAATCAAAAATTGATGGGATTGCTGCAAGGATGTTAACTCTACTTTTCCCGTAATCTGCTACACTAGCTTTTTCTTCTCAAGAGCTTTCGTCAACGTGCTGCCATTTAAATTATGGGTAGATGCTGATGCTTTACCTAAAATTTTACGTGAAGTGATTTTACGCGCATCGGATCGTTACCAACTCGAAGTAACCTTTGTTGCTAACCAGAATGTCGGTATCACACCTTCCATGCGGATTAAGTCCATTCAGGTGATGAGTGGGGCAGATCAGGCTGACCAAGAGATTGTGGAACGTATGCAAGAAAATGACATTGTCATTACACAAGATATTCCACTGGCGGCTCAAGTGATTGAAAAGGGCGGTATTGCCATCCATCCACGCGGTGAAATCTATACCACAGCCAATGTGAAAGCACGCCTACACTTGCGTGATTTTATGGATACGTTACGTGGGGCTGGGGTGCAAACTGGTGGGCCACCGCCTATTTCTGAACGTGATAAACGTGAATTTTCCAGCTCACTGGATCAGACTATTTTAAAACAGAAACGTAAAACAGCTTCTTGAGTTGAATATGCCATCACGTATTAACCTCATGCTCACCTATGGACTACTGGTCTTTATCTGGGCAACGACACCGCTTGCAATTGTGTGGAGTGTTTCAGATTTACACCCGATGTGGGCATTGGTAATCCGCTTTTTTATTGCCTTACCGCTGGCTGTGACGGTGTTATTGCTGTTAAAGGTTAAATTCCCCGTTCATAAAATTGCATTATTGAGTTATGCCGCGGGTTCGCTCAGTCTGATTGGCTCACAAATCTTTACTTATGCAGCTACAGCTTATCTGAGCTCTGGCTTGATCGCCTTGATGTTTGGTTTGGCACCGATTATGGCTGGCCTGATTGGTCGTTTTGGTTTTCAGCAGAAGCTGGCAGGTTTGCAGTGGCTCGGAATGGGAACATCCATTATTGGTTTGGCGATGATCTGCTTGAGTGGTAGTCAGCAGCATGTCCAGCCGATTGGTATTATTTTAATGCTGATCAGTGTTTTTTCTTATTCATTGTCCATTTTTCTCGTGAAAAAGATTAATGCGGATTTACCTGTCATGGCACAGGCGACAGGTTCAATTCTGGTCTCTACTTTATTGGCGACTTTGTTAATACCGTGGATTTGGCAATACGCCCCAACGCATTTTCCTTCAGCCAAATCTTTATTTGCCCTGACTTATACCATTGTGATGGCATCGTTAATTGCGATGTTCTGTTATTTTAAACTGGTGCAGAATTTACAAGCGACCACACTGTCACTGACTACTGTAATGACACCAATGTTGGCGATACTGATCGGGGCTTACCTCAACCATGAACAGATATCGGCCCAGGTATTCGTGGGAGCGAGTATTATCCTGTTTGGTTTACTGCTCTACTTCTTTAGGGATTTAAGAGCATATCGCCGTTTAAAATCTTAAACGATGCAATCAGCTGGTTTCGGTTTGTTGAGCCTGCCGAATACTGGCTGCTAATTTGGCGCGATCTTGCGGATTTAAGGTAATAAAGTAGGCGCCGATACGGAATTTTCCTTGCTCTTCCGCTGTGCTATGTACCACTTGAGCAATTGCAGCAATATGAAAGAAATTTTCAGGATGGCTCAAGGTAATATGGATATACGTGCCTTCATTAATATCTTGAGAACTAAAGAAACTTAATCCATTTTCAGAAACATTGACCTGCTCTGGGACGGGCAGTAAAGATTGCACGATATTGTCGTAATAAGAGCCTGTAATCAGGTTTAATTTCTGGTTAAAAAGGGATAAGATGCGAGCAATTTGTTGATCTTTTTCATTTAATTGTTCTAATTCGTAGCGAAACGCATGATCAAATTGATCTAACTCTGCAAGTAGTAGAAAATAGCGTGGCAATACGAAATGGGAATCATAAGGATCATTCAGCGCCACATCATCGGGAATGATTTGATAGTTGATTCTCAACACGGCATCAATACGAGACATCACACGACGTTCAGTGTTGTCGTCAACAAGATGATGTTGTGAATTTTCCATAATAAATCACCTCGGACTAGATGGTATGTTTAAGCCAATTTCGCTGTATATAGGGTTGAGATACACTCGTGCTCAGCGGAGTAATCATTTTATTTCTTTTGTCGCTTTAGTTTCCATGATCGGCTTGACGCTTGGTGTTGCCGTCCTCATTACAGTGTTATCTGTCATGAATGGTTTCGATCGTGAATTAAAAAATCGTGTCCTTGGAATGGTTCCACAAGCCACTGTTTCTTCTACTCAAATTCTAACAGATTGGCCTGAGCTTGTAAAAAAAGTTGAGGATCACCCGCATGTCACTGGTGCTGCACCTTTTACTCAATTGCAAGGGATGTTGACGGGGCAAGGTCAAGTCGCAGGCATTATGGTGACGGGAATTGAACCAAAATATGAAAAGAAGGTTTCGATTATCCAGAACCATATGGTTGCAGGTGATTTAAATGCATTAAAAAAAGGGGAGTTTGGGATTGTCCTCGGTAAGGACATGACTGATGCATTAGGTCTGAGTCTAAATGATAATGTTACCTTGGTACTGCCCGAAGCGACACCCTCACCTGCAGGTGTGGTACCACGTTTTAAACGCTTTAAAATCGTCGGAATTTTTAGTGTAGGTGCGGAAGTGGATTCAACAGTGGGTTATATTGCCTTGAATGATGCTTCGACCTTGTTGCGTTTACCCGATGGTGCGCAAGGTGTACGTCTTAAAGTAGATGATATTTTTACTGCGCCGAGTATCGTTGATCAGATTGTTAAACAATTGCCTGATAATTTTTATGCGACAAGCTGGAAGGAAACGCACGGAAGTTTATTTGGTGCGGTGAGAATGGAAAAGAATCTGGTCGGTTTACTGCTGTTTCTGATTATTGTGGTGGCTGCGTTTAATATCGTTTCGTCATTGGTGATGGTAGTGACCGATAAAAAGGCAGATATTGCGATTCTGCGTACTTTAGGCGCCTCTCCAAAATTTATTACCTCTGTTTTTATTGTGCAAGGCACCATTATTGGGGTCGTAGGTACAGTGGCAGGGGTTATTTTAGGCAGTGCTTTTGCATTAACCATCAGTGATTTGGTGGGCTGGTTAAATCATACCTTTGGGCTGAATTTATTTAGTGGCTATGTGATTGGCTATTTACCTTCTTATTTACGCTGGCAAGATGTACTGATTGTTGTGACAGCATCTTTATCTATCAGTTTTTTAGCAACAATTTACCCTGCTATCCGTGCAGCGAAAACGCAACCAGCCGAGGCATTACGTTATGAGTAAGATCGTTCTAGAATCAAAAAATATCTTTAAGCATTTCGATGATGGCAAAAGTAAAGTTGAAGTAATCAAAGGCTTGTCGCTGCAAGTCAATGCGGGCGAGTTCGTTTCTATTGTCGGTTCAAGTGGTTCAGGTAAAAGTACCTTGTTGCATGTGTTAGGTGGCTTGGAGCAACCTTCGCAAGGAGAAGTCTTCTTGCAAGGCCAGCGCTTTGATAATTTAGGTGAGGCGGAGCGTGGTTATAAACGTAATCAGTATCTGGGTTTCGTTTATCAGTTTCATCATTTATTGCCAGAATTTACCGCCTTGGAAAATGTTGCGATGCCGTTAATGTTGCGCAAAGAAAGCAACTTTAAGGATGTGAAAAAGCAGGCAGAATATCTGCTGGACCGTGTGGGTTTATCTCATCGTATGGATCATAAACCGGGTGAGTTATCTGGTGGTGAACGCCAACGTGTGGCTTTGGCGCGTGCTTTAGTGACCAAACCTGCGGTGGTGTTGGCAGATGAGCCAACCGGAAACCTTGACCGTAAAACAGCGCTGAGTATTTTTGAATTACTCACGGATCTGAAAAAAGAGCTTAACATGGCGATGCTGATCGTGACCCATGATGAGCAATTGGCACAGTCGGCGGATTCAATTTTGCATATGCAAGATGGTATATGGGTGGGTGAGCATGTTTAAACCCATTTCATTTTATATTGGACTGAAATATACACAGGCTAGAAAAAAAAGCCGTCTGGTGTCATTCATTTCCTTGATGACCATGATTGGTTTAACTTTGGGTGTTGCTGTGCTGATTACGGTATTGTCCGTAATTAATGGTTTTGACCGAGAATTGAAAAACCGTATTTTGGGAATCGTGCCCCAAGCGACCATTGCATCCACTCAAATTATGACCAACTGGGAAGACTTGGCTAAAGATATTGCTAAACAGCCCCATGTTGTTGCTGTTGCGCCGTATACCCAGTTACAGGGGATGTTAACTGCGCATGGCGAAGTGACAGGGATCATGATCTCAGGAATTGAGCCCGAGTACGAAAAACAGGTCTCGATTGTTCATAATTATATGAAGGCAGGCAGTCTGGATGCGCTGAAGAAAGGAAAATATGGAATTGTCTTAGGGCAAGATTTAGCAGACAGTTTAGGATTAAAGCTCAATGATCCTGTAACCCTTGTTTTGCCTGAAGCGACCAACTCCTCAGCAGGTGTTGTGCCTCGATTTAAACGTTTCGAAGTGGTTGGGATATTTAAAATCGGGACTCAGGTTGATTCGATGGTGGGTTATGTTGCATTAAATGATGCATCAACGCTATTGCGCTTACCTGATGGTGCTCAAGGCATTCGCTTAAAGCTGGATGACATTTTTGCTGCGCCAGAGATTTCTGAGAGCATTATCAAAAAATTGCCAAGTAATTTTTATGCTTCGAATTGGACCTATACGCAAGGTAATTTATTTAGTGCCATTCAAATGGCAAAAAATATGGTGGGGTTATTACTTCTACTAATTATTATCGTTGCAACCTTTAATATCATTTCATCCCTCATGATGTTGGTGACTGATAAAAAATCAGATATCGCAATCTTACGTACTTTAGGTGCGTCGCCCTTATTGATTACTCAAATCTTTATGGTGCAGGGTACAATTATTGGGATGATTGGAACTGGGTTAGGGACCGTTTTAGGCGTTATTTTATCGTTAAGCATTGGTAATATTGTATCGTGGGTGAATACGACCTTTGGCTTAAATTTATTAGATGCATATTTTGTACATTATCTGCCTTCATATTTACGCTGGCAAGATGTTCTACTTGTTGTAAGCGTCTCATTACTCTTAAGTTTACTTGCGACTATTTATCCCGCTTTACGCGCAGCAAAAGTTCAACCTGCGGAAGCCTTACGTTATGAATAATCTATAAATATTGAATTAGACCTCTTGTTAAAGCCCTGAAAACGGGCTTTAATTTTGTCTTTAGAAAAACTAAATCTAATTTTAAGAAATGTTGAAGATTATTTTGTTCGGCTGGATTGCCGGTATTGCTTTAATGGGGCAGCATTTCACTTTTATCGGTCAAACTTGGTGGATATGGCTGGCTTTGGCGAGTGTGATATGGGGAGTAGGGCTATATAAAAAACAGCACTGTTTTCATCGGCCTGTGTATAAAACGCTGCTTTTAATGAGCTCTACCTGGGCATTGTTCTGTACAGGCTTTCATTATGCTGATTTGGCCTTACAACAACGTTTAACTTTACGTGAGACTCAAGCTCAGCCATTTGAAGCCATTGTCTATATTAAAAAAATAGATGAATTAACAGACGATGGACAAAAACAGATTGCAGAAGTACTGAATCGTCATCCCCAACCCGTCAATTGGCTACTCTATCTGAATAAAGCCAAACAACAGACGAATCAGCATCCTGACTTAGAGCTTGGTCGTTATTATCGTATTGAGGGAAATATTCGGCCTGCGCATAGTTATGCCGTTGCTGGGGCATTTGATCAGGAAAAATGGTTTTTACAGCAGGATATTTTGTCTGCATTTTCGGTCAGGCAGATTCAGCCTTTAAGTGACGATGACATTTATCGTTTGGGGTATCAGCAGCATCTCAAGCAACAAAAAAACCTGAAAGCCATGTGGCTGTTAAAGGTTGAAAGTATGCGGCTGGCTTTCCGTCACATGTTGCAAACGACTTCACTTCAGCACCAAGGTTTACTGTTAGCCTTGCTGACGGGCGATGAAAGCTTATTGTCGAATGCGCTGAAACAGCAATTCCAGTTACTAGGGATTTCACATCTATTGGCAATTTCAGGGCCGCATGTATTGATTTTTGCCTTAATGCTGACTTGGTTACTCAAGCGAGTTATTCAACGTCATTGCCCAAAGTTATATGTATGGAAACCAAAACAGATTTTGTTGCTTTTTCCTTTTGCCGCCAGTGTTGTACTGTATGTGGCATTTGTTGGTTTTGAGATTCCAGCTCTTAGAACTTTATTAACGGTGATGATTGCCAGTCTTTTTCTGATCTTCCGTCTGCCGATACAGCCTTTAGCATTATTGGTTTACAGTGCCAGCTTATTACTGCTGTACGATCCTTTTAGTATTTTATCGGCCGCATTCTGGTTGTCTTATGGGGCATGTTTTATTCTGTTGAGAATCTATCAAACGATAGAACAAACTCCACAAGATCAACTGAAAACCACCCTACAAAAAGGGATTCTGGCGATTAAGATCTTGGTTGATTCTCAATGGAAAATCTTTATTGCCTTGCTGCCATTGGTCGTGATTTTCTTCCAGCAAATTTCTTGGGTCGCGCCGTTGAGTAACTTGGTGGCAATTCCCTTGCTGAGTGGAGTCGTTGTTCCTTTAGACATTATCGCGGTTTGTCTATGGCTAGTCGTACCTGCATTAGGTTTATTCTTATTTCGACTCAATGATCAAATACTGACATTGCTGATGTGGGTATTAGACGGACTACAACAGCTATCTCCAGAGCTATATGGCGTCAGTTATACGCCTGCCATGATGATGAGCTTCATTCTGGGATTGGTCATTGTGTTTATGCCGAGAGGGAGTATTCCCAAGCTTTGGGTTGGGATCTGTTTTTTGCCCATCGTATTCGGTGTAAAAACTCAATCGATCTCTTTGAATATTCTGGACGTGGGGCAAGGCCAAGCCATCTTTTTGCAACATCCTCAGCAAAGCATCATGATTGATACAGGTGGCTCTTATGACGAGACTCAATTTAGTTTAGGCGAGCGAGTGATTATCCCGTATCTAAGGCAGCAGGGCATCCGAACACTCGATCACGTTATTTTGTCTCATCTTGATCAAGATCATAGTGGTGCATTTGCTTCGATTCAAAATGCTTTTGCCATAGGCCGAGTACAATCTAATGAACGCGGAGAAACTCTCCCATTCCAAGATAATTTCTCACTTTGTCATCAAGGACAGCGTTGGGATTACCCAAATATTCGGGTCGAGATTTTATCACCGCGAACCGAGGACTTGGTTTTGGCTAAACAGCAAAAAAATGAGCAATCTTGTGTGGTGTATATACAGTTCCTGAATGCTCAGCCTTATCAAAACTTTCTAATCATGGGGGATGCTGGCTGGGAAACAGAATTTAAACTGCTACAGCAGTATCCTGATTTAAAAGTAGATGTTTTAGTTTTGGGACATCATGGCAGTAAACATAGTTCTGCTTATGACTTTTTGAATGTTTTAAAACCAAAGCTGGCAATTGCTTCTACGGGGCTAAATAATCGTTATGGTCATCCGAGTCGGGAAGTACAGAGCCGCCTACAGACTTTGGATATCCCTTTACTGAATACCGCTGAGACAGGGACCTTAAGTTTCTTATTTGAAAATGGAGCGGTGGAACTCAAGCTCCAGCGGCAGCAAAGAAAATGGTTACAACGAGAATAGCCTAAGTAATCGTTTATTCAGCCTGCTGACGGACTTTGGCTACTTGAGCCAGTGCTTCAGCTTCATCAATATCATAAATTTTCTTGAGCGCAGGATTGGCGCGAAAGCGTTTATAGCTCCAATGATAATGTTCTGGATAACGTTGAATTAGTTGCTCTAAGGTTTGATGAAGAATGAGCGTGCCATTTTCGGCAGTCCCTTCATAAATTTGGGGATTGATCGGTTCAATATACATATCGAAGCCATCTTGATCATTACGCATGGTATAAATAAGTAGGGCCTTGGCTTTGGTTTTCTGAATCAGCTTGGCGCTTAAACTGCTGGAAGCTAAGGGAATACCAAAATAATCCACCATGTCACCGCCATGATCAGGCGTGTGATCAGGCAAAATGGCTGTCGTGCCGCCTTGTTTTAAGGCTTTAAAAATTTGTCGCACGCCACTTTCATCGGTCGGGACAAGATGTGCCTGTTCACGGCTACGTGCATCGCGGACAAACTGATCCGCATCGGGATTTTTAACGGGCTTATATAAAATGGTCATTTGGGTATATTGCGATAACCATGAGTTCATCACTTCCCATGTTCCAAAATGGGGAACGACCAGCACAACGCCTTTTTTTTCTGCCAGCGCTTCATGTAGATAATGTTCACCATGAACTTTTTGAATTCGTTGAATGTTCTTTTGATTGGATGCGCCCCAGATACTTAAAAACTCAAAATAAGAGGTAAGCTCATTCCGAATCGCCTGTTTGGTCAACTGTTGTCTTTGCTGATGATCCATATCTGGAAACGCAATCTGGATATTTAGACTGATAATTTTTGAAAGCTTAGACAACTGAAAGGTATTGACCAGTCCAGCAACCATGCGTGCCAAGAAGCGCCCTAATTGAATCGGCTGGCGACTTAGGAGCTTAATGAGACGGTAATTTGAGCTAATCGTTCTGGAATGGGGCATGGATTTGGTATGAGAAAAATTACAAAGGAAAGTATAATGCAAAAAATAATTATAAGTTAAAACAAGTTATTTAAACAGTTTTGTTGAAATCAATGTATATAATAAAGTCACTTTAAAACATATTGGATTGGAATCTTATGTCCGATTGGCCACCAAAACCAAAAAATGAATCAACAAATAGTGAGAATGTTACGGGTAAAGAATGGCAGATTTTAGAAAAAGCTGTTCTTGCGTCTGTAGAAGAACAACGTCGTAGTCGCCGTTGGAGTATCTTTTTTAAATGTTTAGGCTTCGCTTATTTATTAATTGTCTTGATTGCAATTACAAAAGGCTGCTCAACTTCAACTGAGAAATCGACCACAAGTATTAGCAGTGATCATCTGGCTGTGATTGATATTGTTGGTACAATCGATTCTTCAGCGGGTCAATCGACCGTAAACAGTGAAGATACCAACAAAGCCTTAAAACGAGCATTTAATGCAAGTGGCAGTAAAGCAATTGTTTTAAATATTAACTCTCCTGGTGGTTCGCCAGTACAGTCTGATGAAATCTGGCAAGAAATTCGCTATCAGAAAAAACAGCATCCAGATAAGAAAGTCTATGCTGTGATTGGTGATATGGGTGCTTCAGGTGCATATTACATTGCATCTGCTGCTGATGAAATCATTGTGAATCCATCAAGTTTAGTGGGTTCAATTGGTGTGATTATGCCAAACTATGGTTTAAGCGGCTTGGCACAAAAATTAGGTATTGAAGATCGTACTTTAACTGCGGGTAGCAATAAAGATATCTTGAGTATGACCAAGCCACTAGATCCTGCACAAAAGCAACATGTGCAATCTGTATTGGATAATGTACATACTCACTTTATTAATGCGGTAAAAGAAGGTCGCGGCAAGCGTTTGAAGTCTAATGATCCAGCAGTTTTCTCTGGTTTATTCTGGACAGGTGAACAGGCGATTGCTTTAGGTATTGCAGATCGTAGTGGTAGCATTACCACATTGATGCGTGATCTTAAAGTTGATCAAAAAGTGGATTATACCGTTCAACGTAATCCTTTAGAGTCAATCTTGGGCCGTATGGGTGCAAAGATTGGTGAAGGGATCAGCAGTTCGCTTGCGTCACAGCTTGAGACTCAGCAGAACGCTAAAATCCAATAGCATATCAGGCTTATGCTTCGGTCAGAGCTCTGCTTTGGCCTTCTTTAGGCTGTGGTTTCCACAGCCTTTTTTATTGTAAAAGTAACTGGGCAGTTCTTGTTTTGATTTGCAATACATGTGTAGAGCAGGATAATTGATCTATCAGTGAAAACAAATAAAGATCTACTTATGAAACCTTTGATTCATTTTGCCCATGCCAATGGTGTCCCCTCTAAAGTTTATCAAAAGCTATTTGATCAGTTGAAAGATCAATATGACATCATTTATGTCGCTGAAATTGGCAATGACAAACGTTATCCGATTACGCATGGCTGGACGCATCTGGTCGATCAGGTGATTGATAATATTGTTCAGCAAGCGCAAGGACGTCAGGTAATTGGTTTAGGACATTCATTGGGTTCTGTGTTGACTTTAATGGCAGCCTATCGCCGTCCAGAGTTATTTTCCCAAGTCATTATGCTTGATCCGCCACTAATCATTGGTAAAGCATCTTTTGTTTTCCATTTAGCCAAACTTTTCAAGCCTAAACTGGTGGATAAAATTACACCTGCGGGCTTATCTGCACGCCGTCGTGATCATTGGGAGTCACGTAAGCAAGCGGCTGAGTTGCTCGGTTCGCGTGGTTTCTATCAACATTTCGATGCAGATTGTTTTCAAGCCTACATTGATTATGCATTAACAGCTGATCCACAACGGGGCGGCGTGACTTTAACCATTCCTAAAAAGGATGAAGTGAAGTTATTTAGAACAACGCCATCGATGTGGTGGTTACCAATGCCAAAGCCACCTGTTCCTGTGCATTTGGTTGTGGGGCAAGACAGTGTGTTCTTAAAAGAGAAATTTCCGCAAGTCGCGCAAAAGAAGTTAGGGATTCCATTTTCTATTGTAGAGGGCGGGCATATGTTCCCATTAGAACATCCACTGGAAACAGTCGATAAAATTAAAAGTCTGGTGATTTAAAGCAATAAAAAACGCATCCTCGGATGCGTTTTATTTTTTAGAATTGAGCAAACTGAATGGGCCGTTGTAAAGGCTGCTGGTTGAAATAGGCTTGACCATTTTTCCAGTTGAGTTGGCCTGTACAAAACCATTGTGCAACTTGAGGGTAAATGAAATGTTCAAGTTCATGTACACGTTGCGCCAGACTTTCTACCGTATCGTGCAAACCGACTTGAATGACAGATTGAGCAATACTTTGTCCAGCATCCAGTTCAGCCGTAACAAAGTGAACGGTACAACCATGCAAACGGTCTCCTGTATTTAATACACGTTGATGTGTATTAACGCCTTTATAAAAAGGTAGGAGAGAAGGATGGATATTTAACATTTTGCCTTGCCATTGCAGCACAAAGCCTGGTGTTAAAATCCGCATAAAACCTGCAAGAATAACCAGATCCACCTGCCACGCTAATAGCTGCTGGTGCATTGCTTCATCGAAGCTTTCGCGATTTGGGTAATCTTTATGTGAAATAACAGCGGTCGCAATATTGGCGTCTTTCGCACGTTGTAATGCATAAGCATCAGCTTTGTTTGAGAGTACACCAATGATTTGCCCTGATAGTTGTTTACCGTTATGGGCATCTATCAGGGCTTGTAAGTTGCTACCGTTGCCTGAGACAAGGACAGCAATTCTCATTATGCAAAGATCACGCGAATTTTTTCGTCTGCGCCTTCAACTGATTCAGCATTTTCTTGAATGTGACCAATTTTCCAAGCTTTTTCACCTTGAGCATTTAATACGTCAATTGCTTTGTCAGCTTCGCTCGCATCAACTGCAATCACCATACCCACGCCGCAGTTAAATGTACGATACATTTCAAAGCGTTCTACGTTACCTTCACGTTGTAACAACTGGAATAACTCAGACCATTCCCAGCTTGATTCATCAATCACCGCTTGAGCGCCATTTGGAAGAACGCGTGGTAAGTTACCTGGTAAACCGCCACCCGTGATGTGAGCCATAGCATGCACATCAACTTGTTTGCAAAGTTCGAGTACAGGTTTAACATAAATACGTGTCGGTTCCATCGCAACATCTGCAAGTGGGCGACCATCAACGATTTGAGTTAAGTCTACATTTTTAACATCTAAGATTTTGCGTAGTAATGAGTAACCATTTGAGTGCGCACCACTTGATGCTACACCGATGAGTACATCACCAGACTTCACTTTTGTTCCATCAATAATTTTACTGTGTTCAACTACACCTACAGCAAAACCAGCGAGATCATAGTCTTCGCCTTCGTACATGCCTGGCATTTCAGCAGTTTCACCACCGACCAATGCACAACCAGCAAGTTCACAACCTGTACCAATACCTGTGACTACATTTGCTGCAACATCAACATTTAAATGACCTGTTGCATAGTAGTCGAGGAAGAATAGGGGTTCAGCGCCACAAACGAGCAAATCGTTTACACACATTGCCACAAGGTCTTGACCAATTGTGTCATGACGGTTGAGGTTAAGTGCCAGACGTAATTTTGTACCTACGCCGTCTGTTCCTGAAACCAATACAGGTTCTTCATAACCTTTTGGAATTTTGCATAGTGCACCAAAGCCACCAAGACCGCCCATTACTTCAGGACGAGTGGTGCGTTTAGCGACAGATTTGATACGATCGACTAATGCGTCGCCCGCTTCAATGTCGACGCCCGCATCTTTATAGCTTAAACCAGTGTTTGAGGTAGAAGTTGAGTTGCTCATAGTGAAGTCTCCGCAGTGGCGGCAGATTATAACCTGAATATACGAAACTCTTATGTTATTTATGCTCGAAAATGCTATCTTTAATTAAATTTTTTTCCATTTATAACGAATATACAAAAAAAGGCTAGATTTTATGCAAGATCAGGTACTACGTCGTATCTTTATCCTCGCTGGGCTCGCATTATTGCTTTGGGTGCTCTATCTGCTAAAGCCCATTGTCATTCCGTTCGTAGGCGCTTTTTTCATTGCCTACTTGTTTAGTCCACTCGTGGATGTTCTTGTCAAAATTAAATTACCGCGTTGGTTAGCCATCAGTATCGTGTTTATTGGTATTGGGGTGACCTTGACCATGGTGTTGTGGTTCCTGGTACCGTTGATCTGGAAACAGCTCATGTATGCACGGGATAGTATCCCTGCGGGTATTCATTGGGTGAATGCCACTTTCTTGCCGTGGGTATCGCATACATTTAATGTTGTACCAATGGAAATAGATACTGAACAGATTTCTAAAGCATTAATGGATTATATTCAAACTAACTATAGTGCCGATAGTATTCAGGCAATGGCATTAAGAGTTGCGCAATCTGGTCTGAACTTTATCCAGATTGGTGGTGTTGTCGTGTTGATTCCAATCATTTCTTTCTATTTCTTACTGGATTGGGAAAGAATGTTGCAGAGTTTAAGACGCCTAATCCCACGTCCTTATGAAGCATCAACTTTAAACATCGTGCGTGAATGCCACAGTGTATTGGGCGCTTTTGTGAAAGGCCAATTCCTTGTGATGCTTTTATTAGGGATTGTCTATGCAGTTGGATTGCAACTGATTGGTCTGGAAATTGGTTTGATCATTGGTATGATTGCTGGTCTAGCCAGCATTATTCCTTATTTAGGTTTTGGTGTCGGCATTATTGCTGCTGTAATTGCAACGCTTTTCCAATTCGGACTGGACTGGACTCAGTTACTTCTGGTTGGCGTGGTCTTCATGATCGGACAAATGGTAGAGGGATATATTCTGCAACCATTCTTGTTGGGTGATAAAATTGGTTTATCACCAGTGGCGGTTGTTTTTGCGGTATTGGCAGGCGCACAACTCGGCGGATTCCTTGGAATGTTGATTGCTTTGCCAGTTGCCGCCGTGATTGTGGTGTTGCTTAAACATGCACGTGATAATTATGAACGAAGCCGCTTCTATGGCTCCACCACCGAAGTTATCGTGGTACAAGGTGAAACTCAGCATATAAATGTTGAATCAGATCAAGTAGAGCTTGATATTCAAATTAAAAACTCTCAAGATACAGAGACTTCAAACCCAAATGATTTAAAGTAATTGAGGAACATATTAAATATATGCGTCAACTACAACTGGATATAGAACCACAACTCGATGCCCGAATCAGTGATTTTTCGGGGCCGGGTTGGGGACCTGTGGTTGATGCAGTCAGACAATTACATGCGGGTTTAGTCAGTCGTTTTTATGTCTATGGTGGGGCGGGAACTGGCAAAAGTCATTTGCTCTCTGCAATTTGTGATTCTTATCTGGAGTTGAGTCGCCCTGCGATTAAAGTTTCATTACTCGAATTATTAGATGCGCCTATTGAAGCAATTACTTCTTTAGAATTTTATGACTTAGTTGCTTTAGACGATATTGATGCAATCAGTGGCGTACCACATTGGCAAAAAGCCGTTTTTCATCTGATGAATAACCATGAAGGCCAACTGGTCTTTTCATCTCGGGTTGCACCTATTGAATTAAAACTGGAACTTCCTGACCTTCAGTCAAGGTTGACGCAAGCTGTTAGTGTTAAAGTCCCGAATGGTAGTTCTTATATAGATCGTCAAGCCTTACTTCAATCGGTCATGACTCGTCGCGGAATTCATTTTGATCAGCAAATTGTCGATTATTTATTAAGTAACGGCCCACATCAGGCCTCAATATTATTACAAACATTAGCCCAACTTGAAAAAATGCTAAAAGGCGAAAAAACCAAGCTTTCAAATACTACACTTAAGCAAATTTACGCTTTGATTGATGAATATCGCCAATAGTATAAAATTTCTTGAGTAATTTTGAGAGCTATGACAAAGTACGCACAAAGGAATGTGGTTGCAAACACCTAGTTTGTAAAACTAAAAAAAAATGAAAAAATATGAAAGGAGATCGGTATGCTCAAACGGACGCTTGCCTGCGCATTATTGATAATGACGGGGCACGCTTATTCTGCGGATATCCAAGTCACGACGTTGCTTGATGAAACGAATTATACCGGTTGCTCGTTAAGAAATGCTGTAGAGTTTTTAAATAAAAGAAGTCAAAAAGAATATGAAAATGGCTATCAGGGCTGTGGTGATAAAACCTCTAGTAATACGATCATCCTGCAAAGAGATAAAGAATACACATTAAATTCAGCAATTCATATTAAAGCGGGCATGGCTATCATGACTGCGGCAAGTGGCAGTTTTAACGATAATCAAAAAGGCATGCATAACGCGACCATTAAAATGGCGGGGAATGATCGTTTATTTGTCATTAACGATGAAAGTGTTGAAGAAACCTTGCTTCCAGTTATTTTTGTTGAATTAAATTTAAAAGGTTCTGCTTATAAAGTTACCGATGGTGGTTTAATCCTCAATAGAGAGGCGCTTAGTATCCAGTATTCTCGTTTAACGGGAGGAAATGCGGTTCGAGGTGGTGCAATCTATAATGCGGGTACGGTGACGAATGAGCAAACAACTGCAAGTTTATTAACGATCAGTAATAGCTTAATACAAGGAAATAAAGCAGATGAAGGCGCGGTTATTTATAGCGAGATGCCATTATATTTAATTACACAATCTGTGATTCGTGATAATGAAGGTACTCAAGGCGAAAGAGGTGCTTTACTCTATTCACACACAGCCTTTACAGATAAAACGACAGCAGGCGTGTTAGCTTCTCGTGTCTCAGGTTTACGCAATAGTACAATTTTCCATAATAAAGGTGGCTATGTAGCGAATATACGTGAAGGAATGCTACTAAACAACGTAACAATTATTAAAAATGCTGCGGGATTATTTTTACAGGCACCAAAGAGGGTGATTGCTGCTACAAAAGAGGGTGAGAAAGCTCCGGATCCAGAACCAAGTGCTTATATTTCCAATAGTATTATTGTCGCAAATGAAGCAAATAATTGTGCCAGTTCTGCCGATGATGAAGGAGTTATACAAAGTAATTTGACGACAGCAGAATGTGATCGTAACGCACCAGTTGGCAGCCCAAACTTCTTCATTGGGAATAATAAGCTCATTGCGGGTGGAACCAACGATGAGGGTGAGTGTGCTGCACCACCTGCAGATGGTCTTTTATGCCCGTATTACACGCCTAAAGACCAAATGTTAGGTTACTTTAAGCCACGCTTATTGATGTCATACACTAAACTTTCAGACTCTTTGATTGTGAATAAAGGAAGAATTTATAGTGATGGAACAACAGCTGGTTTTGCAAAAAGTTGTGAAGGTTCAGATCAGCGTGGCAAACCACGAAGTGGCTATGATGAGTTATGTGATCTTGGGGCAATTGAGTTAGTTATTAACCGTGCTGAAGTTCCTATTGCGGGCGAAGATATTTTATATGGGCAAATTGCCAAGTTTAGTATTGCAGATAGCTTATTAGATGGTGAATTACTTGATCCAACATCATGTGAGAAAGTTCTAGGCAAGCGCTCGGATGGTCAGCCTTGGCAATCAGGTTGTTTAGATATTCAACAAAGACAAACCCCTTCAAAAGGCAAGTTGACGATTGATCAGCAGGGGAATATTACTTATGTACCAAATGGAAATTGGCATGGGTCTGATGAATTTAATATGCGAGTGATGACGACAACAACACGTTTTAATGATGTCTCAAATTATTACATCACGATCCCAACCACAATTGTGCAAGCTCCACCTAATAATTTTCAAAGTAAAACTGTTAATGTGGGTGGTGGTAGTTTTGGGATAGGTGCAATCTTTGCATTATTCGGATTACTTGGATTACGTCGCTTTAAATCATAATCAGGGATGATGAGATGAAAAATTATAAAAAAACTTTGCTAGCCACCTTGGTGCTTGCGACGATGCCGCTTTTTGCAGCGACAAGTGGTGCCCCAATCCAAGTTACAACTTTTGTAGATGAAGATGGCGAAAATAACTATGCTTGTTCATTGCGAGAGGCATTAAAAACGGCAGCAGATAGAAAGCCTTATGGTGGGTGTCAAGTCACGGATACTTCGCCTGCTACAACTAAGTCGATTCAATTAGAAGCGGGTACTTATGTACTGGATCGAGAATTGGCACCAAAGATTGATATTGTGATTTTGGGCAAAAGTCCCGTTGATTGGGAAAAAAGAAGCGTTATTACCAATGACTACCCTGCACAAACGGTGTTGAAAACAACGATTGATGCCAGAGGAAAAGGCCGTATTTTTAATACGACTGGTAATAATAGTTCATTAACCCTCAATGATATCATTTTGAAAAATGGTAAAACCTCAGACCGTGGTGGAGCGATTTATGCTGGTGGCAATGTAAGTTTGCAAAATGTCCAAATTTTAGATGGTGAGGCTGGAATAAGTGGAGGAGCAGTCTTCTTAGCAGGGTCATCATCATCTTTAAATATAGTCAGTGCTCTACTAAAAAATAATAAGGCGCCTTTAGGTAGCCTACTTGCCATGAGTTGTATTAATGATAATGTATATTCTAAACGGAATATTGAAGTAAAGACGAGTAGTCTTATTGCAAATGGTACAGCGAATTCAAGTAGTATGCTGGAGTTTTGTGGAGAGCCTACAGCTTCATTAAGTACGAATACGATTGCGCAAAATACAGTAAGCCTATCAAATGGTAGCTTGATTAAATTTACAGGCGATAGTCAGATAGGCAGTACGCCTACAAACAACTCTAGTATTTTAAGTAACTTGAGTAGTATCAATTTACTTAGTAATACCATTGTGGAGAACAATGCTTACTCTGCTTTTCTATATGATAAGTTAGGGCTGAAAATATTAAGTTTCAATGTGCTTGCTTATAATAATGGAGGCTATTCTTGCCGTTATTTGTTAGGGGATGTCACCGAAGAGAAAGAAGTAGATATCGTCCCGCTTTATAATGCTTTTTCTCTAAATGGGGCGAGTAAGTGCGATTTACCAAAACTGGCCTTACCTGAGAAGCATACTAATATTGATATTAGTGCTGTTAACATCCGTACGCTTTTAACGACATTACAGCCAGAGTCGGAATTTACGGCTTTTTTACCCCTATATTATCCAGTAAATACCAAGTTGGAAAAAGATTTACTTAATACGGGTGTCACTGGCTGTAGTGCAACAGACCAACGCAATATCGCACGTATTACTGATGGTACATTGCATTATGATCCAGACTCGCGCAATTCCTGCGATATTGGTTCTGTTGAGTTTATGAAGTTGACAGCGGGTGATGTTACTGATGTCTCGAATATTTCATTGACAACATTAGTGGCAAACTACAAAAACCAGCTGGACTTCTTTAATGATCTTGTTAAGCAGCCAAATAATCCTGATTTCTTAACTTACTATAAGGTTCGTGCGCAAGAGTATAAAAACTTATATGAGAAGACAAAGACTAATTTAAAATATAGAGCGATCTTTATTGATTTAAAAAATTATCAGTTGCCGATTCCTCAAGAAACTCAGCAAGCTGATGGCACTTCTAAAGTGGCATTCTTTAATAAACAAAATTATATCGTTACAACTGAGCCTTTAGGAAAAGGGCAAATCAGCGACAATGTTGAGAATATTGATAAAGAAGAAGCTAAAAAATTGGTTTGTGAATGGAATGATGATTTAGAACAAATTATTTTCTATCGTAAAGATGATGGTATTACACAAGCAGGCGATAAAATTTTCTGTAAATATACTATTCAATATCGAGCAGATCCTTCAATTACCTCTTCTGGATTGATTAGTGCCGCATTTTTAAATATCGCGCCAGAAGCAAAAGATACTTCGGTTACATTGAAGTATCAAAAGAAAGAAAAGGTTGCTATCAATTTGCTGAACTTCGCCAATGACTATGGTGATATGGGAGAAGGTGGAAAAGGGCCTGCAAGTAAACCAAATAAGCCACAATTCTGGAGAAATGCGGAAGGGATTGAGTTACCAATCAAACTGACTAATGTTCCATCTGAGAATATTAGCGTGACTGCTGACCGCAAAGGTCCATGTCCTGAACCTGATCAGCAGGAAACCTGCTATGGTGGTAATATTTACGTTCAGGAAATAAATATCTTTAACCCATTTAATTATTCATTTAATTATCAGGTTTATGATGCAGAAGGTTTAATTTCAAATACTGCGACTGTGAAAATTATCAGTACAGGTACGACCTCTGACGATACCCGTAAAGGTGGAGGCGGTAGTCTGAATTTCCTATCTATATTTGGTTTATTCGGTCTATTGGCTTATCGCCGTATGAAAAAATAAAACATGAAATAGAAAAGAGCGCCATATTTGGCGCTCTTTTTTCATGAAATTAAAAAATCAATGTTCAGCGTATTTACTTAAATATTCTTCTCGGATGTTTACCCGCTCTTCTGTACTCGCATTTTGCATACGTTTACGTAAAGTGGTACGTTCCTGAGTACTCATTTTTTGCCATACATCACGCATTTTCTGTTTTTCATCTTCTGGCAATTGAGTAAACCATTCCATTCTTTGTTGGAGTTGTGAGCTTTGTGTGGTCGGAATTTCCTTTAACGACTGATAGCGTTTAATTAAAACGCGTTGTTCCTCTGGGGATAAATCATCCCATGCTTCTTCAGTTGTTGGCTTATTCTGTTTTGAAAAAATCCAGAAACGTTCTGAACCTGCAAAACTGGTTTGCAATAAGCCGAGCGTACACACAACAAGTGCTAACTTTTTAGCTGCCATGTGGAACTTTATCCTCACCTAGAACCAATAACATTTCCATATCTTCAACCATCTGAGGAGATAGTTTCGGATTAACCACAACCTGATTTTGCGGCTTATCGATTAACTGTAAAGAGCTTGGTAATACAGCAATACCCATAATGGCAGCTGCAAAAGCAAAACCTGTCATTTTCCAGATACTGTAATAAGAAGTAGGCTTCTTTTGTACCGTATCTAAAACATGATTCATCACCATCATTTTATTGTGGTGCTGCTCTCTTGCAAGTTGATCAAGTTTGGAAGTCACTTGTTTAGCGAACTCATCTTTTTTCATCTGATGATCCTCCCGTATGTGGATTTAAGTGCTCTAAAGCAATTCTGAGTCCCTGAATTGCACGGTGATAATGTGTTTTTACACTACCTTCACTACAATCCATAATTTGCGCTGTCGTCATCGTATCAAAGCCTTCCCAAGCTCTTAACATGAACGCTTGTTGTTGACGAACTGGTAATTGATTGATTGCAGCCTGAATTTCCTCCATCGTCACTTCCTGATCAAGGAACTCAAATGGGTTTGGGGTTGATTCATCGACTACATCAATAATTTCTTCGTCATCATCTAAACTGATTTTCTTAAATAATGAGAATGGACTTGCCCGACGGGCTTCCTTTCTTCTCCAGTCCTGAAGCTTATTATTCAATATGGTATAGAACAGGGGATACCATTCATCGGTACTCTTATCTGCATAGGACTTATGCAATGAAATAAAGGCTTCCTGAACCAGATCCATTGCAATGCCTTGTTGTCCCTGTGTCGCACTCTCCATCATCACAAGCGCACGACCAGTCACGTCTTGCATAAAGAAACGCAGACGTTGTTCAACCGTACTACGATCAGTACCGTTTTCCGTTCGAGCCTGTTTAGGTGCTAAATCCATAGAGATGGAAAATCCTGTCATGGATACCCACCATTATTATTTCAATTCATTAATCATATAACGTTGAAAATGGTGGGTGCGTTGACAACTTAAGCAATTATTTTTAGTAGTGTAATAGATTTTCCCAGTAAAAAACGCGTATTTAAAATAAAATAACGTTTTACTGACGTTGGCGTACCATTTCAAAGAAGCAGACTGAGCCGGCAATTGCAACGTTCAAAGATTCTTGGCCACCCGGTTGAGGAATCGTCACTGCTTGAGCGTGTTCTAGGGCATAGTCACTTGCACCTTGACCTTCATTACCCAAAATCCATACACATGCTTGAGTCAAATCTTGTGTGTATAAGCTGGTTGAACGGTGTGAACTGGTCACAAAGACAGGAATGTCAAACTTTGGAAGTAGATCACTGAGTTGAAAATTCTCAAAACAAGTTAGGCTGAAGTGTGCACCCATACCCGCACGCAATACACGCGGTGACCACAATGATGCTGAACCTTGTGTACAAATCACTTGCTTAATATTTGCAGCAGCCGCAGAACGTAGAAGTGTGCCGACATTTCCTGGATCCTGAACATTTTCCAGAATGAGTGTATCTGCTTTAAAATCAATTGTGACTGAACTTTTAGGAAGATCAACAATCGCTAAGCAAGGCAGCGTAGTGCCTAAAGTACTTAAATCTTTGTAAAGTACTTCACTAATAACAAAAATATGGCCTTGATGTAATTCGATGACTTGTTGTAATTCAGGGTGATTCAGTGCTTGTTCGGTCGTAAATAGAGAAAAGATTTTTTTCTGCTGTTGTAACCAAGCCAGACAAAGATGTGTACCTTCCAGAACCGTTTGCTGATGCTTTTTTCGGGCGCTGTTCAGCTCGATCAGCCCACGCAAATGTTTGATCTTTGCATTGTCTTTTGATTCTAGAAAAATAACTGCCATAAGATAAACATCCAAAAGGGCATTATAAATGGTTGATAATGCCCTGATTATAAAATTAATTAGTGATAGCTAGTTACGCGTTCAACTTCGTTCTTAGAACCAATAATGACTGGAACACGTTGGTGTAATTCTGTTGGTTGGATATCCAGAATACGAACACGACCTGTTGTAGACGCACCACCTGCCTGTTCAATCAGCATGCTCATTGGGTTTGCTTCATACATCAAACGTAAACGACCTGCTTTTTTAGGATCTTTCAAATCATAAGGATAAAGGAAAATACCGCCACGGCATAAGATACGGTGAATGTCACCGACCATGCATGCAACCCAGCGCATATTGAAGTCTTTTTCACGCACTGATGTTTTACCAGCAAGTAGCTCATCAATATAGCGTTTTACTGGATTTTCCCAATGACGTTGGTTAGATGAGTTGATTGCAAATTCTTGTGTATCTGCTGAAACTTGAACTTTTTCAGAAGTTAATAAGAAGCTTTGTGTGGTTGGATCAAAAGTAAAGAATACAACGCCTGTGCCAACAGTCAGTGCGAGCATAGTTGATGGGCCATAAAGTACATAACCCGCAGCAACTTGTTCCGTCCCTGCTTGCATGAAATCAGCAGCTTGTGTGATTGCATTTTTTGCAGGAAGGATAGAGAAAATCGTACCCACACACATATTGATGTCGATATTACTTGAACCGTCTAATGGATCGAATAAAACTAAATATTTGCCATTTTCTTGAGCAGGAGTGAAGTCATCTAATTCTTCTGAAGCCAAGCCACCCACTTGTGGATGAGCTTTCAATGCATCAATCAGGTAATCATTCGAAATGACATCTAGTTTTTTCTGTGTTTCACCCTGAACATTTTCATTGCCAGCGCTGCCTAAAACACCCGCTAAAGCACCTTTTTGTAATGCTTGATCAATCGTCTGACAGGTTGCTGCAATTGTTTCGATGACTTGTGCCAACTCTGGAGTCAAATTCCCATTTTGTTGTTCTAGGTATTGGGTCAAAGTAAGGTTTGACATATTGAATAGCTCCGATTTAGCCGTGTCAAAAATTGATAAAAATGAATGTGGCTATTCTAGATGAGAACGCCCAAAAATAAAAATTATCTTACTTTATTTATGTTGCTTTTATGATTACAAGTAAGCCATTACATGCTATGTTGGACGGATACTAGACAGGATGTTTGGAGATTAAAGATGTCAACCAAGAATTTTGACGCAACGCCTACGCCAAGCGAACCTATTAGTTTAGAAACGATTTCTAAAGAGAAGGTGCAAGAGGCTTGGAAAGAGTATGAGGCGAAGCCAGAATACAAAGAGTTCAACAAGCACGATATGATTGAATCGATGCAAACCAAGACCGATGCTCAATCTACGTCTTGATCGCAAATAAAAATGCTCACCTAAAGTGAGCATTTTTATTTCAAGCATTCACACGATTATTTTAATAATGGTGGAACAGCTTCGTAGTTAATTTCTACGCGGCGGTTTTCTTTCCATGCAGCTTCGTTGTGACCTGCATTGACAGGAGATTCTTTGCCATAGCTTACTGCTTCAAGCTGTTGCGGGTTGACACCATTGGTGATCAGGAAGCTTTCAACCGCTTTGGCACGACGCTCGCCAAGTGCCATGTTGTATTCACGTGTACCACGTTCATCTGTGTGGCCTGTAAGGGCAACACGAGAGTTCGCATTGGCAACAAGGAACTGAGCATGTGCTTGCAATGTTTGATAATCTTCGTTTGATAAGTCACTGCTGTCATAGTTGAAGTGAACAACACGTTTCGCTAAAAATGCTTTATTTGCAGCAGTTACACCTTTTGAAGATGCGCCCGCAAGGTTTTGTGCATTTAAAGCTGCATCTTCACTTAAACCATCAGTGCTTACAGTTGATGAACCGTTTGGTGTATTGCCCGCAGTAATTTCAGCAGCAGGTTTACGGCTTGCACAACCTGTGAAAACGAGTGTTGCAGCAATAAGTGGAAGCGTTAAATATTTAATGTTCATACGATTCTCCAATCGATTAAATTTATTTTGGTGCCCAAGCTGGTTCACGAACTTCACCTTGTTCGCTTGGTAAATTCATGCGGAAACGACCGTCAGTAGACATGACTGATAAAAGACCACGATTTCCTTCACGCGTTGCGTAAACGACCATTTGGCCATTTGGCGAGAAACTTGGTGATTCATCTAAACTGGTTGGTGTGAGAATATTGGTAATACCTGTGTTGATATCCTGAATGGCAACTTTATAGTTACTGCCGCTTGGACGATGGACAAGGGCAATCTTTTTACCATCTGCGCTTAATGTACCGCGTGCATTAAATGCACCTTTGAAGGTTAGACGTTTGACTGAACTGTCATCAAAGCTATAGCGATAAATCTGTGGTGAACCACCGCGATCCGATGTAAAGATGAAGGACTTGCCATCTGGTGAGTAGCGCGCTTCAGTATCAATCGCAGAGTCATTGGTCATGCGTTGTACTTGGCGAGTACTTAAATCCATTTGATAAACTTCAGGATTGCCGTGCATAGAAGCGGTAAATAACATTGATTTACCATCTGGCGAGAAACTTGGTGCGCCATTCAAGCCACGGAAACTTGCTAAAACTTCGCGTTGTCCTGTTGCTAAATCTTGTAGGTAAATTGCTGGTCGTTTGGTTTCGAAAGAAACATAGGCAATTTTCTTGGCATCAGGTGTCCAAGCCGGAGAGAGGATTGGATCACGTGATGACAGCACTGTTTTAGGCTGTTCGCCATCCGTATCTGCAATTTGTAAAGTATAACGTTGAGCGGGTGTTGCCTGATTACGTAATACATAGGCAATACGACCGCTAAAGTCACCCGCAATACCCGTTAAGGCTTGATAAATCGTATCACTGATCAGATGTCCAGCTTGACGTACGCGCGCGCGAGGCACAGTGAGTACTTCATTGAGTAAATATTGTTGTTTTTGTACATCGTACAATTGGTAGTGAATTTCAAATGTATTGGCATCAACAGCCTTCATTTGACCCACAACAACATAAGGTACACCTGCATTTTGCCAATCACCTGCCTGTACCTGATTTAGGCTAGCAGTTGCTGGTAAATTTTGAGATGCACTGGTAAAACGGCCTGAGCGATTCAAGTCGCTTTCCACAATTGGATAGATCGCATTGTCATTTGCAAATGGGATAATTGCGATTTTTGGCGCTTGTTCAGGTGCTTTTGCAATTTCAAGATGTAATTGAGCGAAAGTTGCTGTTGGAACAACTGTGCTAATTGCAGCAAAAACTGCTAAGGAGAGGAGGTGTTTACGAGTCTTGTCCATAGTTACAATTACTTGCGTCGTATTTTTGTGGCTGTTGATTATTTAACATAGTTACATGCTTTGTGCTATTAAAAGCATGTAACGTTAACTATTCATTACTATTTTGCAGTAAAACTTGAAGTAAAGCTTCTTGCTTCACGGCGTGCGACTGGATCTTCTGGCATTGGATAAGGTGCAGCAGCACGAACCGCAGCTTCTACACTTGCTTTCACATCAGGATCACTCGCAGAAACAACAACAGATAAAACAGCTCCGCTATCACTCAAGGTGACACGCGCACTGGCACGCTGACCTGATGAACCCGATGGCATATTCCATGCACGATAGATTTTTTGTTCAAAATCTCGTTTAGCTGTTGATGCAATTCGTTTTGCATCCGCTTTCTTCTGGGCAGCATCCTGTTCAGCTTTTTTTGCAGCAGCAGCTTTTGCATCCGCTTCTGCTTCCGCTTTACGTTTTGCATCTGCCTCAGCTTTGGCTTTTGCATCCGCATCAGCTTTACGTTTAGCGTCTGCGTCAGCTTTGCGTTTGGCATCTGCGTCGGCTTTACGTTTGGCATCTGCGTCGGCTTTAGCTTTCGCATCTGCGTCGGCTTTACGTTTTGCATCTGCATCGGCTTTACGTTTAGCGTCTGCGTCGGCTTTACGTTTAGCGTCTGCGTCAGCTTTGCGTTTGGCATCTGCGTCAGCTTTGCGTTTGGCATCTGCGTCAGCTTTGCGTTTGGCATCTGCGTCAGCTTTACGTTTAGCGTCTGCGTCAGCTTTGCGTTTCGCATCTGCATCAGCTTTACGTTTTGCATCCGCATCGGCTTTCGCTTTAGCATCTGCCTCAGCTTTACGTTTTGCATCCGCATCGGCTTTGCGTTTGGCATCTGCATCGGCTTTACGTTTTGCGTCTGCGTCAGCTTTACGTTTCGCTTCTTGCTGAGCTTGAAGTTTTGCGTTTTCAACTGCTTTCTGCTGTTTTAACTTCGCATCTTGCTCGGCTTTCTGGCGTGCTTTGGCATCGGCTTCAGCTTTCGCACTTTGTTCAGCTCTGCGTTTTGCTTCAGCTTCAGTTTTTGCCTTGGCATCAGCTTGACGTTTTGCTTCAGCATCGACACGTTGTTTTTGTGCCTGTGCTTCTGCAAGTTTACGTTGTTCTTCGACTTGCTTGGCACGAGCAGCTTCATCGGCTTTACGTTTTTGTTCAGCTAATTTTGCTTGCTGTGCTTGTTCCACCTTTTGTTTTTCAGCTGCAAGTTGTTGTGCAGTTGGTGGTGGAGGGGCTACAGGAATATTTTCAGGTAAGGTCGGATCTACATTTGGACTGACCACTTCTGGTGCTTGTTTATCAGCAGTGACTTGCTGTTCAGGCTGCTGAAGCGTTTGAGGTAAATCTTCTGGCTTCACCAAAATAGTGGTGAGTTTTTTAGGCTCTTCTGGTGGTTTACTCAAGCCTAAAAACAGTAAGCCAACAATTGCGATTGCATGAACACCGAGTGTGAAACCCAGTGCAATCGCATTTTGCTTAAAAGGCGGCTCTTGAAATTTTTTCATAGCTTATTTTAACGGCTCGGTCAGTAAGCCAACTTGAGTTAGGCCTGCTTCTTGTAGACTCGCCATAAGTGAAACCACTTCACCATAAGGACGAGATTTATCACCATTCACGAGAACAGTCAGTTGCTTATTTTCTTGTTCAGCTTGTGTTTGAGCTTCACTTAAAAGCGATTCAAGCTGTTCCAGTGATAGTGGCTCACTGCCTTTGTGTTCTTGATACTGCAAAAAGATATTGCCATCTTTGCCAATAGTGACCATCGCTGGCATATCTTTAGATTCAATAGGGTGGTTATTGGCTTGAGGTAAATCTACTTTGATACCACTGGTGATCATGGGTGCTGTCACCATAAAAATAACCAGGAGTACTAACATGACGTCGATATAAGGAACGACGTTCATATCGCTTTTCAGTGGTTTTTTAATCCGCTCAAAACGTCCAGATCGTTGAATCGCCATTATGCATCTTCCTGTGTCGTTCCAATCGCTTGACGCTGTAAAAGAGCAACCATTTCTTCTGCAAATAAGGCACGGTCTGAATAGATCGATTCGCCTTTGGCTGTGTAGTGGTTAAATGCAAGTACTGCTGGAATTGCAGCAAATAAACCGATTGCTGTAGCGATGAGCGCTTCGGCAATACCCGGTGCAACTGTTGCCAAAGTAACTTGATCCACCGCAGCCAGACCGATGAAGGCATTCATAATGCCCCAAACAGTACCAAATAAACCAATATAAGGTGCAACAGAACCAATGCTGGCAAGTGCACCTAAGCCTTGTTCTAAACCACCTTGATCACGGCTTAAACCGACACGAAGGATACGTTCAGTTCCTTCGATGGTTTGATTGGTATCTGCTTTACGTTTTTGTAATTTGAAAAACTCACCCAACCCTTGATAGAAGATGTCTTCTAAACCACGACGTTTAGAGTTGAGTTGAGCATTATTATAAAGGGTATTTAATTCGGCACCTGACCAGAACATCTTTTGAAAATGCTCATCATCTTGTCCTGCTTTTTTGAAGCCCATATGTAATTTGGCGATTAGATACCAGCTATAAATTGAAGCGAGTAATAAAATCAGCATGACCAGTTGTACAACAGGACTTGCTTGCAAAATAAGGTCGGAGATGTGTAGAGAAGATTCTAAATTAGTTGCCATAAGTTACTGTGCCGAAAGTTTATTTTAGTCCTGTGCCAATTCTTTTTGAATCAGGTCACGAATTTCATCAGGAAGTCGACGTGGCATTAACTCTTTGTTTAAACATGCCAACACAACCTCACCTGAAGCCAGCAAGATTTCACCACGATAAATATTTTGTTGCAACACAAATGATGCGGCTTTACACGAAATAACACGTGCTGTAACGGTAATTAAGTCATCCATTAATATAGGTCGTACATATTTGACCTGAATCTGGTGCACAACGAAGTTGTAATCTTGTTGATGCCAGTAGTGATCAACTCCAGCAGCACGTAACCATTCAGTGCGTGCACGTTCCATAAAACGGATATGGTTGGCATGGTAGACGATACCACCTGCATCTGTATCTTCGATATAAACACGAATTTTAAATTCAAAATGATTCGCCATGAGAGTATTCCGTTCTAGTTCACTATAGGGCTTTATATTTAAAATATGACTGCTAAATAAAACATCAGTTCTATTCAACGTCATAGACCTGCTTTAAATACGGGGCAGTTTAGCAGATTGCATACTAAGTCCTATGGCACAACCTTTCAATTGCGATTGCAGTCTTTATTGTCTAAAACGGGACACTCTAAAACTTGTATGTTGTTAAGTTAAGATGGTTTCCATGCGGCCTGAACTTGTTTCGCGATTTCTGGATAACCTAAAACGAATCTTACATGTAGCTCTGTTCCTGTCTTTAATGCTTTATCATCGACGATAAAATAGGGGCTATGGTTCGCCGCGGCTTGACTTAAGTCCTGATTTTCAGGTGTTGCACCTAAGAAAACAAAGAAAGAAGGCATTAATTTTCCATAATAGGCAAAATCTTCACTAGCACTTGAATTATAATCCATTACATGAACTTTCGAATCTCCGGCAGCTTTGGTCAATGTTGGCTGAATAAGTTGAGTGAGTACTTTATTATTCATTGTTACTGGAGCATAAGGCGCAATCTCAACTTTGGCTGTTACATCATTGGCCTGAGCATTATGTTCAACAAGAGTCGGTAAACTTTTTAAGATGTTGTCTCGTATCTTTTCATTGTTGGAGCGAATGGTACCAATCATATTAACTTGATCAGGAATGATGTTTCCTGCCGTTCCACCTTGAATATTACCAATACTGATGACGCCAATACCTTGCGTCAGGTCAGTTCTCCGACTAATAAGGCTTTGTATATTGCTAATCATTTGAGCTGATGCATAAATCGGATCTCTACCTAACCAAGGCATTGAACCATGGACTTGTTTGCCGTCGACTTGAATACGCAAATGATCTGAACTGTTTAACATCGCACCATCTTTATAGTAGAGATGTCCGCTTTTCATGCCAGACATGACATGCATCCCAAAAATAGCTTCTGGCTTATAGTCCTTAAATGCTCCGTCCGCGATCATTTTTCTTGAGCCGATTTGATCGCCTTGTGTGAAATTATCGATATCTGCGCCACCTTCTTCGGCGGGTTGAAATACAAAAACGACGGTGCCTGATATTTTATCTTTATTGGCTGCCAAAATTTTTGCTGCGCCTAAGAGCATTGCCGTGTGAGCATCGTGTCCACAGGCATGCATCACATAAGTTTCTTTACCTTGATAGATTGCTTTTTGTTTGCTGGCAAAAGGGACGCCACTTTTTTCCTGCATAGGTAAAGCATCCATATCCGCTCTAAGCGCCATGACTGGACCGGGTTTGTCGCCTTTTAATATGCCAATTATCCCTGTTTTTGCATAACCTGTTTTGACTTGAATGCCATAAGATTTCAATTCTTTTTGAACAAGTGCAGATGTTTTAAATTCCATATTGCCCAGTTCGGGGTGTTCGTGAATATGTTGTCTTAATTGAATAACCTGATTTTCATTTTGTTGTGCGGCATCTTTTACCCAATCTGCCATACTGAGTTGACTCGCGAGGGCGAGTGGAAATAATAAAGCGGCTTTCTTATACATATCCTTATCCTAAAAAATTATTGTTTATCCGATTTATGTTGTATTTTTATTATAATAGAATTAAGGAGAAATAAAAAATTAAAAAATATGAGTTAGTAATTTACTGATAATAAAGTTATTATTTTTTTTTAGAGAGCGACTAAATAAAAAAAGAAGAGAAAACTCTCTTCTTTCGCTTAGTTGTTTGACTCAGGCGGTGTCATACCAAACTGTAAATACGCCATATTGGTTGCAATACGACCGCGAGCAGTCCGCATCACATAACCTTGCTGAATTAAATAGGGTTCAATCACATCTTCCAGTGTTCCACTGTCTTCTGCCATCGCTGCGGCTAAAGCTTCAACACCTGTTGGTCGTCCTTCAAAACGTTCCAGTAACATACTGAGATAACGTCGATCTAGCGTATCTAAGCCTGCTTTATCAACATTGAGCATGTCCAAAGCGCGTTGTGCCATGTCTTGAGTCACTTCACCTGTGCCTTTGACTTGCGCATAGTCACGAACACGACGTAATAGACGGTTGGCAATACGCGGTGTGCCGCGTGCACGACGGGCGATTTCTGTTGAACCTTCGTGAGTAATCGGCACATCCATCAAATTGGCAGAACGTGTCACGATATGCGTCAAGTCCTCAACCGAATAGAACTCTAATCGTTGCACGATCCCGAAACGGTCACGTAATGGCGAAGTCAACAAACCTGCACGTGTTGTTGCCGCAACTAAAGTAAATGCAGGGAGATCCAGCTTGATTGAGCGGGCAGCAGGGCCTTCACCAATCATAATATCCAGTTGATAGTCTTCCATCGCAGGATAGAGGATTTCTTCAATCACGGGTGAAAGACGATGAATTTCGTCAATAAACAGAACATCACCTTCTTCCAGATTGGTCAGCATGGCAGCCAAATCGCCAGCACGTTCTAACACTGGGCCAGAAGTCGACTTTAAATTACCGCCCATTTCGCGCGCGATAATATTTGCCAAGGTGGTTTTACCCAAGCCCGGCGGGCCAAAGATCAGGGTATGATCAAGTGCCTCACCACGACCACGGGCCGCGCCAATGAAGATTTCCATTTGCTCACGCACCACAGGCTGACCGATATAATCAGCCAAAGAGGTGGGACGAATGGCACGATCAAAATGATCTTCAGGTTTTTCTGTTCCGCTAATAAGACGATCTTGCATATATCTATTACTTCATCATGGATTTAAGCGCAGCACGGATAATGTCGGCTGACTCAGTATAATCTGCTTTGACGGCTGCAACGGCTTTTTGTGCTTCAGCTGGTTTATAACCGAGCGATTGTAATGCGGCTTCGGCCTCGGCAACAGGTGAGTTTGACATGAACTGGATTTGCGTTGCTGCTGCATTGCTTGAGCCACCTGTAGGATGGGCCAAGGCTTTAAAACGGTCACGTAATTCAATCATTAAGCGTTCAGCAGTTTTTTTACCTACACCCGGAACTTTAATCAGGGTATTTACATCGTCATGTTCAATGGTATGAATCAGCAATTCAACACTCAGGGTTGAAAGAATGCCTAGTGCCATTTTAGGGCCCACACCATTAACTTTGAGTAGCGTGCGGAAAATGGTTTTTTCCTGCGCATCGCTAAAGCCATACAATTGCTGTGCATCTTCACGGACAACTAAATGTGTCCATAACGTGACTTTTTGTCCTTTTTGTAATTGGCAAAATGTTGAAAGTGGGGTGTCGATTTCATAGCCAACGCCATTCACGTTCAGTAATACTGTTGGGGCTTCCAGGGCAAACACTTCGCCAATTAAACATCCGATCATGAGTAAAATTTCACTATTTTTTAAAACAATTTAGTTGGTGATTTAAGAGACTAATAGCGCTTAATTTAAGCCTTTAAAAGAATCCTATTTTATTTCCTTGCAACTCTTGCGCCAGACTATAAGCCTGATGGTCAGAGAACTTACTAATAATATCCAAGACTTGCATAATATTATTATAATGGTTGTTTTGCAGATTTACGCCTGAATGTTGCAAAATTGACATTAATCGCTGTTCTTTAAAGCTTAATGTCTTATGCGGCATGGTCAAAGGAATAAATGCATCCAGAATGGTTTGTAGACTTTGATGGGCAATAATCTCTAAACCTGATTTTTGAGGATGTTCAAAAATTCGGTCACGTGCCAGATTCTTCGCCGTTTGAATGCCTGCCTCAATATCTGGTGAGCAATATTGTAATAGGCTACCTTTGAGCTGACCTGTCAAAATTTCAAAATGGTGCTTGGCAAACGCAGTGGTGACTTCATCGACCAAACGCTTCATGACGCGTCCGCGTAATGCTGCAATTTTTTGCTGCCAAGTGGTATGCGGTAAATGCAATTCCTCTGGATAGCCATAATCAGCAATCAAATTCAGGAAAATCGGTTCAACTTCAGCATAGTTCAACATATTGAGAATAATGCCATCTTCCAGATCAATTAGCGCATAGCAAATGTCATCGGCTGCTTCTAATAAATAGGTCAGGGGATGACGACAATAATGATATTCACCCAGTTGAATCAGGCCGAGCTGTTCAGCCAATTGTTTTAAAATCTCTTTTTCAGATTGATAACAGCCAAATTTTGCCCGTTGATGAGAAGGGGTATCACCTTGTTCTTCAATGGTTTTAGACAGCCACGGATATTTTAAATAAGCACCAAGCGTGGCACAGGTTAGGCGCATACCGCCATCATCGGGGTGATAATCAATACGACTTAAAAGTCGAAGTCCTTGTGCATTGCCTTCGAACTGACGCACATCGGCTTCTTCTTCAGGTGTCAGTTTGGTGAGGAAGTCCCGATGTGAAGCATCATCAAACCATTCACGGATTGCGTATTCGCCGGC
Organism: Acinetobacter sp. BIGb0102; assembly: GCF_003815055.1. Lineage (NCBI taxonomy): Bacteria > Pseudomonadati > Pseudomonadota > Gammaproteobacteria > Moraxellales > Moraxellaceae > Acinetobacter > Acinetobacter sp. BIGb0102. The sequence goes on from NZ_RKQE01000012.1 coordinate 298,605, forward strand.
ATGGCCAAAGGGTGGATTGCCAATATCATGCGCCAGACATGCCGCTTGGATGATCGCACCGACATCGGCGGGTGAAATCCACATGGGTAATTCATCTTTAATTTTTTCTGCTGCCAGCATACCTAGCGAGCGGCCAATACAAGATACTTCCAGTGAATGAGTTAAGCGGGTGTGAATCCCATCATGTTGGGTAAGCGGATGAACCTGTGTTTTTCTATTCAGTTGTCGGAAGCTTTGGGAAAATATAATTCTGTCGTAATCTTTATGGAATGGGCTACGGGCCAATTCTGTACTGCTTTTTTTACTACCTAAACGAATTGCGGAAAGCAACTCTAACCAACGCATTTGTTCCATTTATCATTATTCACTATGAATTCAGTTTCATCATGCCAAAAAAAAGATTAAAGCACTAGAGTAGGGCGACATAAGTTGTCTTGGATAAGTAGGCAGTCCTTTATAGTTTTGTATTTCATGGTCATTTAAATCTGTTCAGCGTAAAGCCTAAAGGAAAAATAAGATTTTTATGTCTAATAAATAAGCTATGCACTTGTTTGGATCAGGCATCCAAATAAGATGATTAATGAATGACTTTATATAAGCTTTATTTAGGGAGAAAACAGACGATTGCCTATAGTGTTAAACTTTTTTATCAACACGGTGATATCTAAAAAGATGAGGCGTGAATTTGGAATGTGATTTGGGTATCAGGTTAAATGAATTGTTACGAATAAAGTAAAATCAATAAAGCTACAATAAATTAAGTCATTTGAGGTAGAAAACTCTGATTTTTAAGATGGATATGGCTAGCTGAAATGAGGCTTTCACAGTAGAATATGCGCTCTCTTATAAGTCACATTGTGGTAGGTTCGTTAGACCCGCCCGTGGAGCCAAAGTCAACATGTTTATCGTGGCCGGTGCATCAGCACATTCTTCTTTCAAGAAAGCTCAACTCTTAAATCGCTTAACGTCAATGAGTTCTGTTCAATCTTTTGACAGCCAGTGGGTTTATTTGTTTGATCAAGCGCTCAACGAGCAGCAACATCAATCGGCATTACAACTTTTAAACGATGGTCAATCTTTCGAACTTCGCCAAGCTGCAAGTGATGAAATCCAGATTTTAGTCACCCCGCGTGTAGGAACTATCTCACCGTGGTCATCTAAAGCAACAGATATTTTCAAAAACTGTAATACGCCAATTCACCGCTTAGAACGCGGTCTTTTGTTTACATTGAAAGGTGTAACCGAGATTTCGAATGAAGTGAAACTGGCATTACATGACCGTATGACTGAAAATGTTTTTGCTGAAATCGAAGATGCAAAAGCATTATTCTCGGAAACAGCGCCGAAGCCGTTGAACTCAATTGATATCTTGGGTCAAGGTAAAGAAGCGTTAGTTAAAGCCAACAATGAGTTTGGCTTTGCTTTATCTGAGCAGGAAATTGATTACTTAACCGAAGCATTTACCAAGCTGGGTCGTAATCCGAATGACATCGAGTTGATGATGTTTGCACAGGCAAACTCTGAACATTGTCGTCATAAAATCTTTGGTTCTGAATGGACAATTGATGGCGAAAAACAGCCATTGTCATTGTTCCAGATGATTAAGAATACCTATAAAGAATCTCCGACCGATGTGTTATCGGCTTATAAAGATAATGCGTCTGTGATCGTGGGTTATGACACCATGCGTTTTTATCCTAAAGCGGATGAAAATGGTCACTTCGTTTATAAATATAAGAGCCAAGCTGCTCATATCCTGATGAAGGTGGAAACTCATAACCACCCAACAGCAATTTCTCCATTTGCGGGCGCTGCAACAGGTTCGGGCGGTGAAATCCGTGATGAAGGTGCAACAGGTCGTGGTGGTAAACCAAAAGCAGGTTTAACTGGCTTTACGGTTTCGAACTTGAATATTCCTGGTTTTGAACAACCTTGGGAAGAAAACTACGGCAAACCTTCACGTATGGCATCGCCATTACAGATCATGATTGAAGGTCCATTGGGTGGTGCGGCATTTAATAACGAATTCGGTCGTCCTGCATTAAATGGTTATTTCCGTACTTTCGAACAGAATGTCAATGGTGAAGTGAAAGGCTTCCATAAGCCAATTATGATCGCTGGTGGTTACGGCAACATTCGTCCTGACCATGTAGAGAAAGATGCGATTCAACCGGGTGACTTGCTCATTGTATTGGGTGGCCCTGCAATGTTGATTGGTCTTGGTGGTGGTGCAGCCTCTTCTGTAGATAGCGGTACCATGGGTGAAAGCCTTGATTTCGCTTCTGTACAACGTGAAAACCCAGAAATGGAACGCCGTTGTCAAGAAGTGATTGATACATGCTGGCGTTTAGAAGACTTCAACCCAATCGTTTCTGTACATGACGTTGGCGCGGGTGGTCTATCAAATGCTATGCCTGAACTTGTGAATGATCATGAGTTAGGTGCAGTTCTTAACCTTCGTAAGATTCCATCTTTAGAGCCAGGTATGAGCCCAATGGAAATCTGGTCAAACGAAGCGCAAGAGCGTTATGTACTTGCAATTCGTCCAGAATCTTTAGAACAGTTTGAAGAAATTTGTGCACGTGAGCGTTGCCCATTTGCGGTACTCGGTGAAGCGACTGAAGCACGTCATTTGACCGTTGAAGATCCATTGTTTGAAAACAATGCAGTCGACATCCCGATGCAAGTGATGTTGGGTGGTACGCCACGTATGCAACGTTCGTATGAAACGATTGAGCGTACAGGCAACGACTTTGATGCAGCAAAAGTTGATTTGAAAGATGCGATTTTCCGCGTATTGAAAAATCCTACAGTGGCATCTAAATCGTTCTTGATCACCATTGGTGACCGTTCGATTACCGGTATGGTTGCACGTGACCAGATGGTGGGTCGCTGGCAGGTTCCTGTTGCGGATGCAGCAGTGACGACCACAAGCTTGCAAGGCTTTACTGGTGAAGCTATGGCAATGGGCGAACGTCCACCTGTTGCATTGTTGAATCCAGCTGCATCTGCGCGTTTAGCGGTTGCAGAAGCGATTACCAATATTGCTTGTGCCAACATCGAACAAATTAGCGATATCAAACTTTCAGCAAACTGGATGGCCGCGGCAGGTCAAAAAGGTGAAGACCAAGCATTGTTTGAAGGTGTGAAAGCGATTGGTATGGAAATGTGTCCTGCATTAGGCATCGCAATTCCAGTCGGTAAAGACTCACTTTCAATGCGTACCACATGGAATGATGGTGAAGAGAAAGCAGTGACTTCGCCAATGACAGGTGTGATCACTGCATTTGCACCAGTTCTAGATGTTCGTAAAACCTTAACGCCTGAGCTTAAAAACCTTGCAGACTCTGTATTGGTTCGTATTGATCTATCTAAAGGCCAGTTCCGTTTAGGTGGTTCGATCCTTGCACAAGTGTATAAAGCGATTGGTTCAGTAACACCTGATGTTGATAGTTTTGATGATTTCAAAGCATTCTTTGCCTTGATTCAAGACTGGAACAATCGTGGTGTGATCAAGGCTTACCATGACATCGGTGATGGTGGTTTATTGGCAACTGTTGCAGAAATGATGTTTGCTTCACGCTTAGGTGTTGCATTAGAAAATCAAACCACTGAAAGCTTATTTGCTGAAGAAATTGGTGCTGTATTACAAATCACAGCGGCTGATTGGGCGCAATTGCAAGTTGAAGTTGCAGCATCAAGCCTGAAAGATGCAATCGAAGTTGTGGGCCGTGTTAATACAACTGATCAATTAGCTGTCAATGGTTTAACTTTAGAACGTGCTGAATTACAACAAGCATGGGCAGAAGTGTCACACCAAATCCAGCGCTTACGTGACAATGTTGAAACGGCTGATCAAGAGTTTGCCTTAATCGCAGATCAAAACCATAAAGGTTTGATTGCACAAGCGACTTATGATTTGAATGAGCCTGTTGAAGCGCCATTTATCAATACACGCCGTCCAAACATGGCAATCTTGCGTGAGCAAGGTGTCAACGGTCATGTTGAAATGGCTGCTGCATTTGACAAAGTTGGCTTCAATACTATCGACGTACACATGAGTGACTTGCTTGCAGGTCGTGTTAGCCTGAGTGATTTCGAAGGTTTAGTGGCGTGTGGCGGCTTCTCATACGGTGACGTGATGGGCGCTGGCGGTGGCTGGGCGAAATCAGTCTTGTTCAATACAAAATTGCGTGATCAATTCGAACAGTTCTTCAATCGTGAGAGCACATTCAGCTTAGGCGTATGTAATGGCTGTCAAATGATGTCGCAACTTGCACCACTGATTCCAGGTGCAGAGCATTGGGGCCGTTTCCACCGTAATACCTCAGAAGTATTTGAAGCACGTGCTGTTAACGTACGCGTAGAAAAATCAGTTTCTGTCTTGCTTGAAGATATGCAAGGTTCGATTTTACCAATCGCTGTTGCGCATGGTGAAGGTCGTCTGGTTGCAACTGAACAGCAAATTGCTGCTTTAAATGCTGAAAAACAAGTGATCTTGCGTTATGTGGATAGTTTGGGTAATCCAACTCAGCATTATCCGTTGAACCCGAATGGTTCACCTGAAGCGATTACAGGTCAAACTTCTAAAGATGGTCGTGCAACCGTAATGATGCCGCATCCAGAGCGTAACTTCCGTGCTTTACAGCATTCTTGGAAGCCAGAAGACTGGGCTGAAGATGGTGCTTGGTTGCGTATGTTCCGTAACGCACGTAAATTTATTGGTTAATTAAATTTATTACTTAAAGAGCCCCGAAAGGGGCTTTTTAATGTGTATTTAGTCGTATTTGACTATTAAAAGAGAGAAATTTTTCAGTATCATTAACTTTTAATTCTAATAATTGGAAAATGGATAATTTACTCATAACTTTAGAAACATTACAAAATTTATTGATTTCACATGCTACAGGTGGGAGTGAAAATGACATTGAGTATCAGAGGTTAAGGCATCAAATTTTATCTAATGGGTTTGATAGTTCATTAGTCCCAAGATATTTAATAACTTGTAGAAATTTAAGTCAATTTTGGCAGTTTATTAAATTTGAATATGGAACTTATGCTGAGAGGAGAGATTTTATTTGGAAATCATTTCAACCATTATTTGAGAAGTTAGAAAAAATTAATATTTCACCATCTGATACTGTAATTAAAGCAGCTATCCAAAGTATTGATTCGCAATATATTCATTTGACATGGCAAAAAGCACTGGAACGTCGTCAAGATGATCCTGAAGGTGCTATTACAATTGCTCGTACACTTTTAGAATCAACTTGTAAATATATTCTTGATGATAAAAATGTGGATTATGGAACTACACCTGATTTGAACCATTTATATAGATTAACAGCTAAACAACTCAACATAGCACCTTCTGACCATACTCAATCGGTATTTAAACAAATTTTAGGTGGTTGTACTTCCGTTATTGAAGGGTTGGGGGCACTTCGAAATCGAATAAGCGATGCTCATGGTCAAGGTAAAATAAACTTTAGACCAGCTTCAAGACATGCTGAACTTGCAGTTAATTTAGCTGGTACAATGGCTGTATTTTTATTTTCAACTTGGGAGTTTCAGAAAGGAAGATAATTTTCATTTAATATAAAAAATTGAGAGAATAAAAATGAAATCAAAAATCCATTTCCACGAATTCGCATTACTGATGGCATTATTAATGTCCATTGTCTCTTTCTCGATTGATGCTGTTTTACCTGCATTGGGTGAAATTGGCCGAGTCTTTACCCTGCAAAATAGCAATCAGGCACAGTGGGTCATCATTAGCATTTTCTCAGGAATGACCATCGGGCAATTGATTGCAGGGCCATTGTCCGATGCGGTTGGTCGGAAACGGATTTTATTTACAGGCATCGTGATCTACTTTTTAGGAAGCTTGTTGTGTTATTCCACCCAAAGTTTTGAATGGTTCTTGGTTGGGCGTTTTATTCAGGGTGTAGGTGTTTCTGGGCCGTATGTCGCTTCGATTTCGATTGTTCGGGATAAATACAGTGGCGCACAAATGGCACGTATCATGTCTTTGATCATGATGGTGTTTATGGTCGCACCTGCGATTGCACCCAGTTTGGGACAACTGATTATTCATTTCTTCGGTTGGCGCGATATTTTTGTGTTGTATATGGTCTATGCCATAGCTGTTGGAGCTTGGATCGCTTTAAGGCTAGAAGAAACTTTAGTGCCTGAAAATCGTTTGCCGATGCGTGTACAAGCATTTAAAGATGGCTTTAAAGAAGTGGTGAGCAATAAAACCACCATGAGTTATTTGCTATGTGCAGGTTTTTGTTTTGGCGGTTTTATTGGATATCTTGGAACTTCACAACAAATCTTTATGCAGCAATTTGGAAAAACAGGGCAGGAATTTAGTGCCTACTTCGCGCTATTAGCTGGCGTAATGGGGATTGCATCTTTTACTAATTCTAGAATTGTTATGAAATTTGGGATGCGTCCTATTTGTATTTATGGCTTTCTTGGCCTATGTTTAATTTCATTGTTGTTCCTCATTATTCAGCTTGCCGGTGTCGCCGTTTCGTTCTGGATGTTTATGCTGTATGCCTGCATTTTGTTTTTATTGTTTGGAACACTGTTTGGCAATCTCAATGCGATTGCAATGGAACCCATGGGGCATGTGGCAGGGATGGCTTCGGCGATTATTGGGGCATCTTCATCTGTACTGTCGTTAATTCTCGCTTCGATCATTGGGCAGCTTTATAACGGTACTTTGATTCCAATGACCAGTGGATTTGTGATTTTGTGTGGTTTGGCTTTTGCGATGACACTGTTCGAGAAAAGACATTTAAAAACCTCTAAGGGTATAAGTCATTAAGTAAATTAATAATGGTGTGAGTCTTTACTCTAGATTAGTGGTGTTAGGAAAATGAAAAGAAGACTTCTCGATACAGCAACAATCTTGTTAGATAAGTTTGTTAATCGTTATCATGATTATGAGGATTTTTGGGGTATAGGTGTTTTATACACCTATTGCCAGTCTTTAGATAAATCCTTCTTAACATTTAATCTTATAGATCAGGACTGCTTTGGATGTGATGAGTTCTTGAAGCAAGTTAATCTCAAATTTTCGGACTATCTTGATAAGTATTTAGCTATTCATAAGAAAAAGAGAGAGGATTTAGCTGAGGCAACAATAAAAATTGCATTTGATAAAGATCATAAAATATTACCAGAAACTTTATTTGGTGATTATTTTCAAGTTAGAGTGCAACTTATTGATTCATATGGTAGGAGTTTCATGCGATATAGTGATGGATATTGCGTGTCACATACATTGTGGATAGAACAACGTAATTATATAGATTCGCTATCAATAGACAGCCATCATATGATTGGGAGCATTCATTTTCCATTAATACCACCTATAAAATCACTGACAGATACTGATATTTTATTTAGTTATAATAAGACACTATAGCTTACCAAAGGTTGTGGAAAACTTCTCTTTGTGTTGATGACTAATTTATTTAATTGGTTCAATTCTTGCTTCTTATATTTCAACAATAAATAAGATATGAGAGAGCAGCATGATGAAAAATGAAAATTATTTGAGAGCAAGCTATTCAAAAGACAAAGGCTGGTTTTGGTTTGGCTTAACTGTGCTTATTCAGCTGCTATTTATCATCGTGAGTTATCTCATCATCAATATTTCACTTTGATTGTTCAGCTTTTATCACGCTATGATTGAATTCTCATTGATTTCGATTTGAGCCATTTTACGATGCTAAAGCTGATTTATTACGTGCCTGAATCTCATCTGGAAGCGACCAAACAAGCAATCTTTGAAGCAGGTGCGGGTGGTATTGGAAATTACGAACATTGTGCTTGGCAAGTCAAAGGCATTGGGCAGTTTAAGCCCGTTAAAGGTGCAGATCCTTTTTTAGGACAATTGGATAAACTCGAGCAGCTTGAAGAATGGCGAGTTGAAACTATTGTTACAGAAGATAAGGCCAGTGCAGTAGCAAAAGCTTTAAAGGCAAGCCATCCTTATGAAGAGCCTGCCTTTGAGTTTATCCAGATTTTAGAGATTCATTGATTTTGATTAGGTTTAATTAAACTGGCCTGAATTAATCGGGCGATATCGGTTGTCCGTGCACGAATCAGCTCTGCCGCATTTTGACAGGCTTTTTCTAAACTGGTTGGACCTGAGGTTAAAGAAAAGGCAGCCCTAATACCGTGTTCATATAAAGTCTGATAGTTTTGCCCAAGCGTTCCTGCAATTACAATCACAGGAATATTGGCTGCTTGTGCTATTTGAGCGACACCGAAAGGGGTTTTACCATTTAAAGTCTGCTCATCAAACTTTCCTTCACCTGTAATCACCCAATCCGCTCCTTGGATTTTTTCTGTAAGCTGGTTCAGGTCTGCAATCACTTCCACACCCGATCGAAACTCGGCCTTTAAATAAGTTTTTGCAGCGAAACCTAAGCCGCCCGCAGCGCCTGCACCAGCTTCATTGCGTTGATCAATGCCAAGCAATTGTGTTGTGACATCAGCAAAATGTGACAATGCTTGATCCAGTTCAAGTACCTGATTTGGTGAAGCACCTTTTTGTGGGCCAAAAATATGAGATGCACCATTAGGGCCGCAAAGTGGATTGGTTACATCGGCAGCCAATAAAAATTTAGTTTGTTGAATGCGTGGATCAAAATTCTCCAGATTGATCTGTACCAGATTTTGCAGGGCAAGACCACCAGCAGGCAAGAATTGATGATCTGCATCTAAAAACTTAGCGCCTAAGGCAGATAAAAGCCCCGTACCAGCATCATTGGTTGCGCTGCCACCCACAGTCAGTACTATTTCCTTTGCACCTGCATCCAAAGCAGCGAGGATCAGCTCACCTGTACCAAATGTACTGCTGATACATGCATCACGTTCTGAGGGATGCACCAATTGGATACCACTGGCTTGCGCCATTTCAATGATGGCAATTTTTTCAGTTTCTAACCAGCCCCATTTTGCTAATACGGGTTGTCCAAGTGGGCCTTGTACCATCTGATCACGCCATTGACCTGAACAAGCTGCTAAAACAGCTTCAATTGATCCTTCACCGCCATCTGCCATTGGGCAAGTAATGATTTTTGCATTAGGAAAAACCTGTTGCCAACCTAAAGCAATCGCTTCTGCAACATCATGTGCAGATAAGCTGTCTTTAAAAGAGTCTGGAGCAATGACGACTTTCATATTTTTGAAATTTAGTTTTAATCAGAATCGAGCTTAGACGGTCTATTCGTAAATATCTATATGGATACACAAAATAAAAAACCACTTAACTTTTAGGCTAAGTGGTTTGTTCGAATGATTAACGCAGTGATTAATTGAACTGAGAAAAATCAGGCTTACGCTTTTGCATAAAGGCTTGTACCGCTTCCATCATTTCTGGTGAGCGTACACGTTGCATGAAAATTTCAGCTTCATCATCGACACACGTAATGATTTCAGCCAAATCTTGCTTCATGAGTGCTTTAGTCTGTTTGATCGAAGCCAATGGTAATGCTGCTAAATGTTGCGCTGTTTTTTGCGCTGTCGCATACACATCTTCAACCACATCATTGACTAGATTTGCTTGTACCGCAGTCGCTGCATCAAATTTTTTCGCTGTGAATAATAACTCGGCTGCTTTTTGATAACCTGCCTGTTTCACCAATAAACGACTTGCTGCACCTTCTGGAGATAGGCCAAGGCTGACAAATGGAATCTGGAACAGGGCAGTGTTATCTGCAAATACCATATCCGCATGTAATAGAATCGTGACACCAATTCCGATTGCAACACCTTTCACTGCAATGATGAGTGGTTTTGAAAAACGAGCGGCTGCTTTTAATAATACAAATGGAGGTTGATCGCCAGCTTTGCCTTCATGTGGCTTTTGAATAAAGCCCATAAAGTCTTTCATGTCATTACCCGCCGTAAAGTCTTGTTCTGCACCGCGGAAAATTACCACGCGAACCTCTTTATCTGCATCGGCTTCATCCAAAGCTTTTGCGATCCAAAGGTAAAGTTCGCCATAGAGTGCATTTTTTGCTTCTGAACGGTTAATGGCTAAGGTGAGTACGCCATCTTCTAAATTTGCTTGCAAATGTTGATGAGGTTGTTGAATACAGCTAAGTGTCATCGTACTATCCTTGCTTTAATCCAGATTGATTTTAAGTGCCCTCATTATGTCGCATATTTATTAGAATGGCGCAACTGATGAGTTCACAAAAAAGTGAAATTAAGCCTATGTACACATTTGACTATCTTGTTTTTATTGGACGCTTCCAGCCATTTCATTTTGCACATATGCAAACCATTGAAATTGCATTACAAAAAAGTCAAAACGTGATCTTGGCTTTGGGTTCGGCTCAATCTGAACGGAATATCAAAAATCCTTTTCTGGCGATTGAGCGTGAGCAAATGATCTTGTCGAACTTTTCTGAACAAGATCAAAAGCGAATTCATTTTGTCCATGTGGTCGATGTCTATAACGATGAAAAATGGGTCAAACAGGTCAAAGACTTGGTCAATGGCGTGATTCAGCCAAATGCAAAAGTCGGTTTAATCGGTCATTTCAAGGATGAATCTTCTTATTATTTACGTTTATTCCCTGAGTGGCAGATGGTGGAACTGGAGAGTTTGAAAGATTCCATTTCAGCAACACCAATGCGTGAAGCCTATTATCGTGGTGAGATTCAAAGTGAGTTTTTTCCTGAAGGGACAATCCAGTTCTTGAGCGAATTTCAAAAATCGCCGATCTATCAGAAACTACAGCAAAAATTTAAGGACAATGACCGTTCCAATATCGATGAGTCTTGATACAAAGGGAAGATTAAGCATCTTCCCAAAAAATAATTCGATTTGAAAATGGATCGGTGATACTCAGTTCCAATGTTTCCCAATCGGTTTTCTCGACTTGAGGCTTGGCAAATTTATAGTCTTTTGCCTCCAGTTCCGCATGAAGTAAACTGAGATTCTCCCAATAAATACGAATGGCGCTGTGCGGGCTGGCATCCCCGAAGTGCTCAGTTAAATGAATGATGCAATCCTCTTTGGAAATCTGTAGATAAAGCGGGAAGTTATCCCCAAAAGTATGTTGCCAGTCGAGTTGGAAGCCCAAATAGTCCAGATAAAATGATTGGGCAAGTTCGACATCGAAAATACGTAGAATGGGGGTAATTGAGCCAGATTGCATGCTTATTCCTTTTTATCGAACACCAAATTGTTGAGTCCAATAACTTTTTTGTTTCGCTGATTGGTCAACTGTACAGGCGATCGCATAGTCTGTAAATTTTGGATGCATCAAATTGCGACAATGCACAGGACTGGCCAGCCATGTTGCCATCACCTCATTTAAGTTATTTTGCCCACGCGCCACATTTTCTCCACCGCCATGACCTTTAAATTGTGTCTTTAAACGACTTCTAAAATCGTGACCTGCACTACTAATGTGTCCGAGCATATTGTGTTGTGCCATATCTTGTGCATGAGCAAAAGCACTTTGGAATAAAGCATTATTCCATTTTAAGGGTGCAACTGCTGGAAAATATTGTCCACCACATTGTCTTGGCTGCTGTCGAATTTGATTGATAGCATTCAGAATCACCTGTTGATAGGCTGGATTTTGTATATCTTGGCAGCGTATTGTGGCGCTTGATTTATCTATTTGCGCTACATTAGGGGATTGCTGTTGTGATGTTGCAGGTGTGCTTGTACTACACGCTGATAAGAACATGAGACAGCTAAGGCTAGGAAGTAGTTTTAGAGGATTCATTTGCAGTATCTTTTAATTATTTTTAATTTTCTTATCATACGCTAAGCACAAAGTGGACATCAATTTGTCTGAATAAAAAAAGCGGATATGGAATCCGCTTTTTTTACTGAATCATCTTAAGCTGTTTGTAAGGCTTTTAGGTCTTCTAGCACTTGTTCTGCATGTCCAGCTGCTTTGACTTTACGGTAGCTTTTCACTAACTGTTTGTTATGGAAAATAAAGGTTGAGCGTTCAATGCCCATCACCTGTTTGCCATACATATTTTTTTCTTTAATCACGTCGAAATGTTTGCACAGCACTTCTTCTTTGTCACTGATTAAATCGATGCTGAGTGCTTGTTTTTCTGTAAAGTTCTGATGTGCTTTAACTGAATCACGAGATACACCAATAATCTGGCAGTTTAAAGCATCAAACTGATCTTTTAAGCAAGAAAAACCTACCGCCTGAGTGGTACAACCAGGGGTTGAATCTTTAGGGTAGAAGTAGAGCACCAACCATTCACTGCTGATTTCAGCAAGATTGATTTCACCTTGTGTGGTTGGGAAAACATGATTGGGTAATTGAATATTCTCAGACATTGTTCATCCTTCGATAAAATTAGTGTTGCTCAAGCTCAAGCGGTAAAAAAGCATATTCCTCATGATAAACAATATCGCCGTGTCGTACAGGAATAGCTTTGTTAAAAATAGGCCCATCAATCACAGTGGTGTGAAATTCGCCACCTTCACCACATGGATCAACGCCACGATCTTCCAATTCCTGAATATAGTCCAAGGTTAAAATCTTACCTAGATCTTCAACTTGCATACCCAGTTTCAGGTTGACTGTCACGATGACACTCTTGAATCCTAAATTGATAAACTCTTCGACCACTTCTCGGTGAGGGCGTAACCAAAGTGGCATTCCCAGTTTTAACCCCACTTGCTGGGTGACCCGATCATGCCAACAGCCATGTTCAGGCATATCAAGATCACCTGTTACCAATACTTCTGCACCGTGTTGTTTAGCTTGATCGAGTAGCGCAATGAACTTTGTTTCATAATCAGTCCAACTCGAAGACGCCATATATACGGGTAAAGCAACCGCATCTGCTTGTGCGCGGATAATATCCAGTGGCATCGCATGGGAACGAGAACGTTGGCCTTGTTCTTCCAGCATGACAATTAGCCCAATCACAGTGCCTGTTTGCATCGCATGATATAGGGCGAGGGAACTGTCTTTACCACCACTGAACGAGACAATAGATTGACGTTGCTCGGCATTGGTTTTCCATTGATCTTGCATGGTGTTATTCAACTGATTCTAGATAAATGGGATTTTAACAAAGCCCAATAAAAAAGCCTGCATAAATGCAGGCTTTGTTTTCAACAATTCAGGCTTATTTTTTAGGAGCCTGTTGTTGCTGTTGAGCAGCTTTCATTGCTTCTTCAGTTAGTTTCTCTAACTTGGTCACAAGTGGAGCGCCTAAGCAAGCTTGTAAGTCTTTATTTTGTTGTTGCACAAAACCTAAAGAGCTTGGGCTTTTCTTCGCATTAATCGCGCTCTGGATTTCCCATTTTTGCGCTTCAGTTACTTTACCTTGAGCATCAATTTGACAACCACAGAACTTGCTAACTTCAGCCGCTGTTAATTTACCGCCTTTTGCAGTCTGGTCTTTACATACGTTGACCAATGCTGCTTTTACATTGGTACTTTTATACGCAGTTTGTAATGGATTATCAGCTGCGTGAGTTGCTGTCGCAAAAAGTGCAGCAGCTGACATCATTGTAGATAGAATAAGATTTGATTTAGAAAACTTCATATAATGTACCTAATTTTTTACCCTAATATCGATTATTCAGTGTAACGCGTAGGATCCGCAATACCTGCTTCGATAAAACCTTGTTGACGTAAACGACAACTGTCGCATTTGCCACATGCACGTCCTTGAGCATCTGCCTGATAGCAGGATACCGTTTGACTGTAGTCTACGCCATGTTCGATGCCTAAGCGTATAATATTCGCTTTGGATAAATGTAACAAAGGTGTTTCTATTTTAAGAGGTTTTCCTTCAACGCCTGCTTTGGTTGCTAAATGTGCAAGATTGGCAAAAGCGTCAATAAATTCTGGGCGACAATCAGGATATCCTGAATAATCAACAGCATTGATCCCAATCACGATGGCAGCAGCGTCAAAAACTTCGGCCGCAGCAAGGGCATAAGACAAGAAAATTGTGTTACGTGCTGGAACATAAGTTACAGGAATCCCTTCTTGTAATTGTTCTGGGACTTCAATGTTATGATCTGTAAGCGCAGACCCACCTAAATTGCCTAAATCAATGTTAATGATGCGGTGTTCTACACCTGCACGTTGAGCCAGCGCTTTGGCTGCATCAAGTTCAGTGGTTGAACGTTGACCGTACATAAAGCTTAAGGCGATACATTCATAATTTGCCTGTGCCCAAGCAAGACACGTTGTTGAGTCTAAGCCGCCAGACAATAATACGATGGCACGAGAACGCATATTATTTTCCATTATTCAACCTAAAATAAATTTGAGGAAAATCATTACTGTTTTAAAGAATGATTTTCATGAGCTTTTAACGACCAGATTCATCATTCCATAACAGTTTGTGTAACTGTAACTGGAAGCGAACAGGGAGATGGTCTTCTAAAATCCACTGGGCCAAGTCACGTGCCAATGCTGGCAGGGCAACTGCACCTTTTTCAACTGCAAAAGCAGGTGAGAACCAAACCGTACTCACTTTGTCTTGCAACTGGAATTGTTCTAACTGTTGTTTTGACCATTCATAATCAGCCCGATTACAGATCACAAATTTAATCTGGTCATGTGGGGTGAGATGGTCAAGATTACTGTATAAATTACGGTGATCTTCTTTTGAAGTTGGCGTTTTTAGATCCAGAACTTTAGAAACACGAGGGTCAACCTTGGAAACATCCAAAGCGCCACTGGTTTCGAGCGAAACCTGAAAACCAAGATCACACAGACGTTGTAACAGAATCAAACAGTTTGGCTGTGCAAGCGGTTCACCGCCTGTGACACAGATATACGGTGTTTTATGCTGGCTCGCTGTTTCAATAATCTGTTCAAGTGATAAACGTTCACCGCCTTCAAAAGAGTAGGTGGTATCGCAATAACTACAGCGTAACGGGCAACCTGTTAATCGAATAAAAACAGTTGGTAGACCAAACGTATTCGCTTCGCCTTGCAAAGAGTAAAAGATCTCCGTGATGCGTAAACCAGCCGCGGGATCAGAGACGGGAATTGCAGAAGAACGTAAGGAAGCCATAAACAGTTACCACAAACAGGTGCCACACAAGCAGCATGCTACATAAAAAACAAAATCTCTACGACCATGACTGATCGTAGAGACGAGGAGCAACAGAAGCTCCGAGGAACCATCAAGTTCCGTATATATTACAAATTAGTCAGCGCGTAATAAATCATTCAAGCTGGTTTTTGCACGTGTTTTTGAATCCACTTTTTTCACGATGATTGCAGCATATAAGCTGTAAGTACCGCATTTTGATGGAAGGCTACCCGCAACAACCACAGAACCTGCTGGTACGCGGCCATAGTGAACTTCGCCCGTTTCACGATCAAAGATTTTGGTTGATTGACCAATGAAAACGCCCATTGAAATCACAGAACCTTCTTCAACAATCACGCCTTCAACGATTTCAGAACGTGCACCGATGAAGCAGTTGTCTTCAATAATGGTTGGGTTTGCTTGTAAAGGCTCTAAAACACCACCGATACCAACGCCACCAGACAAGTGAACATTTTTACCGATTTGTGCACATGAACCTACAGTTGCCCATGTATCAACCATAGTGCCTTCATCTACATAAGCACCAATGTTGACATATGATGGCATTAACACCACATTTTTAGCCTGAAAGCTACCACGACGAGCAACCGCAGGTGGTACCACACGTACGCCAGCAGCTTTGAATTGCTCTTCAGTCCAGCCTGAATATTTAGTATCTACTTTGTCATAGAAACGAAGATCACAAGCTTCGATAGGCTTATTGTCATTGAGTTTGAATGAAAGTAAAACGGCTTTTTTTAACCATTGGTGAACAACCCACTCACCATCGATTTTTTCAGCTACACGAAGTGTACCGTTATCTAAACCTGTCAATGCTTCTTCTACAGCTTGACGGATTTCAGTTGGGCAGTCCGCTGCACTATAGTTGGCACGGTCTTCAAATGCTTGCTCAATGATTGCAGAAAGCTGAGACATGATCTTCCTTCTTCCAAAAAAATTTTGAAGATTTTACACTAATTTGTGGCAAGAATCTTTGAAAAAAGTAGTTACAATATATTGTTTTAAATTTGAGCAACAAATCTGTAATAAAAATGGAGCCTATTGTTTTTTATCTATAATTTAGAAATACATAATTCCTTTGAATTTGTATCAAAAAATAACAAAAAGTAATCAGTTTCTGTATAAAAAAATAGCGTTATTTATTTTATCCTGTGTCCACAGTAACAATTATACTTTAAATAAGAGCATTTTTGAGGAGACTTCAATGAAAGCTTTGCGTGTTATGTTAGCAGCAGGTGCATTAACAGCGATTGCAGGCACTGCATTTGCAGCAGATGAACAAGTAGTGCAGGAATCTGTTTATGCATTTCCTTCATACTTAGATCCAGTTTCAGTTCGTGCTGAGGTAGGTACTACAGGTTACGGTGGTGCAATTTCATATAAAGTCAACCCATACGTGAGCTTAAGCCTTGGTTATAATGGTGGCGATATTTCTTGGTCAGATGATCTAAAAATTGATGGCACGAAATACGATATGGATATGGATAATAAAACAGCATATTTAAATGCTGAAATTTATCCATGGGGTACTAACCAAAATACATTTGTTCGTTCTCTTTATGTAGCAGCAGGTGTTGGTTATCTTGACAATAGCTATGATTTGAAAAAACGTGTTGGTGGCAACAGTTTAGTTAAAGTCAATGGTGAGCGTTTTACAACAACCAATACTCAGAGTGCACAAATTGACGGTACGATGAATTATGATAATGATATCGCACCATACGTAGGTCTTGGTTTAAATGCACCTGTGTATAAAAATATCGGTTTATTTGGTGAAGTTGGTGCTTATTATACAGGTAACCCAACTGTTAACTTAAAAACTTCTGGCGATGACCAAATCATCGGTAGTAATGGTAATACTTTAGAAAGCGCTGTTGATAAAGAACAACGCAATATCGAAAACAAAAGTAAATATGAGTGGATGCCAGTTGCGAAAGTGGGTGTGAGCTTCAAGTTCTAATCCATGCATTCAACATAAAAAAACGAGCGTCATGCTCGTTTTTTTATATCTGCTCATCGGCAAAATAAAAGGCGCACTATGCGCCTTTTATTTTTAGACAATTTATTCTTCAGGATAAGCCACTTTTTTCAAAGCTTTAATATCTGTTTCTGGTGAGCATAAAGAGATAAACTCATAACCATAACCACGCAGTAAATGGCCTTTACGTACTGCGATCCATGTTGTATTCACACCAAACACATCAGTCTTAATTTGTTGTAGGCGATAGTCACGTTCAGCATCATAAGCAACATCATTGACAATTCCGACACCCATATTCAGTTCAACATAGGTTTTAATCACGTCGGCATCGAGTGCTGACATCACGATGTCTGCGTGCAATTGTGCATCTTCAAAAGCTTTGTCAATTTTAGAACGACCTGTAAAACCACCATGATAAGTAATCAATGGATATTCTGCTAAAACGTCTAGGCTGATTTTATCTAGTTTTGCTAAAGGATGGTCTTTCGGCGTAATAATGCTATGGTGCCATTCATAATAAGGCACACTTGCCAGATTTTCTTCTGTGGTTAACGATTCGGTTGCGATGCCGATATCAGCTTCACCTTGAAGGAGCATTTCTGCAATTTCAACAGGGCTGGCTTGTTGTAAAACTAAATGAACTTTCGGAAATAATTTTTTGAACTGATTTACAATCGGCGGCAGTACATAACGTGCTTGTGTATGTGTTGTCGCAATCGTCAGTGTGCCTTCGTCAACTTTATTAAAATCATCGGCGAGACGTTTAATATTATCAGCATCGACCAACATACGCTCAACAATGCTTAATAATGATTGACCCGGTTCAGTCAAACCTAATAGACGTTTCCCTTTACGCACAAATAGCTGCACGCCTAATTCATCTTCTAAATCTTTGATGTGTTTACTGACACCTGATTGGGAGGTATAAAGTGCCGCAGATGCTTCGGTTAAATTAAAGTTTTGGCGAACAGTTTCTCGAATAATTCTGAGTTGTTGAAAGTTCATAATCGTTTTTCCACATAAAAAGTGAGCATCGGCTAAATTTTCACAAGGATATTTTAGCCGTCCTCAAGATATTATTCTAAGCAACTTGCGTTGATTGATCTGCAAATAAATGAAGTTGAGCCGCACTGATCCAAACGGTTTGATTTGGTTTGAATTGATGTAAGTTCGCTTCTTCTACACTTAATAAAATTTCGATCGTTCGTCCACTACGATCTTGTAATTCAGCCACAACTCGGCCAGCAATCCATACCTCACGTAAGAACGTTGCCTCAATGGTATTGGCTTGAGGTTGGGTGTGAATATGTAATTCATTTGGTCGTGCAAATGCAATCACTTTGCCTTGTGGTGCGTCTAATAGACTTGGTAGCTGAATACGATCATCACCGATACGGATAATACCGCCAGTATGCTCAGCTTCAAAACGATTTGCTTGACCAAGGAAATCAAAAACAAAAGGTGTTGCTGGTTTTTCATACACTTCACGTGGTGAACCGATTTGTTCGACATCACCTTTGTTCATGACAATGATTTGATCTGCAACTTCTAAAGCTTCTTCTTGATCGTGGGTCACAAAGATCGACGTGATATGCAGTTCATCATGTAAGGTACGTAACCAACGGCGTAATTCCTTACGGACTTTCGCATCAAGCGCACCAAATGGTTCATCCAGTAACAAAACACGTGGTTCAACTGCGAGCGCACGGGCTAATGCGATACGTTGACGTTGACCACCGGAAAGCTGAGCAGGGTAACGATCTGCTAAGAAACCAAGTTGTACCAAATCAAGTAAGCGTGTCACACGTTTTTTGATGTCAGCTTCTGACGGGCGTGTTGCACGTGGGCGAACACGTAAGCCAAAGGCAATATTGTCAAAAACTGTCATGTGACGGAACAGGGCATAGTGCTGGAATACAAAACCGACCTGACGTTCACGCACGTGGATGTCTGTTGCGTCTTCACCTTCAAGTAAAACCTGACCACCATCCGCAGATTCCAATCCTGCAATAATGCGTAATAATGTTGTTTTACCGCAGCCTGAAGGACCAAGTAGGGCAACCAATTCACCTTCAGGAAAATCTAAAGAGATATTTTTTAGCGCATGGAATGCACCAAAGTGTTTTTCAATATTTTTAACTTGAATACTCATGTGTTTATTCCTTAGTGATTGGGCTGATGTTTATTTGCTTGTTCTTGGCGGACTTCGAGCCACGTTTTCAAGATCAAAGTGATGATCGCTAAAAATGCCAGTAATGAAGACACAGCAAATGCAGCACTAAAGGTATATTCGTTATAAAGAATCTCGACGTGTAGCGGTAAGGTATTGGTTTGACCACGGATATGACCAGAAACTACGGATACCGCACCGAACTCACCCATTGCACGGGCATTACACAGAATCACGCCGTAAATCAGCCCCCATTTGATATTCGGTAAAGTGACTCTCCAGAAGGTTTGCCAGCCAGAAGCACCAAGTACAATCGCTGCTTCTTCTTCCTCAGTCCCTTGTGCTTCCATCAAAGGAATTAATTCACGGGCTACAAAGGGAACAGTAATAAAAATGGTGGCTAATACAATCGCAGGTACGGCATACAAGATTTTGATGTCATGGTCCATTAACCAACTGCCCATCCAGCCTTGTGTACCAAAAATCAGGACTAACATTAAACCTGCAATTACTGGTGATACCGAGAAAGGCATATCAATAATCGTGGTTAAGATGGCTTTACCTCGGAACTGGAATTTTGCAACTGCCCATGCTGCTGCAACACCAAACACGACATTAATGGGCACGGCAATCGCTGCGGTAAGTAACGTTAACTTCACTGCCGATAAGGTATCCGAATCAGTTAAGGCGTTGATATAAACGGTCAAACCTTGTTTAAATGCTTCAACAAAAACCAAAATCAGCGGCAAGATCAAACAACTGAGGAAAAAGATCAGTGCAACACCAATCAAGCTATAACGGACCCAAGTGGGTTCACGGGTTGCATCTCTGCTTTGCAGTTTTAGAGCTAAAGCATTGCTATTGGTATTTAAGCTCATTGTGCAACTCTCCCTGTACGACGGCTAGCCCATGCTTGCACCAAGTTAATTAAAAATAAGATGCCGAAAGAGAGGATGAGCATAACCACAGCAATGGTGGTTGCACCTGCGTAATCATATTCCTCTAAGCGAGAGATAATCATCAACGGTGCGATTTCTGTTTTATAAGGTTGGTTACCTGCAATGAAAATCACCGAACCATATTCACCAACACCGCGTGCAAAAGCTAAAGCAAAACCTGTGAGTAAAGCGGGGAATAAAATCGGTAAAATGATTTTGGTAATGGTCTGCCAACGATTGGCACCTAAGGCAGAAGCAGCCTCTTCCAGTTCAGTTTCAATATCGCTTAATACGGGTTGTACGGTACGAACCACGAAAGGTAAACCAATAAAGATGAGCGCCAGTGTGATACCAATCGGGGTATAAGCTACTTCGATGCCGAGAGGAGTCAGATATTGTCCGATCCAGCCTGTAGGTGCATACAAAGAGGTTAATGCGATACCTGCAACCGCAGTGGGTAGCGCGAAGGGTAAATCAACCAATGCATCAACGATTCTTTTACCTGGAAAGGTGTAGCGAACCAGACACCATGCCAGCAATAAGCCGAATACCACGTTGACCAAAGCAGCAATCAATGCAGCACTAAAACTCAGTTGTAAGGACTTTAAAATTCGTTCTGAAGTTAAGATTTCCCATAAACCATCCCATCCAATCCCTAAAGATTTGATAAAGACAGCAGATAAAGGAATAAGCACAATCAAAGACACGTAAGCGAGGGTGAAGCCTAATGAGAGACCAAACCCAGGCAGCACTCGGGAACGCTGCGACATGATGTTTCCTCAAAGAGAAATGTTTGCTAAAAAAGCAAATAAATAATGCGAATACTAAAAATACGGAGGCGGTGTTAGGCAAATTTCAGATTAAAATTTGCCTGACGCATTCGGGCGACGAGCTGCGTCTTTTTTTCAGGCAGCAAGTGGTTCAGAATCTCTGGGAAAGGGCCAAATCCGGAAGCAACATTAATATGACCAACAGGACCTAAATTGATGGGTGTCAATTTCCAAGCCTGTGCCAGTTGTAAGGCATCGACATAACCTAACCAAGGATCATTTTCGCTAATCAATAGTGTGGTTGGTACATCAATTTTAAGTTGCTGAAAATACAGTTTATAGTCCATCAAACTATGGCGGGCAAAGCCAGCTTCACCAAAACGTGCAGGATTCGCAGGGGCAACTAACACCAGATTTTTCACTTTAGCTCTGAGTTCAGGATGTTCTGCAAGCGCAGCAACACTGGTTAAGCAGCCAAAGCTATGTGCAACGATTTGTACAGGTGCTGGGGCAGCAACAACCGTTTTAACAAATTGGGCAACCCATTCACTCAGCACAGGGCGATCCCAATGCTTCTGTTGAACGCGAGAGCTAGACACGAGTTGCTGTTGTAACCAAGACTGCCAATGCTGCGCTTCGCTACCACCTACACCTGGAACAATTACAGTATGAATCATGTCTATTCTCCTTATCCCCTTAGAATCCCTCCCAACCTCCCTTTAAGAAAGGGAGGAGTAACACGAATTTAGTAACTAAACTAAAATCTGTATAACTCCCCTCTTGCAAAAGAGGTGAGCTGCGTTTATAGCAGCGCAAGGGAGATTTTTTTATTTCCCTGAGTTGTTGAGTTTGACGATTTGGTCAAACACACCGCCGTTATCAAAGTGAGTCTTTTGTACTTTGGTCCAGCCACCGAACTCTTGGTCAATCGTGACCAGTTTGAGTGGTTTGAATACATTGCTATATTTCTTTAATACCGCTGCATTACGTGGGCGATAGAAATTACGTGCAGCAATCTCTTGACCTGCTGGTGAATACAGATAGTTCAAGTAACCACGAGCAATTTGTAAGTTACCTTTTTTCTCAGCATTTTTTTCAACCACAGCAACTGGTGGTTCTGCAAGAATTGACAGAGAAGGGGTGATGATTTCGAATTTGCCTGGTTGCTCACGTACTGCAAGGTAAGCTTCATTTTCCCAAGCCAGTAAGACGTCACCAATACCGCGTTCAGCAAAGGTTGTGGTTGCACCACGGGCACCAGAGTCAAGAACTTTGGTTTGCTTGTAAATTTGACGGACAAATTCTTGAGCTTTAGCGTCGTTACCACCTTTTTGATGTTTAGCCCAAGCCCAAGCACCTAAGTAGTTCCAACGTGCACCACCTGAAGTTTTTGGGTTTGGTGTAATGATTTCTACACCTGGTTTAATCAAGTCACCCCAATCTTTGATTTGCTTTGGGTTACCTTTACGAACAAGGAAGACAATGGTTGAGGTATACGGCGTAGAGTTGTTCGGTAATTTCTTTTGCCAATCCGCTGGAAGTAATTTTGCATTTTGAGCAATTTCATCAATGTCGGCTGCAAGCGCAAGTGTGACCACATCTGCATTCAAGCCATCAATCACGGCACGGGCTTGTTTACCTGAGCCGCCGTGTGATTGTTTAAAGTCGATGTCTTGACCTGTACGTTGTTTCCAGAACGTACCGAATTGTTTATTGAAATCTGTATAGAGTTCACGAGTTGGGTCATAAGAAACGTTTAAAAATTCTTGTGCCGCAAATGACGATACGGAGAGTAGTGCGGCAATTACGCCGACTTTAACTTGAGAAAAACGCATGGAAAACCCCTTAAAATCTAAATCACTGTTTGGAATATGTACGCAGCATAACGCCAGTTTTTTTGCAAAAAAAATAATTAAAATCGAATTTGTTATGAAAAAAATAGAAATAGATAAAAGAGATAAGCTTTGCTGAATTATTGATAAATAAGAAATTTTTAATTCACGTTTTTAATTGTTATACTTATTTAAAATCAATGGCTTATTTCTTGTCATAGACGGTCTTGTATAGAGTGAATAGGTGCCTAGATCATGCAATGTTATAAAAATGGACAATTGATTGACTCCATTCCTTTATTAGACCGGGCTTTTCATTACGGTGATGGCTGTTTTACCACTGCACGTATTTTTCATGGAAATTTTGAGCTAAAAGAACTGCACTTTGCACGTTTAAAACTGGCCTGTAGTCGCTTAAGTCTGGATGCAGATTTATCCTTGATTGAAAAGTCATTTGTGCATTTACAGCAGCAACATTCAAATCTCAATGGCACTTTAAAAGTGGTGATTAGCCGTGGTGAAGGTGATCGAGGTTATAGTCTGCCGTTGCATGCTGCTGACATCTACGTCTGGTATTACCCAAGAGTGACACAGGCTTTTCAACCTGAATGGATTGAAAGTGGCATGTTAAATCATGCTTTGGGGTTGAACATGCCGCATTTGGTTGGATTAAAAACATTAAATAGACTGGAGCAGGTATTACTCAAGCAAGAGGCAGATCAACAAGGCTGGCTGGAAGCATTGGTCAGTGATGTACAGGGCGCTATTGTTGAAGGGGTGAGCAGTAATTGTTTTATTCGTATAAATGATCGGTGGATTACGCCAGAACTTCGCTATAATGGCGTCCACGGTGTGATGCGCGCCAAAATCTTGTCACGAATGCAGCAATATCATGTTCCTTGTGAGCAACGTTGTATTGATATGAATGAAATTGGACGTATTCAGAGTTTATTTTTCTGCAATGCTTTGCACCCGATGAAAGCGGTGATTCGATTTCATGACCGTTGTTTAGAGCAACAACCTTATCTTGATTTATTTGAAACTTTAAAACTTAGCCAGATTGATTAATATGCCAAAGCCGCCTAGTTCCAGCAAAAGTAAGAAAAAGCCCAAAGCTAAACCGAAATCCAGATTTTCTTTTTTTAAAGCCTTTTTGATCGCCATTGTTATCTTTGTATTGGCGATCTTTGGCATTGTATGGTCAAGTTTATTTAAAAATTATCCTGTAGAAGGTAAAAAGCAACTTCTGGTGATTTCTTCTGGCGATACGTATTCACGATTTATTGATCGTTTGGCCAAAGAAAATAACGTGAATTTTCCAATTGTTCTAAAGCTTTATCAGAAGTTTATGATTCACGACACTATGAAAGCAGGTGTCTATGAAATTTCGCAAGGCATGAGTATCCGTCAAGTCATGGATATGTTGTCTGATGCGGACAATGCACAGATGAATCGTATTTTGGTGATTGAAGGCACAACTTTTTCTCAGCTGATCCAAAGTTTACGAAAAGACTCAAATGTCACCAATACGTTGCTTGATCTTCCTCAATCTGAATTATTAAAACAATTAGATATTCCTTATACGCATCCAGAAGGTTTGTTTGCGCCTGATACTTATTTCTTTGCCAAAGGCGAAACGGATAAAAAAATCTTAACCGATTTATATCGCCGTCAGATGAAATCACTGGATGACGCTTGGGCAAAAAAAGCACCGAATTTACCCTATAAAGATAAGTATGAAGCGTTAATCATGGCTTCGATTATCGAAAAAGAAACCAGTTTAGATAGTGAATTACAGCAGGTTTCAGGTGTATTTGTGCGTCGTTTAAAAATGGGTATGCGTTTGCAAACTGATCCAACCGTGATTTATGGTATGGGTGAGAATTATAAAGGCAATATCACCCGCAATGACTTGCGTACGCCGACTGCGTATAACACCTATACCATTAATGGTTTACCACCAACACCAATCGCTTTGCCAAGTAAGAAGGCAATTGAAGCAGCGATGCATCCTGATGATGCTAAAAATATCTATTTCGTTGCCACAGGTAATGGTGGGCATAAATTTACCGCGTCTTTAGAAGACCATAATCGCGCAGTGCAAGAATACTTAACTGTGCTACGTTCAAAGAAAAAGCAGGGCGAATAATGTTTATTAGTTTTGAAGGGACGGAAGGCGTAGGAAAAACCACGCTGATTCGTAAAATTCATCAGTACTTTGAACAGCAAGGTAAAGAAGTGGTGTTGACCCGTGAACCTGGCGGCACACCATTGGCTGAGCAGATTCGTTCATTATTATTGGCGGTGAATCATGAAGAGCAAATGAGTCATGATACCGAGCTGTTATTAATTTACGCTGCTCGTGCACAGCATTTACAGCAAGTGATTTTACCTGCATTAGCGGCAGGGAAGATTGTGTTGAGTGATCGTTTTACCGATGCCAGCTTTGCTTATCAATGTTCTGGACGCGGTTTAAGTCAGGAAAAGCTCCAACTCTTAAATCAAACTTTTGTCGCGAAAATGCCGAATATTACCTTTTGGCTGGATGCACCGATTGAGTTGGGCATGACTCGTGCGCGAGAGCGTGGTGCACTGGATCGTTTTGAGCAAGAGAAGTTGAGTTTCTTTGCCAAAGTGCGTGCTGGTTATGAGACCTTGTGGAAAGCAGAGCCTGAGCGGATGAAGCGGTTGGATGCAACACAGAATGCGGATCTTGTGTTTGAAGAGGCATTGAATTATATAAAACAGCTCTAAGAGCTGTTTTATATAATTCATTTGACATTATTGTGAACTAATATAGTTATCAATGACTTACTTATGTGTGGTTAATTTTTTATGAAACAATTAGCTGATGTTGTTCATCAAAATGTCATGGCTTTATGTAAGCAAGGGGATAATCAAGTCGCAGCGAGACAGTTTGAGAAGGCAAAAGATTCATATTTAGATGCTTTACTGTTGTTACCGCCAAATCATCAAGAGTGGGAGGCAGCAACATGGATATATGTAGCGATAGGTGATGTACATTTGCATCTCAATAATAATGAGAAAGCTTTTAAAGCTTATTATAATGCTCTGCAATGTCCAAATGGTTTGGGTAATCCATATATACACTTTCGCTTAGGCCAGCATTATTTCGAACAAGGCAATTGGGAAAAAGCACAAGATGAATTTGTTCGAGCTTATATGGGTGGGGGTATCGATATTTTCATGGAAGATAATCCTAAATATTTAGAGTTTTTAGAAGAAAATATTAAAATATAGTAAATTCAATCA
The DNA here is from genome assembly GCF_003815055.1 of Acinetobacter sp. BIGb0102. Lineage (NCBI taxonomy): Bacteria > Pseudomonadati > Pseudomonadota > Gammaproteobacteria > Moraxellales > Moraxellaceae > Acinetobacter > Acinetobacter sp. BIGb0102. The sequence continues at coordinate 324,670 of NZ_RKQE01000012.1, forward strand.
GTTGGTTTTTGGTGCAGTAAAATAATTATGCCTCTATTTGGGGGGGATAAGATTCTTATGAGTCAGTAAATAACGTTATATTTAATAAATATTCATTAGATGGTGAGTTTGAATTTTTAAAATAAATTTGAAATAGGCTCTAAGCAATATCAAATCTGACAATAGCCTGATTCTTAGTACTTGAATTCAAGTTGCTATTTACGATCGAGAACGGCGGCATGGATGCCGCCAGTTGGGCAGGGGTAACAAGGATGTACCCTCTGACCAACAAGGGATTTTGATTACTTTGATCCTTCAAAGTAATGTATCGCCTATACAAACAATAGTTAATTATTTTGGCTATATGAGGCAGTGCCAATTAAAAAAATAATAGATGAATAAATTAAAAGTCCTATTCATTCACCAACGGTTGTTCTACCTTAAAGTTTGGTGGCGTGAGCACCGTCTTGCGAATCTCATCTGAGAGTTCAGGATAATCCAGCGTGTAATGCAGACCACGTGATTCTTTACGCTCCATTGCACAACGTACAATCATTTCAGAAACTAAAACGAGATTACGTAATTCAATCAAGTTCTTGCTGACTCGATAATCCTGATAGTACTCGGTAATTTCACGTTTCAACATTTCAATACGGTGTAGAGCTCGTTGCAAACGTTTAGTGGTACGTACAATACCGACATAGTTCCACATGGTGGAACGAAGTTCATCCCAGTTTTGCAGAATCACCACATCTTCATCAGCATCGGTAACTTGCGTTTCATCCCACGAAGGGACTTCTGGCAGTTTAAAGTCTGCATCAAACTTTTGTTCGATATCTTCTGCTGCACTCATACCGTAAACGAAGCATTCGAGTAATGAGTTACTTGCCATACGGTTAGCGCCGTGTAGGCCTGTATAAGAGGTCTCACCAATCGCATATAAACCGTCTAAATCCGTTTGGCTATGCTCATCGACCACCACACCGCCACAGGTGTAATGCGCTGCAGGTACAACAGGGATCATATCTTTGGTGATATCAATACCAAGTTCCAGCAAACGGGCATACAGTGTCGGGAAGTGTTCAGTAATAAACTCTGGCGATTTATGGGTAATGTCTAACCAGACATGACGAATACCTAAACGTTTGATTTCATGGTCGATGGTACGTGCCACAATATCACGCGGTGCAAGTTCAGCACGTTCATCAAAACGCAGCATAAAACGCTCGCCGTCTGGTAAGCGCAAATAAGCACCTTCACCACGCATCGCTTCGGTAATTAAGAATGAGCGCGCTTTTGGATGATATAAACAGGTCGGATGGAATTGGTTAAATTCCATATTGGCGACACGGCAACCTGCACGATAGGCCATGGCAATTCCATCACCAGTCGCAATATCGGGATTAGACGTGTAAAGATAAGCCTTCATTGCACCGCCACAGGCTAAAGCTGTAAAAGGAGCAAGGAAAGTATGAACTTGTTCGTTGGTTTCATCTAAAGCGTATAGACCGATCGAGCGATTGGCCTGATGATGATGACCGAGTTTGTGCAGGGTAATTAAATCGATCGCAATATAATTTTCAAAGATCGTAATATTTTTTCGTTCTTTGGCGCGTTCAACCAATGTGGTTGAAATGGCTTTACCTGTTGCATCGGCAGAGTGAATGATACGACGTTGTGAGTGACCACCTTCACGAGTCAGATGTAATTGCTCATCATCATCTAAAGTAAATTGCACGCCTTGCTTAAGCAGGAAATCCACCGAAGGTTTACCACCTTCAACCGTATGCTTCACTGCATCCAGTTCACATAGATGACCGCCTGCAATCATAGTGTCATTAATGTGTTGTTGAATAGAATCTGTTTCGTCTAATACTGCAGCAACACCGCCTTGAGCATAGAAGGTACTGGCTTCTGTCAGTGCGGCTTTGGCTAGAATTGCAATGTTATAATGACTTGGTAAAGAGAGTGCGAGGCTTAAACCTGCACCACCACTGCCCACAATAATCACATCAAAATGGTGAATTGTTTTTAAATCAGGCATGTCGTCGATCTGCTTCAGTTTTAAACGTTCGCTAATGACACCGCTTTTTTGTCAAAAAGGCAAGGGCCAATCTGCCTGAAATTGAGTGAATTTTTAGCGAATGCAATTTATTCACCAATTATTATTTGCATATTTTGTCTAATATCAGAAAACGATTACCTTTCAGTACATTGTTTTAATCTAGAGTTAAGCTGTTCAATATAAAACCTTAAGATGAAATTTGAATGTCTGGAATTGTCTCCATAATTTATTCACATTTCATCTGTCTATTTCGTTGTATGCATTGAAAATATAAACATTTTTTTACGAAAAGAATGTTAGGGTTATGCTAAAAACATAGACCATAACATTTATTTTAATCATCAGTATGTAGGTTCTTGCTTCATGAAAAGTCGCTATTTACAACAAGGAATGTATGCTGCTGTATTTACGATAGCAGCTGCTCAAGTCAACGCTGCCTCACCAGTAGATTTTTCAAACCTCGTTGAGCAGGTTAGTCCTGCTGTTGTGAGTGTCAACGTTGTAAAGAAAATGACTCAGGAAGAGTTATTACAACAACAAGTTCCTGAAATCTTGCGTCGTTTTTTTGGTAATCAGGTGATTATCCCGCAACAGCAGGGGCCACAGGAAAAAACGGGTTATGGCAGTGCATTCTTTATTGGCAAGGACGGTTATTTATTAACGAATCGTCATGTGGTTGATAATGCTTCCCGTATCAGTATTATCCTGAATGATCGCCGTGAACTGGATGCGACGCTGGTAGGTAGTGATGAACGTACAGATATTGCTTTGCTTAAAGTGAATGGAACCAATTTCCCAGAATTAAGAATTGGTAATGTGGATCAGCTTCGCGTAGGCGAGCCTGTACTCGCAATTGGTTCACCATTTGGCTTTGACTATTCAGCTTCAGCAGGGATTGTAAGTGCAAAATCTCGTAATATGAGTGGTGAGACTTCAGTTCCATTTATTCAAACTGATGCTGCACTGAATCCAGGTAACTCTGGTGGTCCATTGTTTAACCAACGTGGCGAAGTGGTGGGCGTTAACTCGCGTATCTTTAGTGGTACGGGCGGTTATATGGGCTTGTCCTTCTCGATTCCAATTGATGTGGCGATGGACGTCGTACAACAGTTGAAAACGACGGGTAAAGTGACACGTTCTTATCTTGGGATCATGATGCAAGATATTGACCGTAACTTGGCAGAAGCATATAAGTTGCCGAAACCAGAAGGTTCATTGATTACTCAGGTCGCACCGAAATCACCTGCTGAAAAAGCAGGACTAAAATCAGGTGATGTCATTTTGAAAGCCAATGGTGCGCCGATTTCGCGTACGGGTGATCTACTTTATGCGCTGAATCGTATTGCTCCAAATCAAACTGTTCAGCTAGAAATTTTACGTGATGATAAAACGCGTACCATTGCTGCGACATTGGGCACTGCACCAGATGATACAGCCGCTGATGCCGAGAAAAATAATCCGACTAGCGGTTTAGGTATGAGTATTCGTGACCTGACTGCTGCTGAGCAAGCGCGTTTAGATGTTCGTAGCGGTATTCTGATTCAGGATGTGAAGCGTGGTGGGCTTGCTTCATTATCGAATCTGGTGGCGGGCGATGTGATTGTACAAGTCAATGGTACAGCGATTACCAATAGCCAGATGTTCGCTAAAACTGTGGGCGCTTTACCAAAAAATAGTGTTGCGCGTGTAACGATTATTCGTCAAGGACAACGTGCGATTTTAGGTTTGCGTTTACCTTAAATCTGATTGTGATTGATAAAAACCACTCTAATTTAGGGTGGTTTTTATTTTGAAATACAGTTGTATTTAGACTAGTGTATGTCGCTGAACTTTGATTGATGAAATAAGCCAGATTATGAGTACGATTTTTGATTTAAAAATACAAGTTCAGCCTGAGCATATTGATGTGCTGGGCCATGTTAATAATGTGATGTACATCCAGTGGATGCAGGATGTCGCCGCAGCGCATATCGAAACTTTGGGTTTGGGTCTTGCTCAATATCTTGAACTTAAACATGCAATGGTGGCTGTCGAGCATCATGTGCAATATCGTAAAGCAGCTCTGGAAGGTGAAGAGGTGATCTTGCGGACATGGCTGGATGATATTAATGCACTGTACTCTTTCCGCCAGTATGCATTTTATCGCCCTAAAGACCAAAGTGTACTGTTTGTTGGAAATACCAAATGGGCCTGTATTGAAATCGAAACAGGTCGCCCAAAACGGATGTCACCAAGTTTTACGCAAGCCTATCAGCCGATTTCGCCAGATTTAAATCCAATGGATTTTTCAATTTCATATGAACAGTCTTAGTCGCTTTAACATTTAAAGACTGGAGGGCAGCTGGACGGTACATGCTTGGCTGCTTTTTATGATTTATTTATCAAAATAAGTAAAAGAAAAGTTAACCAATTAACATAATCACAGCTTAGATACTCAAAAAAACGTTTGAATACCATGAGTTATGCGTAAAAATTAATGCTGCTTGGGATTGTATACTTTTTGTATCTCGTTTAAATTATAAATTCTTATATTGTATTTTGGGGTAGATGATGAATGGCAACCTAGGAGTTGTTGTTTTTTATTTGTTGTGTTTGCTGGCGAGTATTGTGCTTGTAATAGGGAGTATTATTTTCGACCTCACATTTCTCTTTGTCGGATTTGGTCTAATTGCTTGCGCTTTTTTAATTAAATACGAGTTTAAATTAACTGTGATGTTCTGGCATAAAATTGAATAATTAAAAAAGATAATTAAAGAGCCGTACTGCTAAAGTGCGGCTTTTTTCTTGGATCAATTTGATGTGCATGATGAAGTATTTGCTCTTAGTCTGAAACTGGCACTTCACTAAGCTCTATATCTCCTATTCAAGAATATAAAAAATTATGTCTATACACTTTGATCTAGAGGATTTTATTGAGGTGTCTCTAGTTAAGGAAGGCTTATTGCTATTGGTAGAGCGTAGATAAGTCTTGAGGTGATCGATAGGGATTTATTTCTATATTTTGAGATGTTGCTTTGATTGCTTGATCGGGAAAACGATTGTTGAAAAGGATATGGGAAGTTTGTCGGCTTAATTGGTGCTTTTATCGGCAGTTGTTTCACCATTTTTCTGCAAATCTGTGATAATGGTCACAACTTTTTCAAAAATCATGAAATATGGATATCTTAAAATTCGTAAAAAGCTTCAATACGGTAGGATGTTATTTAACACTTGCAAGCCTTTTGCTCGCGACTCTTGTTCTTTATTTTTATTACATCAACCCAAATTGATTTTCAAATAAGTGACCTAAGTGAAATGTAGGTAAGTGCTAGGAAGAGAGGAAAGCGAATCATATTGTCTTTATCGTTGTACTTGAGTCTTTATCGCTCAGTCCAATGTCTTGTAATCTACTGAAACTAAATTTGCCATGTATTAAGGTTAAAATTATTCAAATAAAGCCGGCATGGCATTCTCCTGATTAATATCATCTATTCTCTACTTTGTACGATCAAAAAGGTGCGTTTGGCTTTTTTAATTGGATCGTTCTGTTCAGCTTCAGGAAATCGATTGATCCTTGTTAGATTACTTTCTTCATCACGATGTAGTCTAAGTCACATATACTTTTAACACTATATTTTTAACATTGTTGTGCTTATACTGTGCCGAACTTTTTAAACATTATTTTTCGCAACAATAGTCAGTTATTTAATTGAATAGATTGTTGTGTACATATTCTTAAGGTAACCCATGGCGCAAGCTAAAAAATCCGTAGATATCAAAAATATACGCAATTTCTCGATCATTGCACACATTGACCACGGTAAGTCAACGCTGGCTGACCGTTTCATTCAAATGTGCGGTGGTTTACAAGATCGTGAGATGCAAGCTCAAGTATTAGACTCTATGGAGCTTGAGCGTGAGCGTGGGATTACAATTAAAGCCGCTTCGGTGACGTTGTATTACACGCATCCGAATGGTCAGGAATATCAATTAAACTTTATTGATACCCCAGGGCACGTTGACTTCTCTTATGAAGTGTCACGTTCTTTGGCCGCTTGTGAAGGGGCATTGCTGGTTGTCGATGCTGCACAAGGGGTTGAGGCGCAGTCTGTTGCTAACTGCTATACCGCAATTGAACAGGGCTTAGAGGTTTTACCAATCTTGAACAAGATTGACTTGCCTCAGGCAGAGCCTGAACGTGTCATTCACGAAATTGAAGAAATTATCGGGATTGAAGCGACAGATGCACCAACCTGTTCTGCAAAAACTGGTCTAGGTGTTGAAGGCGTTCTAGAGCGTCTTGTGGATGTCATTCCAGCACCTGAAGGTGACCGTGATGCGCCATTACAGGCATTAATTATTGACTCATGGTTTGACAACTATTTAGGTGTTGTTTCCCTCGTCCGTATCAAGCAAGGTCGTATCCGTAAGGGCGACAAGATGTTGGTGAAATCGACAGGTCAAACTCATCCTGTAACTTCTGTTGGTGTTTTTAATCCGAAACACACCGAAACTGACATCCTCGAAGCGGGTGAAGTTGGCTTCGTGATTGCAGGTATTAAAGATATTTTTGGTGCGCCAGTCGGTGATACCATCACACTTTCATCTACGCCTGAAGTTGAAACATTACCTGGTTTTAAAAAGGTAAAACCACAGGTATATGCTGGACTTTTCCCGATTGATTCAAGTGACTTTGAACCGTTCCGTGAAGCGTTACAAAAACTACAGATTAACGATTCAGCTTTATTCTTTGAACCTGAAAGTTCAGATGCATTAGGCTTTGGTTTCCGTTGTGGCTTCTTGGGAATGCTACACATGGAAATCGTACAAGAGCGTTTAGAGCGTGAATACGATCTTGATCTGATTAGTTCTGCTCCAACGGTCATTTATGAAGCGCTGACCAAGAAAGGCGATATTATTTATATCGACAGTCCATCAAAAATGCCTGATGGTTCTACAGTTGAAGACTTACGTGAACCAATTGCAGAATGTCATATTCTTGTGCCACAAGAATATTTAGGTAACGTCATGACCTTGTGTATCGAGCGTCGTGGGGTACAAAAAGACATGAAATTCTTGGGTAATCAGGTTTCTATTACTTTTGAAATTCCAATGGCAGAAGTGGTCATGGATTTCTTTGACAAATTAAAATCATGTTCACGAGGTTTTGCATCACTCGACTATAACTTTGTTCGTTTCGAAAGTTCAGCTTTGGTTAAGGTGGATGTATTAATTAATAGCGAGAAGGTTGATGCCTTGGCGATGATTTGCCACCGTCAGGATGCGCGTCATCGTGGTATTGCACTGGTTGAGAAAATGAAAGATCTCATTCCACGTCAAATGTACGATGTTGCGATTCAGGCTGCGATTGGTGCACAGATCATTGCCCGCTCTACTGTAAAAGCGATGCGTAAAAACGTATTGGCTAAATGTTATGGTGGTGACGTTTCACGTAAGAAGAAACTTCTTGCGAAGCAGAAAGAAGGTAAGAAACGTATGAAGCAAGTGGGAAGTGTAGAGATTCCACAAGAAGCGTTCTTGGCTGTATTGAAAGTCGATAGATAAAGAAATGAGGCTGGGGAAACCTCTGGTTTTACCCAGCTGCAAAACGAGCAGTGAGACTGCAAGAGAGGGTTTGTGGATTTTGATTTTAATTTGATTCTGGTACCAGCGACGCTGATTTTCTTTTTAGTGTGGTTGCTTGATAAATTTGTATTTAAACAACGTGCAAATAAAGGGCGGAATCAGGAACATTTTCTTATCACATGGGCATATGACTTCTGGCCAGTGTTGGCAGTCGTGCTGATTCTACGTTCTTTCTTATATGAACCATTTAATATTCCTTCTGACTCGATGGTACCTACCTTGGAGACAGGTGATTTTATTCTGGTGAATAAATTTGATTATGGTTTACGTCTCCCTGTAGTGAACACTAAAGTTGTTAATGTTGGTGAGCCGAAACGTGGTGAAGTGATTGTATTCCGTTATCCACCGCAACCAACGATTAGCTATATTAAGCGTGTAGTGGGTTTGCCGGGTGACCATATCCAGTTTAAAGCGGGTGAGTTGACGATTAATGGTCAGCAAATTGCAAAAGTCGCAACACAATTCTCACGTATGAAAGACCAGCAAGACACACCAACGGCTTTGTATTTTAAAGAAACATTAGGTGAACACCAGCATTTGATTCGTTATCTGGAAGGGCGTAACCCACTGGTTGAACAGTTCCAGTTTGCGCAATTAAAAGGTGCTGAAGCCTTGGTTCCATTTGTTGCTAAAGCCAATGACGTCTTTATCAAAAGTAATGGACAGGATTGGGAAGTCACCGTGCCTGAAGGTCAATATTTCGCAATGGGCGATAACCGTGACCAAAGTGCGGATAGTCGTTTTTGGGGCTTTGTACCTGAAGCGAATTTAACAGGTCGAGCTTTTTATATATGGATGCATAAAGAGCCGGGCTTTAATCTTCCAAGTTTCAACCGAAATGGTAAGATTGATTGATAAAAACATAAAGGAAATATAAAGATGCGTAAATCTCAACTTGGGACTTCGTATATTGCAATTTTATTTGGGGTGGTTTTATTTGCGGTTGCTGTGAAAGCAGCAATTGCGATTTGGCCAGCATACTGGGATGACAAGCTGATTAATAGTCAGATTGAAGGCTTATTAAAAGATAGCCCTGCGAACATTACACCAAGTAAGTTCGCCTCTCAGATGGATCAACGTTTTGATATGAACGGTATCCGTGATCTACATTTTAAGGATATTGCGCAAGTGACTTATAAAGATGATCTTGTCGTGGTAAAGAAGTATGAAATCCGTAAGCCTTTCATGCTAAATATTAGTCTAGTTATGACCTTTGAGAAGACTTTTGACCAAAAATCTGCAAAACAAGCTCAATGATACTCGGTTGCAAGGACGAATCGGTCACCAGTTTAAACAAATTGATTTGTTAAAACTGGCCTTAACCCATCGTTCTGTCAGCCATAAACACAATTATGAACGCCTAGAATTTCTAGGCGATTCATTATTGGGAATGATCGTTGCGAATTATTTGTACAATGCCTATCCGCTGGAAAACGAAGGCCGCTTAACGCGAATGCGTGCGACTCTGGTTCGACAGGAAGCGTTAGGAAAAATCGCAAATGATTTACAACTGAGTCGGTCATTAATTTTAAGCACTGGTGAGCTAAAATCAGGTGGTCATCACCGTGAATCGATTTTGGCAGACACAGTTGAAGCAATTATTGGTGCTATTTATTTAGACTGTAATGATCTCAACCTGTTGGAACGCATTGTGTTAAAATGGTATGAACCATATCTTGATCATATCGAACCGACAGATCAACTGAAAGACCCGAAATCACGTTTGCAAGAGTATTTACAAGCACGTAAAAAACCTCTCCCAGTTTACGAGGTTGTAGATATTCAGGGCGATGCGCCGAATCAGCATTTCAAAGTGGAATGTTTGGTCGATGGATTGCCAAAAATTCAAGGCGAGGGCTCAAGTCGTCGTTTTGCCGAACAAACGGCAGCGGCAGAGATTTTAAAATTATTGGAGCAATAACCTGATGTCCCATTCAAATGAAAATAAGCCAGAAGCAGCAGCTGAGCAGCAAGACGGCAATAACTTGATTGATCAATTTTTTAGTTCTCAAGGAACGACGATTCCTTCAGATTTTAAAAGCGGTTTTGTTGCGATCGTTGGTCGTCCAAATGTCGGTAAGTCGACACTAATGAACCATTTATTGGGTCAAAAACTGTCAATTACTTCACGTAAGCCACAAACCACACGTCATAAAATTGTTGGTATTGATTCTCGTGAAAAATCACAGGCGGTATTTGTTGATACCCCTGGGATGCACAAGAAAGAAGTGCGTGCGATCAATAAAATGATGAACCGCGCCGCTCACTCAGCATTGCGTGATGTGAATCTGGTTTTATTTGTGGTTGATGCACAGAAGTGGACTCAAAACGATGAACTTGTTTTGGAAAAGCTGAAAAATGCAGATATGCCCGTGATTCTTGTGATCAATAAGCTGGATACCTTTGAGAACAAAAACGAAGCATTACCGCTGATTCGTGAACGTGCCAAGTTAATGAACTTTGCCGAGATTGTTCCTGTATCTGCATTGCGTGGTGCCAATCTTGAGCATCTGCGTGATACGATTGAAAAGTATCTGCCTTATCAGCCGCCATTGTATTCACTGGATCAAATTACTGACCGTTCTGAACGCTTCCTTGCGAGTGAAATTATTCGTGAGAAAATCATGCGTCAGTTGGGTGAAGAACTGCCATACGATTTGACTGTACAGATTGAATCTTTTAAAACAGAAGAAGCGACTGTAAATGAAAAAACGGGGCGTTTAAAACCACCTTGTACTTATATTGATGCGACGATCTTTGTTGAACGCCAAGGCCAAAAAGCCATTGTGATTGGTGATAAAGGTGCGAAGCTGAAAAGTATCGGTATGGATGCGCGTGCTGACATGGAAAAAATGTTTGAACAAAAGATCATGCTAACGCTTTGGGTGAAAGTCAAAGGTGGCTGGTCTGATGATGAGCGTGCTTTGAAAAGCTTGGGTTATAGCGATATTTAAGCAATGGAAACAGGTATGAAAACAACAATTCGTGTATTCGCAATCGTGACATGTATTTTCATGTTGCAAGGGTGTGTTCATAAGCTTGTAACGGTACCTGTTAAAGTGGCTTATAAGACGACCAAAGGTGTAGTCAAAGGAACGGCAGCTGTCGTTGGTGCGGTTATTCCTGATGGTGATGATGAAGAAAAGGATGAAAAGAAGAAGGACTAATATCGTTCCATGATGCGTAATGAAGTCCTGCATGGCTATTTGATTCATCATCGTAAATATCGTGAAAAAAGCCATATTGTGCATTTATTTACACAAGAATATGGTCGGGTGGATGGGATCTTAAGACAGATTCCTCCACCGCAGTATCAACCTATTTGCTTGCAAGCGACAGGCAAATCCGAGCTTAAAAATTTCACTAAACTGGAAATTTTGAATCAGCCTGTTTTCTTTCATGGCGATGCATTTTTTGCTGGTTTCTATTTAAATGAAATTGTGTTGCGCCTTTGTCCTTTGGAAGAGGCTTTACCGCAAACATTTGAGCAATATCAGTTGACCTTGTTGCAGTTGCAGCAACTTGCCTCACATGAGCAAGCCTCCTTATTCTTACGACAAATCCTGCGTCAATTCGAGCATGTTTTATTGCAAGAGTTGGGCTATGCCATCGATTTTTCAGTGGATGCAAATCAACAAGACATCTTGCCACTTCGGCATTATCAATTTCAGCTGAATGATGGCTTTCTGCCCGTTGCTCAAGCATCACGTTCGACACTTTCTGGTACATTGATTGCGTCTATGCAAAACCATGAAGATGGTCAGGATTTTTCTCACGAACAATTGCAATTATTGGGTAAACTATACCGTCAAATGATTAGCTCATTGTTGGGTGACCGGCCACTCAAAAGCCGTCAACTCTGGATTCAAAGTACACAAACTTGATATTCCTGATGTATTGAAAATAATTATTCAGGGCTAAACCGATAGGATATTTTTTATGGCTGCAATCTTGGGTGTAAACATTGATCATGTTGCAACATTAAGACAGGCACGTGGTACAACTTACCCTGATCCAGTTCAGGCTGCTTTGGTTTGTGAACAAGCGGGTGCAGAGGGGATTACCTTGCATTTACGTGAAGATCGTCGCCATATACAGGATGATGATGTACGTCGTATGCGTCCCTTGCTGAAAACTCGAATGAATCTTGAGTTGGCAGTGACAGATGAAATGGTGGCATTTGCCAAAGAGATTCAGCCTCAACATGTTTGCTTTGTCCCTGAACGTCGTCAAGAGGTGACAACCGAAGGTGGTCTGGACGTGGTAGGTCACTTTGAAAAAGTGAAGGCAGCAACACAAGCATTGGCTGCAATTGGCAGTGATGTGTCGTTATTTATCGATGCTGATCTGGCTCAAATTGATGCGGCTGTCGCATGTGGTGCGCCGACCATTGAGATTCATACCGGTGCTTATGCAGATGCAGAGACTGAGGAGCAGCAACAAGCAGAATTGGCTCGTATTATCAAAGGCGTGGAGTATGCGGCTGCTAAAGGTCTGGTTGTGAATGCAGGGCATGGCTTAAATCTGGACAATGTTGCAGCGATTGCAGCGATCCCTCAAATTCATGAGCTGAATATTGGTCACTCGATTATTGCAGATAGCGTATTCGTTGGACTGGCTCAAGCGGTAAAAGATATGAAAGCAGCAATTCAGGCTGCTGCGAGATAAGTTGATGAGTAGTGTAAATTATGATGAGTTAATGCAACCCGTCATTGCGTTTTTAGGTTGTACAACACCTCAGGCATGGTTAGATGAAGCGGTGAATAACCTTGATATCTTGATGCAAGACCATGCCAACTGTGAGAAGAAAGCGGCAAGTACAGCTATGAACTTGATGTTCCGCTATAGCTTCTTTACAGACTTGCAAGTGAAATTGGCGCAATTGGTTCGTGAAGAGATGCTGCATTATGAGCAGGTACTTGAATTCATGAATAAGCGCGGCCAAGAATGGAAGGGTTTGAGTGCAGGGCGTTATGCAGGCGGGTTACGTAAAGAAATCCGTACTTATGAGCCTGAAGCGTTGATTGATGTCATGATTATTGGTGCATTTGTAGAAGCACGTTCATGTGAGCGTTTCTATGCGCTAGCGCCGATAGTTGATGAGGAGCTGGGGCGTTACTACCGTTATTTGCTTAAATCGGAATCTCGCCATTTTGAGGACTATTTAGCGTTGGCTTTAGATGTTGCAAAATCAGCGAAACTCAAAGATCCAGAAGAAGATATTCAGCAACGCATTGAATATATCCGTGAAGTGGAAAAAAATCTGATTTTAACTCCAGATGATACATTCCGTTTTCATAGTGGTGTACCCGCAAAGGTTGCAGCTTAATCTGAATTTGAAAGAAAAAACCTCTGATCAGCAGAGGTTTTTTTATGGCTATTGGACTTTATAGCGTCATAAAAAAAGCCCCGATCAATGATCAGGGCTTTTTAGAATCTTGGCTCTCCCACCTGGGCTCGAACCAGGGACCTGCGGATTAACAGTCCGTCGCTCTACCGACTGAGCTATGGGAGAATAGTAGATTGGCTCTCCAACCTGGGCTCGAACCAGGGACCTGCGGATTAACAGTCCGTCGCTCTACCGACTGAGCTATTGGAGAATCTGATGCGCATTTTAGGCATGAAAAGCAGATGCGTCAACAACAATAGTAAATAAAATTAATCGTTTGCTTGATTAATAATCTTTTCAGTGCAAAGCGAGCAAAAAATGTGAGAAAAAGATCTTATTTACTTAAAAATTAATCAGTTAATGTGTTGTTCCTTGAACTTTGCCAGTGCATCAATTCGATATTGAATCAGCATTTCTCCAATTTCTGGGCCACTGATATGTTCAGGCAAATCTTGCGCACGTATATTTCTGACGATTTGCATTGCATCTAACATATATTGTGCTTGCGGATAAGGGCGTTGCTCTAAACCCAAGCGACCTTTGGCATCACATTCACAGGCCTGTACAAAAGCTTCCACTTTTTCTGGTCGGCGTAATACATCCAAACGTTGTAACAAGCGCCATAAAGTACCCGGTTTCAGATTTTTTACCTGATGGCATTTTAAATGCTCTTTACATACGATCAGAGCCAGATTTTTAAGCACAGTCGGTACTTTTAAGCGATCACAGATTTGAGTAACGGGCGGAATACCACGTTCTTCATGCATAATATGTCGTGGTAATTCTTCTACAGGAGTAAGTGCTTTCCCTAAGTCGTGTACCAGCACTGCAAAGCGCACTTCAAGCGCATAATTTGCTAAGCAGGCCTGTTTAAGCGCCATTAACGTATGAATGCCACAGTCAATTTCAGGATGATACTCTGGACGTTGGGGTACGCCGAATAATGCATTTATTTCTGGAAATAAGACTTCTAGGGCATCACAGTCTTTTAAGATCTGGAAATACACATCAGCATGGTCTTCCATTAAGGCACGAGAGGTTTCTTTCCAGACACGCTCGGGTGTTAATGCGCTTAATTCACCTGATTGGGCAATTTTCCGCATCAATTGCAAGGTTTCTTCTGCAACAGTAAAGCCGTAAGTTGCATAACGTGCTGCAAAACGGGCTACGCGGAGTACACGCAAGGGATCTTCGGTAAATGCCTCTGAAACATGACGTAGTACTTTGTGCTGTAAGTCCTGCTGACCACCATAAGGGTCATACACTTGACCATGATCATCCATTGCCATTGCATTAATGGTCAGGTCACGACGAATCAGATCATCTTCTAATTTTACGCTGGTATCGGTAAAAAACTGAAAGCCATGATAACCCACACCAGATTTGCGTTCAGTGCGCGCTAGTGCGTATTCTTCTTTTGTTTTTGGATGTAGAAATACAGGAAAATCTTTACCGACAGGTTGATAACCTTCGGCCAATAATTGTTCGGGCGTTGCTCCAACCACCACATAATCTTTTTCGTGATAGGGATGGCCGAGTAATTGATCCCGAACTGCACCGCCTACTAAATAAACTTGCATGAAAAAACCTCGATTCTTCACACAATCATGCTACAGAATAGAGGTTTTCTCAAGCGCTAAGCAAAGCTTTTCTGGAAAAGCTTTGCTTAGGTGTATTTAGTTTTGGCTTTGTTGAATTTCAGCAACTGTTAATGCGGTCATATTTACTAAACGACGAGTCGTTGCTGTAGGTGTCAGAATATGAACAGGTTTTGCAGCACCGAGTAAAATAGGACCAATTGTCACATTATTACCCGAAGTTGCTTTTAACAAGTTGAATGAAATGTTTGCCGAATCAAGGTTAGGCATAATCAACAGATTTGCAGAGCCTTTGAAGCGTGAATTTGGGAATGCAAAATGACGAATATTTTCATCTAATGCTGCATCACCGTGCATCTCACCTTCAACTTCAAGTTCAGGTGCCTGTTCAGACAATAAACGATAAACTTCACGCATTTTTTGTGCGCTTGGATCGGTTTGATCGCTACCAAAGCTCGAGTGTGAAAGCAGGGCAACACGCGGTGTAATACCAAAACGGCGAACTTCTTCTGCTGCCAAAATGGTCATTTCAGCAAGCTGAGCCGCAGTTGGGTTGGTGTTTACATAGGTGTCAGCAATAAATAAATTGCGATCTTCAAGCATTAACGCGTTCAAGGTAAAGAATGTGCTACGACCTTCTTTCAAGCCAATGATATTTTTCACGAAATCTAAGTGAATGTCATAGCTTGAATAAGTACCACATAACATACCATCTGCTTTACCAAACTTCACCAGCATCGCTGCGATGAGTGTAGAACGGCGGCGTGCTTCACGTTGAGCGTATTCAACTGTAACGCCTTTACGTTGCATGATCTGGTGATATTCTTTAGAGAACTCTTCGTACTGAGGATTTTTTTCCTGATCGACGATTTCAATGTTTACGCCATGTTGTAAACGTAAACCAAGCTTTTTGATATTCTCTTCGATCACTGCTGTACGACCAACAAGAATCGGTTTTGCCAAGCCTTCATCAACAGCAATTTGAACCGCACGTAATACGCGTAGATCTTCACCTTCAGCATAAGCAATGCGTTTAGGGTCAGTCTTCGCCTGTGCAAAGATCGGTTTCATCAAGAATGCCGAGTTATAAACGAACTCAGAAAGACGTTGACGATATGCAGAAAAGTCTTCGATTGGACGAGTTGCTACGCCAGAATCCATTGCTGCTTTCGCAACGGCTGGAGCAATTTCCAGAATCAAACGTTGATCAAGTGGGCGAGGGATCAGGTAGTCACGACCAAATGAAGCTGATTTTTCACCATAAGTTGCAGCATCTGCTTCAACATGTGCCATACGCGCAATCGCGTGAACACAGGCAATTTTCATATCTTCATTAATTGTTGTTGCGCCAACATCAAGCGCACCACGGAAGATATAAGGGAAACAAAGTGCATTGTTCACTTGGTTTGGATAGTCAGAACGACCTGTTGCCATAATGACATCTGGGCGAACTTCATGCGCATGTTCAGGTAAAATTTCTGGATCAGGGTTTGCCAATGCAAAAATGATCGGGTTCTCAGCCATTTCCTTAACCATTTCTTTGGTTAAGATACCTGCTGCTGAAAGACCCAAGAACATATCTGCGCCTGCCATGACTTCATGCAACTGGCTTGCCTGAATGTCTTGAACATAACGTTTTTTAGACTCGTCCAGACCTTCACGCGCAGTGGTCAGAAGACCGCGAGAGTCAGCAACAACAATGTTGTTTTTATTTACGCCTAAAGCGCAAAGTAAATCTAGACAAGAAAGTGCAGCAGCACCTGCGCCTGAGGCAACAATTTTAATTTCATCAATTTTCTTATTTACGATCTGTAAAGCATTGAGTAATGCTGAACCGACAATAATACTTGTACCATGTTGGTCATCATGGAATACAGGAATTTTCATGCGTTCGCGAAGTTTCTTTTCAATGTAGAAACATTCTGGCGCTTTGATATCTTCAAGGTTGATACCACCAAATGTTGGCTCTAGCGCAGCAACGATATCAACGATCTTGTCTGGATCATTTTCATCAATTTCGATATCGAATACGTCAACACCAGCGAACTTTTTAAAGAGAACGCCTTTACCTTCCATAACTGGCTTAGAAGCAAGAGGACCAATATTTCCCAAACCAAGCACAGCAGTACCATTACTCACGACGGCGACCAGATTACCACGTGCTGTATATTTCGCAGCGGTAGAAGGGTCTCTTTCGATTTCTAAACATGGAGCTGCAACACCAGGGGAATAAGCAAGCGCTAGATCTCGTTGGTTAACGAGCTGCTTGTTCGGTGTCACACTGATTTTTCCAGGTGTAGGAAATTCATGGTAATACAAAGCGGCTTGTTTTAAAGATTGATCGTCCATCTGAGTCTCATTTGTTCCGATAATAATCAGACATATAGAAGTCTAATTACTATATTAAGATAAGTGCACAAGAATATAGCACTAGTTCATGCTTTCGCACAGTCAAAAAAGCTTATTTTCACTGAACGATACAGCTATTCACAATCGATACCCAGCAGCAAAGAAAGGGCCAAAAAGCTTAAAATTTACTTTTAAATGGAATATCTTGCGGTTGACAGGTGTAGATGCTGTTGCAGATATTCCGTTGCTTCAGTTGCGGTCAGTGGCTTGGAGAACAGGTAACCCTGTAATATGTCGCAGTTTTGTGCTTTTAGATAGTCACGTTGTTGCTCTGTTTCTACACCTTCCGCAACGACTTTTAGGCCAATTGTTTTACCCATGGCGATCATGGCATTAACTATCGCATCCTGTTTTGGATTACCAATTTTTAAAATAAATGCACGATCAATTTTCAAAATGTCAATTGGATATTCGGTTAAGTAGGCAAGGGAAGAATAGCCTGTACCAAAGTCATCCAGTGCGATAGAGATCTGACGTTCTTTCAATGCGTTGAGAATAGTTTTAACGTTCTCGGTATTTTCCAGAAAAGCCGATTCGGTAATTTCCAGTTCAAGGTTCTTGCCAGAAACATCATAAGTTGTCAGGACTTCGTCAATATCATGCAATAACTGACCACGCAAAATCTGTTGGGCCACAATATTAACCGCAATATTGATATCACTAAAACCAAGCTTTTGCCATGCTTGTAACTGCTTGGCTGCTTCATGTAAAACAAATTGCCCAATATCGGAAATTAAGCTGGTGCTTTCTGCTAAAGGAATAAAAATGCTTGGCATAATTAATCCTTTAGTTGGATGTTTCCAGCGAATCAGCGCTTCAAAACCATTAATCTGATCATCGAGTGTGCTGATCTTCGGTTGATAGTAAACCACCAGCTCATTGTTCTGAATTGCTTTTCTTAGATCAAGCTCGAGATCACTATATTGATCAACAAAATTCGCTCTTTCATTAGAATAATAATGGATGGTATTGCCACCTAGGCGTTTTGCTTCATTTAGTGCCTGTTCTGCATGGGTATTTAAATTATCAACTTGACGACCATGTTCTGGATAGATCGCCACCCCAATAGAGATACTGACAAAATATTCTTGATCGGCAATATAAAAAGCTTTGCTGAAAGCCTCTACAATATTATTGCAGAGTTGATGAATAGGTGGATGTAAATGCGATATTTCATAAATAATTGCAAAATCATCTGCACTTAAATGTGCGACCAGCAGGGCATCAATATTACTGATCCGTAGTCGTTGTGCGACTTGTTTAAGCAACTCATTTCCAGCTTTATTGCTGATAATTTCATTGAGTGCACGGAAGCGATCGATATTCAGGCGAATGACCGCCAAGTGTTGAATGGCAGGTTCATTGACCAAATATTGATGCAGTTGTTGCTGATAATAAAAACGGTTAGGCAGATCAGTTAAGGTGTCATAATTGATCAAATAAGATAAACGCTGTTCCTGATGTTTACGTTCAGTCTGATCCGAAACAATTCCAATATAATTGATGACGCGATCTTGTTCATCTTTCACAGCATTGATGTGAATCCATAGGAAACATGATTTTTCAGAGTTATAAGTTTCCTGAAATTCACCTTCATATTCCTGTGCTTCACGTAGTGTATCTAGAATAGAAAGATGAAAGTTATGATGATGTTGTTTATTCTGTTTGGTAATTTCAAATAGCTGCTTGCCTAAAATGGCTTGTTTATCTAAACCTGTGAGCTGTTCGTATTTAGGGTTGATCTCAACATAATTGAAGTTTTCATCCAATATGAAAATACCCTCAGAAGCCTGTTCAAATACATTCGCAGCCAATTTAAGGCGCTCCTGATCTTTCTTCTCCTGATTGATATCACGATGTACACCCACCATGCGTAAGGCGGTTCCATTTTTCGGGTCTCTTAAAATGACCTGACCGACAGCGTGAATCCAGGTCCAGTCACCATTTTCATTTTTAATACGGAAAGTTTCTTCGTAACGCGGTGATTGGCCCGATAAGTGTTGATACAAGGTGTTTTTTACACGTTCAACATCATTTGGATGGGTAACTTCATTCAGTAAGGTATAAAGATTTTGCGCATTATGTGCGACTTCATGAGGAAGCGGCGAAGCATCAGGAATCGTATTTTCAAGATTCCAGTCCCAATGCTGAATTCCAGCGGTTTCATGCGCTAATGTCAGACTCTGGCGATGTTCTTCTAGACTTTCATTCATCTGCGTGAGGTCAAATGTACGTTCACGCACTTTTTGTTCTAACAAATGATTGTTGAACTGGAGCTGGGCTTCGATATCTTTAGATTTATTCACTTCATGTTGAAGTTGTTGGCAGAGTTCTTCAGTCCAATTGCTATGCTGTTGCGCAGCATCAATCAATTGTTTATTTTTTTCCAGTACCAGCGCGAGATGCTTGTGAATTTTATAAGTGGCTTGAGCGCAAAGCACGGTCGCGAAAAATGACGAATAATAGGCCAGATAGAATAGCGTATGGTCATGATGCCGATGTAAAAGCTGGGTTATAATTAATGGCGCGATACTCGGGATAAAAAATAACAAGAAATAGCGGATATGCTGTGTTAAAAAGGTCAGGGCAATGATATGTGACGCAGTCAGTAATAACGCAGTGAGCGTTAAAACATGAGAGCCAATCAAATTCGGAACATCGGAGCCTAAATAATGATTGATAATGACGGTATTAACGCCGATTAATAAACCTGTAAAAAAACAAATGAGTTGAAAAATAATATTGGTTTTATGGTTATAACGAACCGCAGAGTAACGTTTTAATAAAAAATGACAAATACCGGAAAAACCCAGCAGGATGGCAAGTGTGATAGTCATCCATGTGGTAAAAATATTGGCTTCAAAGGTATAAAAAACGCCAAACAGTGCATAATCTAACAGACAAATAGCAAACACACTTATTACAAACAAGCGTACATGATTCGGATAACTAATTTGATCCGTATAGATAAACTGTGGCAAGCTTTTGTCCTGAACCCCTAACATATAAAGCATAATCCTTTTCATTTTTTATCTATGTGGACAGTCTTTGTTTTTTTGTAAACATAGTCGATTTGCGCTTTAAATTAGCGCTAAATAAAATGGAAAGCAATGCTCAGGCATGATTAGGGAGCAAAGTGGTAATTTAAAATGGATAAAGCCACAACTGGAGCGGTTTCTGTTCTTAAAACACGGTCTCCGATACACCAGTTTTTAAAGTTATTTTGATTGGCAATGTTAATTTCTGCTTCACTTAAGCCACCTTCCGGGCCAATCAGTAAAGCCAGATCAGGTGAACTGTTTAACAGAACGTTGCTCTGATCTTTATTCGGAGCAAGCACAAAACGTGATTCAGGTAGGTCAGACTCAATCCAGTCAGTCAGAGAAATAGGGGCAAGAATTTCTGGCACACGATTCATCCCACATTGTTCGCATGCTGCAATTGCAACAGATTGCCAGTGATCCAGTTTCTTTTGGTCGCGATCATACTTTAAACGCATTTCGCAACGTTCACTGGTTAAAAGCTGAATCGTGGTAACGCCGAGTTCAGTTGCTTTCTGAATCGCATAATCCATACGATCACCTTTACTCATGACTTGACCTAAAGTCACCTTAAAAGGGGCAGTGCGGTCTGCTGCATCAAACTGATCGACCGAAACAAACGCATTTTTTTTGTTAATCTGCGTCAGGGTAACGACATATTCACCACCTTTTCCATTGAAAAAGATGGCTTGTTCTTGTTCTTTTGCGCGAAGCACGCGTACCCAGTGATGAAATACCGATTCTGTTAATTCAATGGTATTGCCAGTATTTAATTCGGTTTCGATATAAAAACGATTCATGCTTGGGTAGGGCTCGTACAAATTAGTTTAAACCAAGATCAACAACGAGTTGTCGAGTCGGTTCAGTTTGGTTCATTGAGTAGAAATGTAGTGTTGGTGCGCCACCAGCGATTAAACGCTCGCACAGATTCACAATCACTTCGTGACCGAAAGCTTTGATGCTTGCACTATCATCACCATAGGCAGCAAGCTGCTTGCGGATCCAGCGTGGAATTTCTGCACCTGTACCATCAGCAAAACGGATTAAATTGCTTGCATTGGTGATCGGCATAATACCTGGTGCAACTGGAATATTCACGCCTGCTTTCGCAATTCGCTCAATAAAGTAGAAATATGCATCTGGATTGAAGAAAAATTGAGTAATGCCGGCATTTGCCCCTGCATTTACTTTTTCTACAAAGCGTTGGATGTCACCATCAAAACTGTCTGCTTGTGGGTGCATTTCAGGATAAGCTGCCACTTCAATGTGGAAATGATCACCTGAATGTTCACGAATAAAGCGAACCAGATCCTGTGCATAAGGAAGTTCACCTAAGCCCACCTGACCTGAAGGTAGATCACCACGCAACGCAACAATACGATCAATGCCTTGAGATTTATATAAGTCTAAAAGTTCTGCGATACGGGCCTTGTCATCCCCGATACAAGACAGGTGAGGTGCAACAGGCGTACCTTGACCATTAAAGTCATTAATCGCAGCTAAAGTACGTTCACGGGTAGAACCGCCAGCACCATAAGTAATGGAGAAAAACTCTGGATTTAACAGTTGTAGTTCTTGATGAACAACACGTAACTTTTCCGCACCCGCATCAGTTTTTGGTGGGAAAAACTCAAAAGAAATAGGAACACGCTTCGTCATTTCAAATCCTTTTTAACTCGCCTGAAAAATTTTAGAAAAAAGGGCAGTCCGTAAAACGTCTGCCCTGATTTTCTTAGTATTTGTAAGCGTCAGATTTGAACGGGCCTTCCACTGGAACGCCTAAGTAATCTGCCTGTACTTGCGTCAGTTGTGTTAATACACCACCGAAGCCAACAACCATTGCTGCAGCAACTTCTTCGTCTAATTTCTTAGGAAGTACTTCTACGCGAATCGCCGCTTGTTTTTGATCAGCAGGCAAGTCAGCAAATTTCTCAGCGAATAAATGCATTTGACCTAAAACCTGGTTTGCGAAAGAACCATCCATTACACGTGAAGGGTGGCCTGTGGCATTACCAAGGTTTACTAGGCGACCTTCAGAAAGAAGGAGAAGGTAGTTATTTTCATCTTCTGAACGATATACTTGGTGTACTTGTGGCTTCACTTCAACCCACTTGTAACCACGGAGGTAAGCTGTATCGATTTCAGTGTCAAAGTGACCGATGTTACATACAACCGCACCCGCTTTTAAGCTATCTAACATTGCTGAATCACATACGTGGTAGTTACCCGTAGTAGTTACAACAAGGTCAGTATTGCCGAGTAGATCGTGATTGATGTCTTCTTTCTTGCCTGTTTGCACGCCATTTTTGTATGGAGATACAACTTCGTAGCCATCCATACATGCTTGCATTGCACAAATCGGATCAACTTCAGTTACACGTACGATCATGCCTTCTTGACGTAAAGATTGCGCAGAACCTTTACCTACGTCACCATAACCGATCACAAGTGCACGACGACCAGAAAGCAACATATCAGTTGCACGTTTGATCGCATCGTTTAATGAATGACGGCAACCATATTTGTTGTCGTTTTTCGATTTAGTGATCGAATCATTCACATTGATTGCAGGAACTTTAAGTGAACCGTCTTTCCACATTTCCAATAGACGTTGCACGCCTGTAGTGGTTTCTTCGGTAATACCGTGAATGCGTTCTAACAGCGCAGGGTATTTTTCATGAACAAGTGCAGTCAAGTCACCGCCATCGTCCAGAATCATGTTGGCATCCCAAGGCTGACCATTCACATTGATCTGTTGCTCTAGGCACCATACATATTCTTCTTCTGTTTCACCTTTCCAGGCAAATACAGGCACACCGCTTGCAGCAATGGCAGCAGCAGCATGGTCTTGAGTAGAGAAGATGTTACAAGAGGTCCAACGCACTTCTGCGCCAAGTTCAACTAATGTTTCGATTAGAACAGCAGTCTGGATTGTCATGTGGATACAACCCAAGATTTTTGCGCCAGCAAGTGGTTTAGCTGCTGAATAACGCTTACGTAAACCAATCAAAGCTGGCATTTCTGCTTCAGCAAGTTTGATCTCTTTACGACCGTAGTCAGCAAGGGAAATATCAGCAACTTTATAATCTGTAAATGAAGCATTCACCGCGTTCATCAGGATCTCCTAGAAAAAATAGTATGGATCATTCTGTTCGCGGATGCCGTTGTTGGCTAAAGCGAATGTTTAACCGATCGTCGAGCCTGGCAAATTGATCTTTAGTGCCGATCAATTGTCGCAGCATCCCTCGACTGGGCAATATGATACTTGGAAATCAGTTTTGTTCCAATAGGGACTGTTGATATTTCACAGATACTTGCGACAGAGGATATTTTTTAGGCGGTACAAGGAGAGTTTTGCGAAACTTAGTACTCTAAGTAAGCAAAACATAACGTAGTAACGGCAAAAAATAGCCCTGTCCCAGAGGGTTGTAGCTAAATTCCCTAAACTACGTTATGAAACTTGGCAAGGGGCTGCGATTGCCTGCTTTTCATGCCTTGTTGATGTGGTTTTAGCGAATAACGCAATGTATGGCTGAAATGTCACCAGACCCTAATATTTTATTGGAAATGGCTAGAAAATGAAGAATTAAAAGGGAGATAAAGTTGGAAATATTCTTATCTGTATAAATCAAGGATTCCAAATCCCTTTGGAATCCTCATATTTAGGAAATTTGTCATTAGGCTTTTAAATGATCTTCGAATTCTTCACCCAACTGCATTGCTAAAGCATTACCAGAGAGATCGCCTGTCACCAAACCATATTCTTTTTTAAAGCTAAAGGTAAAACCACGGTTATCTGTCAGATTCTTAACTGAATATCCCAATTTTTCTAACCAAATACGGAAAGCCAATACGTTTTTTGCTTTAACAACTCTGTTTTTCATGACAGATCTCCTTGTGAACATGTATTTATTAATAAGGGTCAGATAATTTTTTTTAAAGGGGCATTGCATAGAATTATTTTGCCACGTGTAAGTAATGTAAAATTAGCGTAATTTTTCTAGGTATAATGTTATCTGATGATTTTTTATCTAATTGAAATTAAAGGTTAAAGTGTTTTTATTTTTTGGTATTTAAAAATTATTTTTTAAATAAATATTTCATGACAAATGTAAAAAATGATTTCATTTTCTACCTAAATAGAAAAGTAGAAAATGAATCGCTTAAATTTACATCATTAATTAAAACTGATCTTTTAGGCTGCGGATACGCGCAAAGTCCTCAGCACTTTCAGTACGTAAAAATGGATTGGTTTCGAGTTCCTGTTCAATCGTACTTGGTAAGGTGATTTGATCTGCATCTCTTAATGCTTTGACCTGTCGCATACGTTCTTGCAGGGCAACATTATGTGGCTCTACAGTCAAGGCAAATTCACCATTCGCAAGCGTATATTCATGGGTGCAATACACTTTGGTCTGGATAGGTAGTGCACCCAGTCGATTTAAGGAGTGATACATTTGCTCGGCTGTGCCTTCAAATAATCGTCCACAGCCCATTGCAAACAGAGTATCTCCACTGAACAAACTGTCCATCTCTTCAATGAAATAAGTGATATGACCTAAAGTGTGACCAGGGGTCGCGATGACTTCAATTTTGAGGTCATTAAAATGAAAATGATCATTATTCTGTAGTGGATTTGAGATCAGGGAAATTTTACTTAATTCATCTCTAGGGCCATAAACCAGAAGATTCTGATTTGCCAATAAGCCCGGGACACCGCCAGTGTGGTCAGGATGCCAATGGGTCAGCCAGATCTGTTTCAGAGTGAGTTGATGTTGCTGGCAAAACGCTGTGACCAGCTCGGCTTCCGTCGGATCGACCGCCACAACTTCTTTGCTGCGGGTATCTTCCAATAACCAGATATAATTTTTTAAGGCATTTTTTACGTCAATTACATGAATCTTGTAATGCATAGCCGAGTCCTGAATCTTTGTTCCATGTGGTTATTGCGAGTTGGGTACTCAATACTGAGTGCCTGATTCTAGTTTAAGTGCAAATGCTATCGAGTGCAAAAAAGTGCTGTATTTGTACAGTAATACTGACTTTTTGGGGCAGATTCTGACGTCGATATTGATCGCGTCTATTTATAGTTGACAAGTGTTGTATTTTAAATAAAGATGAAAGAAAACTTTTATAAGTTAATAGTTTATATTCATCTTTAATCTTATAAGAAATACTTTATTAAAGCTAAATCAATTAAAAATTAGATTTAACAAAATAAGGATGAGGTCGTTTTAAATCATTAGGATGAAGCAGGGGAGCTTATGTCTGATTTGGTCGATCACGAAGTGGTCATGATTTTTAAAAAATATTTATATCCGCTCTCTGCCAAGCTGACAGAAATGTTAAATGAACACTTTAGTCATCAAACAGAACGGAGAGGTTGTGGCTATACACAAGCGACTCGCGTTATTGCAGAGTTTGTTTCGCAGGTGCGTGATCCGGTTGGGTTTCAGGATTTACGAATTTTTGAGGACTATGAAACCAAAGCGCTGAGAAATATTCTCAATCAAGCGGGTTCATATGGTCTGACATTAGAAACGTGGCGGAATCTGGATATCAATTTAGAAGTCCAGCAGACTTTAAAACGTTTAAACCCGCAAGAGAGCTTTGCACAGAATTTACAGCAAGAGGTCGATTTTCAAGCCAAACTTCGAAGCATTCATCAATATGCCCAGTTGGAAGAAAGTATCCTGATTTGCCAGTTGCTTGCCGATATTATCCTGCCTCGAGCGGCGCAGGATTTTGGCATGATCGAATGTCAGGCTTTGCTTGAAAAGCCTAAAGTGGGTTCTTGCCCGATGGCAGAAAAATTCTTTTTGCGCATTGCGCATCATCGGTTATTACGACAGGGTGAAATCAATATTTTTGTTGATGAACATGCTCAACCGATCATGATGGAAAAATTGAATATGGGCGATAACCATTCCTGTATCAGTTTGGTGCCTTTAATGATGAATGGGGTACGATTACCTGCGGGGAGTTTATTCTCAGCGCATTATGAGATTGAACAGCTCGATAAGCATAAAAACAAGCAATATAAAGGCTATGTGATCCCGATTGCCGAGATGAATGGTTTCTGGTTTTTGCGTTTAACCACTTTGGCTGTTTCACCACAACATCGTGCGCGGGCATTTGGCTATCATTTTAAACAGCAGGTAGACAATGGATTATTCAGGCCTGATAGCACTGAATTAAGTCAACTGATGGATATTGCTAAAGATCAGATTTATGTAGGACATCCATGCTAAAAGCTTGTTACTCTCCACGCTACTTTGCGCAAACGCATACCAATAGTATGGAAAAACTCACAGCTGTAGCTGATGTGTTGCGTACGCATCAAATGGCAGAACTGGTGGATCCTGGGCTGATTGATGTGGAAATCTTGAGGAAATTGCACAATCCACAATATGTCGATGCTTTTTTATCAGGAGAATCGGCATTTGCCACTGTTCAAGGTTTTAAGCCGTGGAATGAACAGTTGCGAGATGCGATTTTATCGGTTCAGGCTGGACAATTACTGGGCGCTGAAATTGCCTTGAAAGAAGGGGTTGCGGCCAATATTGCACAGGGATTTCATCATGCCAGTTATGAATCCGGTGCAGCCTATTGCACCTTTAATGGTCTGGCGCTGGTTGCCAAACAATATCCCGAGAAACGTATTTTTATTTTGGATTGTGATCAACATGGTGGGGATGGCACGGCTATTTTCACCAACCGTATGACCAATCTGATTAATTTTGGCATTTTTGGAATTCGGTTTGGCTGCAAGGCTGGCGAACGTAGCTTGACCCGTTATATTCATCCCAAACAAGGTAATTTTGATTTATATCGAGAGGCAATTTTTGAGGCCTTTCAGTATGCTTCACGTTGGGAGGCGGATCTGATGATTTATCAGGCGGGCATGGACTGTCACCAACATGATAAATATGGTTCAAAATGGTTGACCACAGAATTACTTTTTGAGCGTGATCGCATTGTCTTTGAAATGGCGAAGAAAATGAAAATCCCGATGCTATTTGTATTGGCTGGCGGCTATCAGAATTTAACCGATTTAGTTCCGCTCCATGTCAACACCTTCAAGGCAGCCAATGAAATTTACTTTCCTTAAAAAGGTTCAGGTGTAAAAAAAGCGCCCATCATGAGCGCTTTTTCTATATTTTTATTAACGTAATTTTGCTAGCCAGTCACCGAACATTTGTACCATTTGCACTAACAGCAATAATACAATGACGGTTAAAATCACTACGCTCGTATCGAAACGTTGGTAACCATAAGAAATCGCCAAGTCACCGATACCGCCTGCGCCTACAGCACCTGCCATTGCAGTCGCACCGATGAGAGAAATCGTACCTGTGGTCAAGTTTAGTATGAGTGAGCTACGCGCTTCAGGAATAATAAATCTGAAGATGATTTGCCACGGTGAAGCACCCATTGCCTGAGCAGATTCCACAATACCTTCATTCACTTCAAGCAATGAGGTTTCGATCAGACGGCCTAAGTATGGGCCCACATAAATGGTCAAAGGCACAATCGCTGCCCATGTGCCAATTGAAGTGCCAACCAGCATTTTAGTCAGTGGAATAACGGCAATCAGCAGAATAATGAAGGGAAGGGAACGCAGTGCATTCACAATCGGGTTTAGGAAATAATAAATCGCACGATTTTGCAGGATACCGCCTGAGCGAGTAACAACTAGCGTAATACCTTGAATCAATCCCCAAATGCAACCAAACAGCAGAGAGAAGAACACCATTTGAAAGGTTTCTTGCAGTGCTGTCACAAACTGGTCGATTGAGAGGGAACTATGCCAAAATGGAGCAGTGACTTGGGTCAGCCATTGTACGATTAAGTCTCTCATTGGCTTACCACTCCAGATTGTTCCACTTTCACGCCTTGAAGCTCAAGGAATTTTACGGTTTCCTGAATGATCAACGGATCACCTAAAAGCTGGATAAACATTTGTCCGATCACCGTACCATTGATCTCGGTCATATTGGCAAACAGAATATTTAAACTCACATCAAATTGTTTAATCGCAGCCTGAATCACGGTTTCCTGTGCTGAAGTGCCGAGGAACTGCAAGCTATAGATACTATTATGATGTTGATGTTCAAGATTACTCAAAATATTTACAGGTAACTGCTGTTGCAATACCGTTTGAATAAAGGTCTTGGTGGTTGGATGCTGTGGCTGACTGAAAATATCCAGCGTCGGGCCAGTTTCAATCACATGACCTGATTCCATGACCGCCACATAATCACATACTGATTCGATTACATCCATTTCATGGGTGACCATGACAATGGTAATGTTCTGTTCTTTGTTAATTTTTTTTAATAGCGCTAAAACAGATTTGGTGGTCTGTGGATCAAGGGCGGAAGTTGCTTCATCGCACAGTAGAATCTTGGGATGATTGGCCAGCGCACGCGCGATACCCACACGTTGTTTTTGACCCCCTGAAAGCTCATCAGGGTAGGCATCTTTTTTATGTTTAAGATCGATAAACTCTAATAGTTCAGCCAGACGCTTTTCACGTTCAGCTTTGCTATGCCCAAGTAATTTAAGTGGCATTTCAATATTTTCAGACACGGTTTTAGTCTGAAGGAGATTGAAGTGCTGAAAGATCATGCCAATATTTGCACGTTCTTGACGAAGTGTTCGCGCGTCCATAGCAGTAAAGTCTTTTTGATTGATAATGACTTGTCCCTGCGTCGGGCGTTCAAGCAAATTAATCAAACGGATCAGCGTACTTTTACCTGCACCACTATAGCCGATAATGCCAAAGATACTACCGTCCGGAATCTCTAAATTGATCTGGTCCAGTGCATTGATCGTTTGACCTTTCAACTGATAGTGTTTCGAAATGTTTTTAAATTGGATCATGTTCGTCAGTACTATGGCAGAAAAGAAAAAACAGGCAAAATCACTTTGCCTGTTTTAGGATCTGTTGATATTTCAGTCATGCATTGCGTTATTGGCGAAAACCACGCAAACAAGGCATGAAACGAAGGCAATGGAGATACCCTTACCAAGTTTCATAACGAAGTTTGCGGCAGTTTTAGCCATAACCCTTTGGGACAGGGATATTTTTTGCTGTTACTACGTTATGGCTTAATCATTTAGAATGACTAAATTTCATAAGCCATGCCTTGTACCATCTAAAAAATATCCTCTGTCGCAAGCATCAGTGAAATGTCAACAGACCCTGTGCGACATTATATTACGAATTTGCTTCTGTGAGGTAGCTTGTTGGTTTGTTCACGTCAACTTTCGTACCTGCAAAGTGTTCTTGAACATATTGCTTCACAGCTTCAGTATGGTAAAGCGCGCCAACTTTTTGCAATACAGCATCATCTTTACGAGATTCTGCAGTCGCTAGGACGTTTACATTCAGCTTCGTGCTTTGATCTACAGGCTCATAGAAGATCGCATCTTTCAGAACGTTTAAACCGCCTTCCATTGCAAGTGTATTACCTAATAAAATCGCATCAACTTCGTCTTTAACACGTACAGCTGTTGCCATTTGAATTGGTTTGATCACAATTTTTTTCGGGTTTTCAGTAATGTCAGCAGGGGTGCCTTTTACTGGATCAAAGTCAGCTTTTAACTTGATTAAGCCCGCGCTTTGTAAAAGTAATAATGCACGTGATTCGTTCGCGCCGTCATTTGGAATCGCAATGGTTGCACCTTCAGCAAATTCGTCAACTTTTTTGACTTTGCTTGAGTAGATACCCATTGGCTCTAAATACGTGGTTGAAACAGGTGCAATCTTATCTTTATTGGCAGCATTAAATGCCACAAGGTATGCGTAAGACTGGAATGCATTCAAATCAACTTCTTTGTTCGCTGCAGCAGTATTCATGGCAACGTAATCAGTGAAGTTTTTAATTTCAAGTTTGAGACCAGCAGCTTTGGTTTCTGGTAAAGTTGCGATATAACGCCAGATATCAGCGTCAGAACCTGTAGAAGCGATTACAACAGTTTGTAATGCAGCAGCATCACCTTTTTGCTCGGTAGATGCGGTATCTGGTTGTTTACTGCAAGCTGCAAGTAATAACACCGATACACTTAAAAAAAGACTAATCAGCTTTTTCATGTATAAATCCTAATCGGAATAATGGCGAGAAAATCAGCATTTCTCGAGCATTAATAATTGCAATAGGTTTGTATGTTGTAAATTGGCATCGTCCTCAAACAATCACGTGAATTATTTTTGAGGTTTTTGGTAGAGTCCTTTCCACAACACGCGAAAAATAAATGAATATTCATGTTCCCATTCAGTATATATACAGTGGGAAATCAAGCATTCATATCTTTTTCTAATCAAATTTGGATTTAGCTGCAATTTGTTTTGTTAGGAAAAATATTCTAATCATTTGAAATGAATGAAAAAGAATACTGAATTAACATAAAAACAACATCTAAAATTTCGGCAATCATACCAATAATTTAATGCAGGGGACAGTGCAGCAGATTGTCCTAGTGAGTATAAGACTATGATTATTTGAGAGAAATTAAATCATAAGTAAATATAAATTGATGATAGTTTTATGGTTTTTTCAAAAAAGATCTGTAGCAGATTGAATTAGAACACAAATATATATTTTTCTGAATTTTATATTTAAATAATGAATATAGAAGTGAGAATTATGCAATTTAAGGAATAAAAAAGCCTTCCGAAGAAGGCTTTCAAGCATAATTTACTTATTCAGCTTTTTCACGGGCAATGGCGCGATAACCAATATCGCTACGGTATTGCATACCAGTGAAAGTGACTTGACCACAAACTTCCAGCGCATTGATTTGCGCTTCAAGCACGGTATCACCCAGTGCAGTAACGCAGAGTACGCGACCACCCGCAGTAATCACATGACCATCAGCACTCATTGCAGTACCGGCATGGAAGATTTTGGTATCTTCTGGAGATTGACCAAGACCTGAAATTACATCGCCTTTGCGTACAGTTTCAGGGTAACCACCAGCAGCAAGAACGATACCAATCGATTTGCGCTCATCCCATTCAGCTTCGCTTGGTAAGTTACCTGCAATACCAGCCTCAACCAAATCAACCAAAGATGATTTTAAGCGCATCATGATCGGTTGAGTTTCAGGATCACCAAAGCGACAGTTGAATTCGATCACACGTGGTTGACCTTGTTCATCAATCATCAGGCCTGCGTATAAGAAACCTGTATAAACGTGACCGTCCGCAGCCATACCATCAACGGTTGGACGCATCACTTCATTCATGACACGTTCAAAGACTTCCGCAGTGACGACAGGCGCAGGAGAGTAAGCACCCATACCACCTGTGTTTGGACCTTCATCGCCTTCAAAAATACGTTTATGGTCTTGTGACGTTGCCATTGGCAAAATATTATTGCCATCGATCATGCAAATGAAGCTTGCTTCTTCGCCTGCAAGGAATTGTTCAATCACAACGCGTGAACCCGCATCACCAAATTTGTTGCCTGCTAGCATATCGTCGATTGCTGCAAAAGCTTCTTCATTGGTCATGGCAACGATCACGCCTTTACCCGCAGCAAGACCATCGGCCTTAATGACGATAGGTGCGCCATTTTGCTCAACATACGCTTTAGCCGCATCTACTTCAGTAAAGACATCATAAAAAGCGGTTGGAATGTTGTGACGTTTTAAGAAGTGTTTTGCAAATGCTTTAGAACCTTCTAGCTGAGCTGCATATTGGGTTGGTCCCCAAATTTTTAAGCCAGCTTCGCGTGCTGCATCAACCACACCATTCACTAAAGGCGCTTCAGGGCCAACGATGACTAATGCCACATCATTTTCTTTGGCAAAAGCAATAATGGCTGGATTGTCTAAAATATCGAGTTCAACATTTTCACATTTGTCTTCAGTTGCAGTACCTGCATTACCTGGTGCTACAAAGACTTTAGTGACTTTTGCATCTTGTGCGATTTTCCATGCAAGTGCATGTTCACGGCCACCGCTACCCAAAACTAAAATATTCATTATAAAGTTATTTCCCTTTTTCCGTATTTAAGAATATACCTGTTCAGAATAAAAAAGTCCCCCTTAACCTCTCCCTTACGGAACTACAATCGTTCCTCATCTCCTAAGAGGAGAGGGAACCCATATTGATATTTGTGTAGTCTCCCTCCTTTTAGGAGAGAGATTTAGAGGGAGGTAAATAAGATGGAAACTTTAAAGTAGGATTAGTGACGGAAGTGACGCATACCCGTGAATACCATTGCAATACCAGCTTCATCTGCTGCTGCAATTGTTTCTTCGTCACGCATCGAACCGCCTGGCTGGATAATGCATTTAATGCCAGCTTTGGCAGCATTATCAATACCATCACGGAATGGGAAGAATGCATCAGATGCCATAACTGCACCTTCAACCACTAAACCTGCATGTTCAGCTTTAATCGCAGCAATACGTGCAGAGTTTACGCGGCTCATTTGACCAGCGCCTACACCAATTGTTTGACGATTTTTTGCATAAACGATTGCATTTGATTTCACATATTTTGCAACTTTCCATGCAAAAATAAGATCATCAATTTCCTGTTCAGTCGGTGCGCGTTTAGTCACAACTTTCAAGTCATCTTTAGTGATCATGCCCAAGTCTTGATCTTGAACCAATAAGCCGCCATTAACACGCTTATAGTCAAGCTGTGGAGCACGTGCATCAATTGCAGGAAGTTCGCCACAGACCAGCACGCGTACATTCTTTTTCGCACCTGTGATTTCAAGTACGCCATCCGCAATGCTTGGTGCAATAATCACTTCAACAAATTGACGATCAACAATTGCTTGCGCTGTCGCGGTGTCTAATTCGCGGTTGAATGCAATGATGCCACCAAATGCTGATTCAGGATCGGTTGCATAAGCAAGATCATAAGCTGCTTTGATACCATCCAATGAAACAGCGACGCCACAAGGGTTTGCATGTTTAACGATGACACACGCAGGCTTCGCAAATGATTTCACACATTCAAGTGCTGCATCGGTATCTGCAATATTGTTATAAGAGAGTTCTTTGCCTTGTAATTGCTTCGCAGTAGAAACAGATGCTTCTTTTGCATTTTCTTCTACATAGAATGCTGCGTTTTGATGAGGGTTTTCACCATAACGTAAATCTTGTGCTTTATTTAGTTGCGTATTGAAGGTACGAGGGAAGAGATCCGCTTCGCCTTCTGCTTTACCCACGCGTGCACCTAAATAAGAAGCAATCATGCCATCGTATTGTGCTGTATGTTCAAATGCTTTTACTGCTAAGTCGAAACGCGTTTCATAAGAAAGCGTACCATTTGCTTTTAGCTCGGCAACAACTGTGTCATAGTCCGCTGCATTAACGATAATTCCCACTGAAGCGTGGTTTTTCGCTGCAGCACGAACCATGGTCGGACCACCGATGTCGATGTTTTCGATTGCATCTGCAAGCGAGCAGTTTGGTTTAGCCACAGTTGCAGCAAATGGATAAAGGTTAACAATCACCAGATCAATCGGATCAATGTTGTGTTCTTGCATCACCGCTTCGTCCAGACCACGACGAGCCAGGATGCCTCCATGAATCTTTGGATGTAATGTTTTAACACGACCATCCATCATTTCAGGAAAACCTGTATGTTCAGAAACTTCTACTACGGCAATATTGTTGTCTTTAAGCAACTTATATGTACCGCCCGTAGATAAAATTTCTACCCCTAGAGCTACAAGATTTTGAGCGAATTCAACGATTCCGGTTTTATCAGATACAGAGATTAAAGCACGTTTGATAGTCATGATTTTAGTCAACAGTTTGAAGTCTACAGATTAAAACAAAGGCAAAAAAAATGCCCACGAGAACGTGAGCATTTTATCAATTATTCACTCATTAAACCGTGAGCTTTTAACTTTTTGCGTAAAGTTCCGCGGTTAAGGCCTAAAATCTCAGCAGCACGCGTTTGGTTGCCACGAGTATATTCTAAGACCACAGATAAAAGAGGTTTCTCCATTTCTGCTAAAACCATGTCATAAACTTGAGATGGTTGCTCACCTTGCAATTGTGCAAAATAATGACGAACTGCGCGATCTACATGGATGCGAAGAGCGACATCAGATTGAGCCGTAAAAATAGGAGATTTGCTATTCATGCGTGTTAATCCGAAAAATCAAAATATCACTTGGGTAAAGTGATATAAATGTGGTCTAAATTACTGAGCCCCGTTTTAGATCCTAAAACAGTGACTCTAAAACAAAAGGACTATTAGCTTGCCACAAATCCTCGAGTTGTGTAAAAAATAAGCGTAACAATAGTTAAATATTTGTTACCGCCTACTTTCAAAAACAAAAAAACCAACAATGCGCTTATTGGGTAAAAGCACAGTTCGTTTAACGATTTTATTGTCTGTAGATTACGAGGAGTAAGTGGGTCAAAGCATTCGTGGCGCGTATCATACCACTGTCAGCGAAAAAGTGAGCAAATTAACTGCACTTTTTTTTGTTTTTTTGTCACTTTTTTGAGCTTTTAGGGCTGTACAAATTCTAAACTATAGTCATTGAAGCTATTTTTGCTTTTCGGAATGGTAAATTCGAAGCGAAAAGGGCTATTTGATGGGATGCGCTGAATGGTCTTTAAACTGTCGACTAAATAGTCTTGCGGTTTCAAAACGGTATAAGAAATTGCTTCACCGTTTTGTTTAAGTACCACTTTAATTGGGGGAAGCACAACGCTATTTGCATCTTGGTTAAGCAATACGCCAGAAAAACCTGTGGCATTATGCTCAACCCGTTTCAGTTTTACTTTCTCAAAACTAAGAGACTGATATTGTTCATTGGCGACTTTGCAGCTCAAAAGACCACAGACATAATTAAACATCTGGTTTAATGCTGGGCTTTCATGCATGAGTTTCGGGTTAAACCATAAAATTTGAAAAGCAAACACCAGAATCAGTGCAATATTTCCAATACCCCAAAGGGTGTAATACAACCAGCCATGTTGTTTGTCATTATTTTCCTGATCCATTGACAGTGCATCTTCTGAAAGATTCAGGTTAGGCAGGGCAGTGACGGGTTCGGTATTAAAGTAATTCAGGTTATTTAAATAAGTGAGTAGATCAATATTTGAGTTTTCAATTTTCTGATCGAAGATCCTTAAGATCTGCATCTGCTTTTCTGCAAATGAGCTATCTGGCTGAATCGATGAAAACAGTGAGCGATTAACGGGCGTTGGTGTCGCATCACTGTCTGTTTCGAGCAAATTGGTTAATGCATTAAAGTTAATGACGCATTTTGGGCAACAAACCATACCCTGTGCAACACTGAGTTGTGAAAGGGTCACTTTGTACACAGTTGAACATTTAGGGCAGCGGGTTTGTTTTTCACTCATAAGTTATAAAATTCTCAAATTGTTTTTCGTTTTCCTGAAATGCGGCACCAGTTTTCTTCACGCTTTTCGATTTCTAATATATCAAAAAACTCAGCGTAAACGCTAGAAACATCAGCAACTTGCTCTTCAATTACACCTGCTAGTGCGAACTCTCCCTCATTTTTTAATAAAGTTGAGAATTCAGGCGCAAGTGCCATGAGTGGAGCTGCAAGAATATTGGCAACCAGAATATCAGCCTGTTGAGGTTTGAATTCCTGATCAAACTCTTCAGGCAAACCGACATAAAGGCGGTCAAGCACACCATTTAACTCGGCATTTTGTTTTGTTGCCAGTACAGCTTGTGGGTCGATATCCGTTGCATAGACTTTTTTAGCGCCTAATAAAAGGGCAGCAACGCCTAAAATACCTGAACCACAACCATAGTCGATCACAACTTTATCTTTTACATCAGTTTTACCTAACCACTGTAAACATAAGAATGTGCTGGCGTGGTTACCTGTACCGAACGCTAGACCTGGATCAAGTTTAATGTTGGTTGCATCTGCTTCAGGTGGTTCTAACCATTCAGGGACGATCCAGAATTTTTCACTAATTTGAATTGGTTCGTAATAATCCATCCATGCGCGTTCCCACACCTGATTTTCAAGGTATTCATGGCGCATTGGAACATCAGGAAGTTGTGCTTTAAGGAAAGTTTCCAAAGCATCTACGTCAATTGGGTCATCTTCTTCTTGTTGGTAAATACCCGTAACGATGACTTTATTCCAAAGCGGAGTTTCGCCTGGTAATGGCTCAAGCAGGGCTTGATCTTCTGCATCATCTAAAGTAACACTCACCGCACCCAATGAAAGGAGCAATGTTTCGGTAAGTTCAACTTGATTTTGATCAACAGTAATATGAATTTGTAGCCAGTTCACAGGAAAACCTAAATAAATGTATTTGTGCGTATTGTAATAGATTAAAACTTATTAAAGGGATTATAAAATAGACAGATTACAATTTTAAGGACAAATATTTAAGTCAGTGAGCTCTAGAACATTGTTTTTAGATTTAATAGATAAAAAAAGAAGGCCATCAAGACCTTCTTTATTTGTGCTGCAATTATGGCGCAGTCTGTTCAACATCTGGAGCAACTGGTGGTGCAGGAGTCGCTGCAGGTGCCTCCATAGCAGGCGCAGCTTCCATTGGGGCGCTGCTCACTGGACGTGGAGCTGACTGAGTTTCAGAGAGACGACTTTGTGTGTCTACAGCAGCGTTAGAAGCTGGCATTGGCGGTTGGAATGCGAGTTTACCGGCTTCATTTGGTTCACATGAACCATTGAAAACAACGCCTTTATACGCAAATGAAACTGGATCACCTTGTTTTTTGCCTTTACAAACCTGTTGGTACTTTTTGGCTTGTTGATCTTGGGTAGCTTTGGTATCTGCCGCATGTGCAGCTACGCTAAAACATAGGCTACAAATAAGAGATGAAAATAAAAGCTTTGTGTTCATATCATTTTCCTAAAGTATTTGTTATGCACTTTTTAGGATAAGAAATTCATCAAATAAAACAGTGGTGTTCGAGTTAATAGTTTAGGCAGCTCTGTTAAGTATAAGATGAAAATGCAACAGAACGTTTCTTTTTGTATGTTTTGTCGACATATCTTAGGCTTGGAATCCAGAAGAATATTGATGATTTTTGCCAATTTGATGCAAAACTCCTGTATAATACTCTGTCATTTTTTGAATACATATTTACCACTATGCACTATCCTAAAGTTTACGACGTTATCGTAATTGGTGGCGGTCACGCTGGTACGGAAGCGGCGCTCGCTGCGGCACGTATGGGAAGACAAACATTATTGTTGACGCATAATATTGAAACTTTGGGGCAGATGAGCTGTAACCCGGCAATTGGTGGTATTGGTAAATCACATCTCGTCCGTGAGATTGATGCACTCGGTGGTGCAATGGCACTTGCGGCGGATAAAGGTGGTATTCAATTCCGTATTCTCAATTCGCGTAAAGGCGCTGCCGTTCGTGCGACACGTGCACAGGCAGATCGCGTACGTTATAAAGCTGCAATTCGCGATACTTTAGAAAATCAGGCCAATCTGGACATCTTCCAGCAAGCAGCAGATGACTTAATTGTTGAAGGGGATGCGGTTAAAGGTGTTGTTACCCAGATGGGTATCCGTTTTGATGCCAAAACTGTGGTATTAACAACAGGTACTTTCCTTGGTGGTGTGATCCACGTTGGTTTACAAAACTCAAGTGGCGGTCGTGCAGGGGATCCACCATCCATTGCACTAGCTCATCGTTTACGTGAACTTAAACTTCCTGTTGGGCGTTTAAAAACAGGTACACCACCACGTATTGATGCACGCTCAGTTGATTTCTCTGTGATGACGCCACAACCGGGTGATTTCCCATCTCCTGTCATGTCATTTATGGGTGATGCGTCAATGCATCCTGAGCAAGTTAATTGCTATATCACGCATACCAGTGAAAAAACCCACGAAATTATTCGTGGCGGTTTAGACCGTTCACCAATGTATACGGGTGTGATTGAAGGTGTTGGCCCACGTTATTGCCCATCGATTGAAGATAAAATTCATCGTTTTGCTGATAAAGATTCACATCAGGTATTCCTTGAGCCAGAAGGCTTAGATACTCATGAGCTTTATCCAAATGGTATTTCGACTTCATTGCCGTTTGATGTACAGTTCAATTTAGTTCGTTCGATCCGTGGTATGGAAAATGCACATATCCTTCGTCCGGGTTATGCGATTGAATATGATTATTTCAATCCACAGGCTTTGAAGTTCACACTTGAAACCAAAGCGATTCAAAACCTGTATTTTGCTGGCCAAATTAACGGTACGACAGGCTATGAAGAAGCGGGTGCGCAAGGTTTATTGGCGGGCTTAAATGCTGCACGCCGTGCTTGGGAACAAGAAGAGTGGACGCCAAAACGCGATCAGGCTTATATGGGCGTGTTGGTTGATGACCTGATTACATTAGGGACCAAAGAGCCGTACCGTATGTTTACTTCACGTGCGGAATATCGTTTGATGTTGCGTGAAGACAATGCGGATCAGCGTTTAACCACGATTGGCCGTGAGCTTGGTCTGGTTGATGATGAACGTTGGGCGGCTTATAGTGAAAAAATGGAAGCAGTTGAGCGCGAAACCTCTCGTTTACAACATTTATGGGCAGCACCAAATAACCCAATGGGTAAAAAATTCGTTGAAATGACGGGTGTTGATCTTAGTAAAGAATGTAGTGCGGTTGATTTGCTTAAACGTCCAAATATTAACTTCAGTCAAATTGCGGAATTAACAGGTTCAGAAGTTTCACAGCAAGTCGGCGAGCAAATTGAAATTGCGGTGAAATATGAAGGCTATATCAATCGTCAGCATGAAGATGTTGCGCAATTGAAGCGTCTTGAAGAAACCAAGATTCCAGCTGATTTTGAATATGATGGTATTTCAGGTTTATCGCGTGAAATTACTTTGAAGTTGAAAACAGTTCGTCCAGAAACCTTGGCACAAGCAAGCCGTATTCCTGGTGTTACACCAGCTGCTGTGCAGTTACTGATGATTACCATCCGTAAAAACAACATGGCGAAGAAGTCAGCTTAAGCTTTCATTCGACACATTCAAATAAACATTAAAAAACACCCTTTTCATAAGGGTGTTTTTTTCTCTGAATATTTTATTCCTATCATAAATATAGATTTGCTGAGGTGCGGTTAAATGAAAAACTGGATTATTTTGTTTATCGCGATTATTGCGGAAGTGATTGCGACTTCAGCATTGAAAAGTAGTGAAGGTTTTACCAAGCCGCTCGCTTCTATTGTGGTTGTACTTGGCTATGTGATTGCATTTTACTGTCTCTCTTTGACACTTAAAACGATTCCAGTCGGAATTGCGTATGCAATCTGGTCGGGTGTCGGGATTGTCTTGATCACAACAGTAGCATGGTTTGTGTTTGATCAAAAACTAGATGTTTGGGGAATTGTTGGAATTGCACTGATTATGAGTGGGGTACTGATCTTAAATCTGTTGTCGAAATCCAGTTCGCATTAATTCTCTAATTATAAAAAACCGAGCCGTCTGAGCTCGGTTTTAGAAATCCTTATCTATCTTTGTAAGACTATTTTAATGTCTTTTCATATACGTTGGGGCTAAATGTGATGTGGCCTGAGCTTTCCAATAATTTTAAATCTCATAATACAGACCGGTTGTAAGGGGCGTTACAATACGCACTTAATTACGTATTTTCTTGAGTAGATTGACTCAAGATCAGCGCTTTAATTTTTGTGGCTTTCTCAAAATGATCAAGTCGATTTTCCATAATCCACCATTGGGCAGCTTCCATAAGACGTTCAGGATCATCATTCTTATTAGCAAAGAACGCATAAAAAGAAAGCCCGACCTGACTACCTTTTTTAGCAATTTTTTCGTCGCACACTTGAATGATTTTGGCTCTAATTTCTTTTCTCATTTTTTGTAAATAGTCTGTTGATGGCTGAACTGAATTATTTTAGCACTTATGTCATGAGAATTTGCTGAAGGAGAGGCGGTTTACATTGATTTAATATGTGAAAATCCAGTGAAAAGATCATCAATTCATCAATCTTTGGATGCTTACAAAGCGTATTCTTTATTGATATGAGGGTAATAAGGAATGTCAAACAGTCTGAATGTTTAATAAACCGACCAAAAGATGGAAAATGGTAGAAAATATAGTGAAAATGAGAATGATTTTTATTAAAATTGTAGCGTTTGTTTATTTTTAAGTTTTTTTTAATTTTTTGTCTGAATTTTTTTGGAAATTTTATGAAGCCTTTAGACTTGGGTGTGAGCATTAAACCGATATTTAAGTTTAGCTTGTTAACCATGATGATGTTGCAAGCACATCATGCAATTGCAAATGAACAGAGCGCTCCAACGGCAGTCATGCCAACGATTAAAATTGAAGCGATGAGCGAGCTTGATCCGATCAAAAGTTATATTGATTATGAGCAGGCAAGTGTGACCCGTAATGGTCTTAAGAAAAAAGATATACCACAAACGATTGATACCATTGATGTGCAAAAATATAAAATCTATGGTGCAAATGATCTCAGTGTCATGTTGCAAGGCACACCAGGGGTTTCTACCAGTTATGACATGCGTGGGGATGGTATTAATTTAAGAGGATTCAATGCAGATACTGGTGATATTTACCGTGATGGTATCCGAGAAAGTGGCCAAGTTCGCCGTAGCACTGCAAATATTGAACGTATCGAGATTTTAAAAGGCCCTGCATCTGTACTTTATGGTCGTAGCTCAGGTGGCGGTGTGATCAATATGGTAAGTAAATTTGCCAATTTTGATTCTAAAAGTTCTGTTGGTGTTTATGGTGGATCATATGATAACTATGGAACCACAGTCGATTTCAACCAAGTATTGAATGACAACGTTGCGGTACGTTTGACAGGTGAATACGGAGAGTCGAATAGTTTCCGTTCAGGCATTGAAAATAAAATCGAAATGCTTTCCCCAAGTTTTACTTATAAAAATGATGACGGTTTAACTTGGACCATGCAATATACCTATGACAAGTTGCATCGAGTTCCTGATCGTGGACCGTCATATACATCGCTTCCAAAAGGTACCTCAATAAAAACTGGTTTTGCGCAAGAGGGGGATTTCGTCAATGACGTATTGCAGGTTGCGCGTTCTGACTTGAATTATGAATTTGCACCAAATTGGAATTTTCATTGGGCTTTAAGCTATCGTCAAGCTGAACAAAATTTTGATCATTTTTATGCGGGCGGACTTTGTACGACTGAGAGTACTACAATTTCAAATGCTGGATCATGCAAAGGGCATGTCGGTGACATCTCGCAAATTTATTATTGGCAGAAAACTGATAATAAAACCACCAGTAATACTTTTGATATCCGTGGTGAGTTTGATACAGGCAGTATTAAGCACAATTTATTGGTCGGTGCAGACTGGACCTATGAACAGCGTGAGCCACTTCTAGCGAATAAGAACGAAGATGGTACGGCAATATATGGATATGTAAATCCATTAACGGGTCAGCGTAGTAGTTCAAGAGGTTCTGGTCATCTAAAGCTAAATACACATAACTATAATCAAGGGGAAGGTTATGGCGTGTTTATTCAGGACTTAATCAGTTTCAATGATTATTTTAAGGTGATGCTGGGTGGCCGTTACGATTATTACCAATCGGAAACAACCAATCGTTTAAAGCCAAGTGACGCTCTGGATTATCACCGTAGTATTGATGGGGATAGTTTTAGTCCTAATATTGGTTTTATCTGGCAACCCGTTGAGAGTCAGAGTTTCTATGCTTCTTATAGCAAAAGCTTTGCACCATTTGGTGGGCGCGTGGGGGTAAGTGTCGTCTCTGCAAATACAGATGTTGATACATTCGATGCTAAACCACAATATAATGAACAATATGAAGTCGGTGTAAAAAGTGACTGGCTAAATGATCGTTTAAATACGCAGCTTTCTGTGTTTGATATTCGCAAGAATAATATTCGTTACCAGCCAAATCCAGATGAACCAGAAAATTGGGTAGTTGGTGCTCAGCACCAGTCGAAAGGCATCGAGTTTAGCTTTATTGGGCGCGCTTTAGACAATCTCTTTGTTCGTGGTGGTTATAGTTATATGGACACCGAAGTGACGAAAGATCCTAAGCCAGAAAATGTAGGTAAGCAGCTAAACAATACACCACGTCATACTGGTAATCTATTTGTTCGTTATTTACCAACCGATAAGATTTATGGTGAAGTTGGTGCAACCTATGTCGGTGATGCCAAGGTTTATCCGAATGGTAACCTTGATAGAGAACCGAATGATTTTGCAGGTTTTACTCGTCTTGATGCAGCAATTGGCTATAGTGCAGATCCATGGAATCTGACAATTGCAGTCAATAATCTCACCAATAAGGAATACTGGCGCTCAGAGTCAATGCCAGGCACTCCACGCAACTTCTTGGTGCGTTTAAATTACCAGTTCTAAATAATTTAGTTCATTATTCTTTTAAGCATCTCTGTATCAGCAGGGATGCTTTTTTATTGGGGAGCACTAAAACAATCTAAAAAATAAAGATGTAATTTATATCTATCTTATTGAATTATATAAAATGCCATTGCTTAAAATACGGTAATATTCTAATATTTAATTGTATGAAAAATAAGCAATAAAATCTTAAGAATAACTGTATAATTGTGATGTAGTTCTCATTTTTGGTTTTATTATGCTTATTTTTACTCTGTTTAATACTTTTTTGCTAGTATTAAAGAAAACATTAAAATAGAGATAATAATAATGAAGATTACACTGACTTTACTTGTGAGCTTTGCCATCATCGTTTTAGGTTATGTGGCCTATACCGACGCGCAGATGAAAAAGCGACAAGAGCTCATGAAAATTGTCCAAGATGCAGAACATAGCCTTGATAATATTCAGCAAGACCCTCGTAGCCATTTATCCTCATATAAACGCGGTAATTAGAAGTCTACCGCTTCACACAGGGTAGATGACTCAATTGTTTACTTGAGAT
The DNA here is from genome assembly GCF_003815055.1 of Acinetobacter sp. BIGb0102. NCBI lineage: Bacteria > Pseudomonadati > Pseudomonadota > Gammaproteobacteria > Moraxellales > Moraxellaceae > Acinetobacter > Acinetobacter sp. BIGb0102. The sequence goes on from NZ_RKQE01000012.1 coordinate 367,705, forward strand.
TGTCGATTAAGTGGTCTTTTTTTACTTTGCGATGCGCAAGTTTTAAATAGAATCTGTTAAAATATTTACCACTAAATAAAAAGCTGCATCAAGATATGCGGCTTTTTACGTTTTGATAGCGAAATTAAATTTATACATGTTGTCTATGTAACAAGTACCAAGCTGGCATATAGATTGCTTTCTAGCTTCGAGTACTCTTTTGTGCAAATTCAAAAAAGATTGTCGCACAAGAGTATAGATTTCACGTCCTACGATCTTAGATTTTAACAGGTGCTATGTTATGACAACGCCTAATGCTTCAGCTGGTTTGTTAGAACGCTTATTTAAATTAAGCGATAACAAAACTAACTTTAGAACAGAAGTTTTGGCAGGTGTAACCACATTCTTAACCATGTGTTACATCATTATTGTAAATCCGCTCATTCTTTCTGAAACAGGAATGGATCACGGAGCGGTGTTTGTTGCGACCTGTCTGGCTGCTGCAATCGGCTGTTTAGTCATGGGGATTATTGCGAATTATCCAATCGCATTAGCACCTGGTATGGGCTTAAATGCTTATTTTACCTATTCTGTCTGCTTAGGCATGGGTGTGCCTTGGCAAACTGCCTTGGCTGCTGTTTTTGTTTCAGGGATTATTTTCCTTGCCATCAGCTTCTTCAAAATCCGTGAAGCAATTGTCAATGCGATTCCAATGTCACTTAAATTTGCCATTGGTGGTGGTATTGGTTTGTTCCTAGCTTTGGTTGCTTTAAAGAACTCAGGCATTATTGTTGCAAATCAGGCAACTTTAGTTGGGCTGGGAGATATTAAACAGCCGACGGTATTGCTTGCATTATTTGGCTTCCTGTTGATCGTATTGTTACATCAATTCAAAGTGCGTGGCGCAATCATTATCAGTATCTTGGCTGTGACTGCTATTGCAACATTGCTGGGCTTAAATGAATTTAAGGGTGTGGTAGGTGAGATTCCTTCGATTGCACCGACATTTATGCAAATGGACTTTGAAGGTCTGTTTACAGCCAGTATGGTGGGCGTGATTTTTGTTTTCTTTATTGTCGATTTATTTGACAGTACAGGGACATTGGTTGGTGTTTCGCACCGTGCAGGCCTCTTGCAAGATGGTAAATTGCCGCGTTTGAAAAAAGCATTATTTGCTGACTCAACTGCGATCGTTGCTGGTGCTGCTTTAGGTACATCATCAACTACTCCTTATATTGAGTCTGCATCAGGTGTGGCAGCGGGTGGTCGTACAGGCTTGACCGCTGTTGTTGTGGCACTCTTATTTGTGGGCTGTTTATTCTTGGCACCATTGGCTCAATCTGTACCAGGTTTTGCAACTGCGCCTGCATTATTGTTCATTGGTGTGTTGATGATCCAAGGGATCACCAATATCGACTGGGATGATATTACTGAAGCCGTTCCTGCATTTTTAACGATTGTATTTATGCCATTTGCGTATTCAATTGCTGATGGTATTGCAATGGGCTTTATTAGCTATGCGCTGGTTAAATTATTCACAGGTAAAGCGAAAACTGTACCGTATATGGTCTGGATCATTGCTGCGCTTTGGGTGTTTAAGTTCGCGGCATTTGGCGGTTAATCCAAGATTTATTATTTTTAAATAATTCTTTGTTTGAATGGTTGTTCAGGCAAAGAACCCGAAAAGGGTGTCCATTTGGTAACACCCTTTTTTCTTTAGACGTGGAGTTAATATGAATCAAATCGAGCTGATTCGTGCTTTACCCAAAGCCGAATTGCATGTGCATATTGAAGGGACTTTTGAACCGGAATTGATGTTTGCTATTGCACAGCGTAATCAGATTCAGATTCCTTATCAATCTGTTGAAGAAGTGAAGCAGGCGTACAACTTTCATAATCTTCAATCTTTTCTCGATATTTATTATGCAGGCGCGAATGTGCTTGTGCATGAGCAGGATTTTTATGACCTTGCTTGGGCTTATTTTGAAAAATGTGCTGAAGATCATGTTGTTCACACCGAAATGTTCTTTGATCCACAAACGCATACAGAGCGTGGGGTGGCGTTTGCAACGGTATTGGCTGGTCTTAAACGTGCCTGTAAAGATGCACAAGATAAGTTGGGCATTAGTTCTCAATTGATCATGTGCTTCCTGCGCCATTTGAGCGAAGAAAAAGCGTTTGAAACGCTTGAGCAAGCATTGCCTTTCAAAGATGACATTATTGCGATTGGTCTAGACTCAAGTGAAGTAGGGCATCCTCCTTCGAAATTTGAGCGTGTATTTGTCAAAGCCCGTGACGCAGGTTTCTTAATCGTTGCGCATGCAGGTGAAGAAGGTCCACCAGAATACATCTGGGAAGCGCTGGATTTGCTTAAAGTCAATCGTATTGACCATGGTGTGCGTTCGGAAGAAGATGAGCGTCTGATGGCGCGTCTGATTGCAGAAAAGATGCCTTTGACGGTTTGTCCTTTGAGTAATTTAAAGCTTTGTGTCGTAAAAGACATGGGTGAGCATAATATTCGCCGTTTGTTGCAGAAAGGCGTTCATGTGACGGTGAACTCGGATGATCCTTCATACTTCGGTGGCTATATGAATGATAACTTTGTTGCCATTCAGCAGGCGCTGGATCTGAGCAATGAAGAATTAAAGCAACTTGCGATTAACTCTTTTGAGGCTTCATTTATTTCTGATGAAGAAAAGCAAAAGTGGATTGCTGAAGTGAATAAGCTTTAAAAAATAAAAAAACCGCGTAAAGCGGTTTTTTTATATCTGAATATTTTACTTTTTTGGCTGGCGTAACATGCTGAGTAAGACATTATCTTTATCAACAACATGATGTTTAATCGCAGCCAAGATATGTCCCGCAACCAGTAAACCTGCAAACCAAGAAAGATAAATGTGCAATGGTTTAACAATCGCCAGTAGGTCAGGATTATCTTGAACTAAACGTGGAATTTCGAATAAATATAAAACGGGTGCAGGATGCCCAGCACTCCAGCTAAATAAACAGCCTGTTATAGGTAAAGCTAATAACATTAGATACAGGAAAAAATGTCCGACATGAGCCAGTGTTTTCATCATCGGTGACATGGTATCTGGCAGTTGCGGAACAGGGTGGGTGTAGCGCCAAAAAATTCGGATTATCACTAAGAAAATAATGGTCGTGGCAATATTCTTATGAAGTGTGATGACATTACCTTTAAAGCTACCATCAACGTCATAGCTAAGAAAGTTACCACTGTAAAAGCCAATCAACCAGGCAGTGATAAAAATTGCAGCCATGAGCCAATGAATAACTTGTGCCGTACGCGTGTAATATTGTGCTGAGGTTGGCATTGCAACATCCTGGCATTGTTATAGATGGGATTTTTTTAATTTTAATTAGGCTTGGTTCTTTCTCATACAATGGAAATGTAACGGAGCGTTTTATGCTTAGAACGGTCATCAAGATATTGTTAAGTTATAATTGTTATATTATGTAAAGATTGCATTGAGTCATATCATAAAACTTGCTGTTTAGGCACAATACGCCTGCCAAAAATTTAGATACAGGTAAGAAATCATGAAAAAGTTGGTACTTATTGTTGCCCCTGTTGTTTTAGCCCTAACAGGATGTGTAACACCAGATGGCAGCAACTCGGCTGGCGCGACTTCTCAGCAATTGGGTATGGCGGCATTAAAAGTTGCGGTAAATGCAAAATGTATTAATGAGATTAATACTTTACCAGCATGGAAAACAGCAACACGTGTAATGACTGCTGAACAACGTGAAAATATCCAGACTGAAGTCTGTGGTTGTGTTAGCGAAAAAGCGCCAAACAGCGTAACAGCAGTTGAATTAGCAACAGCTGCAATTGATCCTACTGCTCGTGCAACAATTGTGACTCAAGTGGTTTCACAAACTGTAAATGCATGTGTGGCAGAAACGTTTAAAAAAGCAGGTTAATAAGATCAGGCTGAGTCATCAGCCTATTTTGAGAGAAGTAGTATGACAATTGCGGGTGTAGATGAAGCGGGACGTGGGCCACTTGTGGGTTCTGTCGTTGCCGCTGCCGTCATTTTAGATCCAGATAATCCGATTGAAGGTTTAAATGATTCTAAAAAGCTAACAGAAAAGAAGCGCGAAAAATTATTCTTGGAGATTCAGGAAAAGGCTTTGGCATGGTCAATTGCTGAAGCAACCCATGCTGAAATTGATGAGTTTAATATTTTACAGGCAACTTTTCTGGCAATGCGTCGTGCGGTCGAAAACTTGCATACTCAGCCTTTAAAGGTGATTGTGGACGGTAATCAGATTCCAAAAGGAATTACGATTGCATGTGAAGCAATTGTCGGGGGAGATGCGAGTCATGCTGAGATCAGTGCAGCAAGTATTCTGGCAAAGGTCACACGTGATCGCCAGATGCAGGTGCTTGATCAGCAATATCCTGAATACGGCTTTGCCAAACATAAAGGATATCCAACCAAGGCTCATTTTGAAGCGATCGCGGCCCATGGTGTGATTGATGAACACCGCCGCAGTTATGGACCGGTTAAAAAAGCACTAGGTCTATAAACAATTAAAGCGACTATAAATAGTCGCTTTAATTGTTCAGAAAAGAATTCTGCACATTAACGGTTGAAGTTATTATGACGAGGGAACTCGTTATTATCTTCTTCATAAGAATGTTGATAATCTTGATCAAGATGTTGCAGATGCTCATGCATGGCACGTTCATGTTGGATACGTTGGTAAATTTCCTCACGATGCACAGAAACTTCTTTTGGAGCATTTACACCAATACGCACCTGATTGCCTTTTACGCCAAGCACAGTAACACTGACTTGATCCCCAATCATTAATGTTTCTCCGACACGACGGGTCAGAATCAGCATGTTTATCTCCTTGCTAAACGCTTAAACTTGCGACAGGGAATTCATTGTTCGAAAGCACAGCCTAATATACAGAAAATTCTAACAGAAATATGTAAAAAACATTCTTTTTCGTAAGTTCTGTGAGAATCTTCTTAAAAACCTCAAGGCTAATATAACAGAGCCACTATAAAAAAAACTATAGTGGCTCTGTTTTTTTTCTTATTTACTCACAAGTAAATATGTTTAAGCAGCTATTAATTAAGCACGAGCACTGCTTTCACCGTGTTCACGGTCTAGGCCAAAAGCTGTATGTAAACAACGAACTGCCAACTCAAGGTAGTTTTCTTCAATGATGACAGAAACCTTAATTTCTGATGTAGAAATCATGAGAATATTAATGCTTTCTTCAGCCAATGCAGTGAACATTTTACTCGCTACGCCAGCATGAGAGCGCATACCAACACCCACGATTGATACTTTTACGATGTCATCACGCGTTACAACTTCACAACCTTCAATGCTGTTTGCCGTTTGGTCTAAAATCGCTTTCGCTTTTGCCAAGTCATTGCGGTTTACAGTGAAAGTGAAATCAGTTGTACCATCTTCTTCAACATTCTGGATAATCATATCCACTTCAATGTTGGCATTACTGATTGGCGACAAGATTTTAGATGCAATACCTGGCTCATCAGGAACGCCCAAAATTGTTAATTTTGCTTCGTCACGGTTAAATGCAATACCTGCAATGATTGGTTGTTCCATATCGTCTTCTGCCTCAGTCGTAATTAGTGTGCCTACGTTTTGTTTGAAATCTTCATCAAATGCGCCATCATTTTCATTATCAAAGCTTGATAATACGCGTAATGGAACTTGATATTTGCCTGCGAATTCAACAGAGCGAATTTGTAAAACTTTTGAACCTAAAGATGCCATTTCAAGCATTTCTTCAAAAGAGATACGGTCGACTTTTTTCGCTTTAGGCGCTACACGTGGGTCAGTGGTATAAACACCATCCACATCGGTATAGATTTGGCATTCATCTGCTTTTAGTGCGGCTGCAAGCGCAACACCAGAAGTATCAGAACCACCGCGACCTAGCGTTGTGATATTGCCATTGGCATCATAACCCTGGAAGCCAGCAACAACGATTACACGACCTGCATCTAAATCAGCCGTCATCACATCAGTATCAATTGACTCAATACGTGCTTTGGTAAACGCGCTGTCTGTTTTAATACCAACCTGACGACCTGTATATGATTTAGCTTCTACACCAATTGAATTAAGTGCCATAGCTAACATGGAAATCGTTACTTGTTCACCCGTTGACACCATTTGATCTAATTCACGTGGGTCAGGGGTGCTGGTAATGGCTTTGGCAAGCGCAAGTAAGCGGTTGGTTTCACCACTCATTGCAGATACAACCACGACCACCTTGTGACCATGATCATGCCAGCGCTTGACACGACGAGCAACATTTAAAATGCGCTCAGGAGTACCCATAGAGGTACCGCCATATTTTTGAACGATTAATGCCATAGTTGTTCCATATAAGCCATGACCCTGAGAGGCATCAGGGTCAGTTACACAAAAGTGAAGTTTTGTTTATTGCTCAAGCCAAGCAGGTAATGCTGCCATCACTTGATCAAACTTCTCGTTAAGTGGCGCGCCACCTTGTGCTAAGTCAGGTTTACCACCACCTTTACCACCCAGCTCTTGAGCCAAGTGTTTGATGATGTCACCTGCTTTTAGAGTTGCAGCATATTGTTTAGCGACAGAGGCGATTAAACTCACTTTATCGCCATCAACACCAGCTAAAATAATGACTGCATCTTCCAATTTTGATTTTACGCTGTCATGTAGATTGCGTAATGATTTGGCATCCAAACCTTGTACAGCTGTAATTAACGTTTGACGACCAGCAATTTTTTTCACTTGATCCAGTAAGTCAGCAGCTTGGAAGCTTGCTAATTTCTGATTCAATTGTTCGATTTGCTTTTGTAGACTAGAAGCTGTTTCAACAATCGCTTCAACTTTCTCAACAGTTTGATCTTTCTGTGCTTTTAACAAGCCATTGATCGTCTGGATATCTGTTTCAGTTTTTTGAACCACTTCAAGTGCTTTTGTGCCAGTCACTGCTTCAATACGACGAACGCCTGCAGCTACGCCACCTTCAGAAGTGATTTTGAATAAGCCAATATCACCTGTGCGTTTAACGTGAATACCGCCACATAGTTCGATCGAGAAGTTTTTCTCTTCAATGACTGAACCCATCGACAATACACGAACTTCTTCACCATACTTTTCACCGAACAGCATCATTGCGCCTTTGGCTTTTGCTGTGTCGATATCAAGTAGTTCAGTGGTTACCGCAGTATTTGCAATTACTTCGGCATTGACTAAACGTTCAATCTGTTGCAATTGTTCAAATGAAACAGGCTGGTCATTGGCAAAGTCAAAACGTAAAACGTCACTTGCAACCAAAGAACCTTTTTGTTGAACATGCTCACCAAGAATCTGGCGTAAAGCTGCATGTAAAAGGTGAGTCGCTGAGTGGTTACGCGCTGTTGCAGCACGGATGTCTGCTTTAACAGTCGCTTCAACATTTTGAGCTGCTTTGAGGCTACCCATGGTCACGATACCTTGATGGACAAAAGCACCACCAGATTTTTTAGTATCTTGTACTTCGAAGATACCAGTATCGTTTTTGAAGATACCTGTGTCACCAATCTGACCACCGCTTTCTGCATAGAAAGGGGTTTGGTTTAGAACGATAAGTGCTTCGTCACCTTCGTTGATTTCATCAACCTGAACGCCATCTTTGTAAATCGCAACAATTTGACCTTGGCCTTGGGTTGCATCGTAGCCATCAAACTGAGTTTCGCCTTCAACTTTTACAATGCTGTTATAGTCAACTGCGAATTTACCTGCATCACGTGCGCGTTGACGTTGTGCAGCCATTTCAACTTCGAAGCCAGCTTCATCAATGGTAAGGTCACGCTCACGTGCGATATCAGCGGTTAAATCTGTTGGGAAACCATAAGTATCATAAAGTTTAAATACAGTTTCACCAGGAATTACATTGCCTTTCAGTTGAGCCAACTCACCTTCAAGTAATTTCAGGCCTTGCTCAAGTGTTTTCGCAAATTGCTCTTCTTCTTTAAGTAGTTGCGCTTCGATGCGTGCTTGCTGTGCGGCAAGCTCTGGATAAGCATCGCCCATCACTTCGATCAGTGGTTGCAACATCTTGTAGAAGAATGAACCAGTCGCACCGAGTTTGTTGCCATGGCGTACTGCGCGACGAATGATGCGACGCAACACATAACCACGACCTTCATTTGAAGGGTTAACACCGTCAGCAATCAGGAATGAGCATGAACGTGCATGGTCTGCAATCACTTTTAAAGAAGCAGGGTATTCAACTGGTTTATTTTGAGCTTTCGCTTCAGCTTCAATTGCAGTGGTATCTAAACCAATGATTTCAGCCGCTGCTTTTAATAAGTGTTGGAACAAATCAATTTCATAGTTTGAATTAACGTGTTGCAATACCGCAGAAATACGCTCCAAGCCCATACCTGTATCTACAGATGGTGCTGGAAGAGGGTGCATGACACCATCTGCAGTACGGTTGAACTGCATGAAAACGTTGTTCCAGATTTCGATGAAACGGTCACCATCTTCTTCAGGTGAACCTGGTAAGCCACCCCAGATATGATCGCCATGGTCATAGAAGATTTCAGAACAAGGACCACATGGGCCTGTATCACCCATTGCCCAGAAGTTGTCTGATGCGTACTGTCCGCCTTTATTGTCACCAATACGGATAATACGATCTGCGTCTAGACCGATTTCTTTATTCCAGATATCAAACGCTTCATCATCCGTGTGATAAACCGTGACATATAAACGATCTTTCGGTAAACCTAACCATTGCTCACTGGTCAAGAATTCCCACGCAAATTTAAGCGCGTTTTGTTTGAAATAATCACCGAAAGAGAAGTTACCTAACATTTCAAAGAAGGTATGGTGACGTGCGGTATAACCTACGTTGTCGAGGTCATTGTGTTTACCGCCAGCGCGGACACACTTTTGTGATGAAACTGCACGGACATAATCGCGCTTTTCTAGACCTAAGAAACAATCTTTAAACTGGTTCATACCAGCATTGGTAAACAGCAAAGTTGGGTCGTTGGCGGGAACGAGAGAACTCGAAGCGACACGTGTATGCCCTTGCGATTCGAAATAACGCAAAAATGCTTCACGGATTTCAGCTGATGTCATAAAGCGAGTACTCACAACCAAGACACTCCATAATTTTGAATTTGGCTATATGCAATAAGGTACGTTGTTTTTAACGTTTTACAATCGAACCCATTGCGTGGCATAGATTTTAAAAGTGCTAAATTATAACGGAAAATACCCGCCTCACCAACGATTTTACAAGCAATATCATATAAAACTGTGTTTAAGCTAAAAATCTATATTCAATAGGGCAACTGATGTTTTACCATATAGCACAGAAAAGATGATGTTTTTATGAATAAGGACGCTACATGCAACGTATCGCTATCAATGGATTTGGTCGAATTGGTCGGAATGTATTACGTGCATGGTTTGAAAGTCCTAAACAGTTTCAATTTGAAATCGTTGCAATTAATGATGTGGCTGATGTCCAGACGCTGGTGCATTTATTTAAGTACGATACCACGCATGGTCGCTTTGCTGGGCAAGTTGAAATTCTGATTGAAAATGAATGTATTTTTCTGAACATTCAGTCCAATCAACGCCAATTAAAACTACAAGTTCTGAAACAAGAGAAACCCGAATTATTGCCTTGGGCGGATTTAAATATTGATGTAGTACTGGAATGTACAGGTCTATTCCGTTCACGTGCCGATGCAACCCGTCATGTCGAAGCGGGTGCGAAGCGAGTCATTATTGGTGCTGCGCCTTTTGACTCAGTTGATGCTGCAATTGTCTATGGTGTGAACCATAATGAAGTCAAAGCAAGCGATCAGATTATTTCCAGCGTGTCGTGTACCACCCAAGCTTTAGTTCCGCTGGTTAAAATCATTGATGATGCCTTTGGTATTGATACTGCATTAATGACAGAAATCCATGCAGTCACAGCCGATCAATCAGTATTAGATCATGCGCATCGGGATTTACGTCGTGCGCGTGCCTCGGGTCAAAATATTATTCCGACGACCTCAAGTGCCTTAGGTGCGTTAAAACAGGTCATGCCAAAAATGGAAGACCGCATTGATGGTTATTCAATTCGTGTACCGACCATTAATGTAGCCGCAATTGATTTAACTTTTGTTTCGCACTCGCCAATTACCGTGCATAAAGTCAACGAAGTCCTCACTAAAGCGGCTCAGTTTGATTATGCACAGATTATGCAAGTAACAGATGAGGATTTGGTTTCGAGTGACTTTAATCATTCACCTTATTCTTTAATTGTTGATTTAACGCAGACGATGGTGGTGGGGCACCAAGCGAAAGTTTTTGCGTGGTATGATAATGAGTGGGGTTATGCAAATCGTTTACTGGATTTGTGTGAATCATTTTGTGATGAATAACATTTAAGAACAGATAATAAATAATTCGGAGCAACGGATGACATTTATATTGATTTGGGGTTTTCTGCTGCTTTTATTAGGGGCAGTGATATTTTTATTCTGGTTTCAGTTTAAAAATACCGAAGTTCAACAACCTGCTGATATTCAGATCGTACAACTTGAGGAAAAAGTAGTGCATTTGGAGTTACATCTCAAAAAGAGTCTGGAAATCATGCAGGATCTTGCCAAAAAAATGCATGTACAACAGGAAGTACTTGATCGAACGGTGGCAAATATTGCGGCATTAGAAAAGCAGAATGTTGAATTGGTGAATGTATTAGAAATAATGGTTAAAGGTAGTAACAAGAGCCATTAAAATACATTTTGTATTATATGGTTGATTTATATAATATGATTTTCATAACAAATAATATGAAGTGATTTTATGAAGTGGAATTTTAAAAAGAAGGGTATTTGTATTATCGCAACGAGTCTGGTGTTATCGGCTTGTGGTGGTGGGGGCTCAGGTCATAGTGACGAATCTAAAGTTGAAGAAAAACCAACTCAGGAAGATGTGCTTTACCAAGTTTATTATCAGGCACCAAGAGTTTCTGACCATATTATTGAAGACTATTTTGAGATAACAAACTATTCTATTAAGAATAATCAGATTAATTTCAATAAGTCACATAATGAGCCTTTAGACCAGAAGATATTGACTGAAACAAAAGTGATAGAAAAAGGTACGCCACAATCGAATGTCGTTAAACGGCTATCTTCTACCCAATGGCTTTATGAACGGACACCTGAACTTAAGCAGAATTTAAACTTTGAATGGGTAAAATTAGAAGGTCAAAATATTTTTGATCGCATAATGCCGGGTTATAGAGAACATTTTGATTTAACAGCGAAACCTGATCGACTTGACCAGAATTTAATTAAATTTTATTCGACCTATAAAAACGCTGTATTTCCTAAAGGTAGCTATTGTTATCGTTTAAAAGAGACCCAGTGGAATCAAGCTTATCTTGAGTCAGATTTTTCATTTTCTTATTTTTCATCTTTTAATGAGCAGAAGCGACAAATTGTCGATCTATATAATGGTCTAGGTGAAGATAAAAAATATTTTAAACTTTTAGATACCCAATGGCATGGCTATAACGTCATTGCATTAGAAAATTTAGAGACGGTTGAAACATACAGTAGATTAGGGAATAGCCAAAATCAAAGTACAAATAGCCAATTCATTTCAGGCCAGTTATGGGATGCTGATAAGCATTTAGCCTATGAGAAAAGTCATCCTTATCAAGGTGGAGATTCTCCAATTGATTTATGGATGAAGCAAAATCAACGTTTAAATAATGCCAAATTAGAGAACGGCTGTTTTGCATTCAATACTCAGGCTGTTGATGCAATCAAAAAATTGAATTTGATCAACTGGAAACAGGGTGATAGTTCAGATGTTGGGCAGTTCTTTGGAACAAGAACATGGACTTACACAATCAATGAGTAACTTCAATCTATTGAATCTATTCGTTAATTTTATATGCAAGTCTATATAAACAGAGCATAAAACTATGAAGTTTTATGCAAATTCGAAGGTGCATCACATAAATCTTCGTGCTACACTACGCTGAATCGGGCATTCACCCGATTTTTTTATGTGGTTGCTTTTTGTGTGGATGCCTCCACATTGAACAGATTTTAGGTTTGGAACATGACCATTTCAGAGACATGGTTGCTCCCTGACGGGGTAGCAGATGTATTGCCCGAACAAGCGCAAGTTGTTGAAACGTTGCGTCGAGAAGCGTTAGATTTCCTCGCAGTTCGAGGTTATCAATTGGTGTATACGCCATTTATTGAATACATTGAATCGTTGTCTTTACTTTCAGAATCTAATCAAGATTTAGATTTAGTTACTTTCAAAGTAATTGACCAACTGTCTGGCCGTTTACTCGGCGTTCGTGCGGATATGACACCGCAAGTTGCACGTATCGATGCCCATGTACGCCCGGTTGAAGGTGTGGCACGTTATTGCTATGCAGGTTCAGTCTTGCATACTAAACCACAGAATTTTAATGCAACACGTGCACCTTTACAGTTAGGTGCAGAGTTGTATGGTCATGACAGCATCGAAGCTGATGTTGAAATGGTCAATGTGATGCTGGCTTTAATTCAGCATACACATACGCTTGAAGGTGCGCATTTAGATCTGGGCCATGTCGGTTTATTCCGTAGTCTGGTGAAACATGCCGGTCTGAATAAAAATACCGAAAGTGAACTTTCTGATTTATATCAGCGTAAGGCATTACCTGAGCTTGAAGAATTTACCCAAGATTTAGCGATGGGTACGGACTTTTATGCATTAGGTCGCTATGCAAGTGATCTGGATGCATTACAAGCACATTTAAGCCAAGAAATTTTAAATGATGTTGATTTCAAGATTGCATTTGATGCATTGAAAACAACATTAGCGCAAATCCAATCAAGCTGGCCAAATCTGAATGTGGGTGTGGACGTGGTTGAACTACGTAGTTACCACTATCATACGGGCTTGATGTATGCCATTTATGCACCAAATCGTGCTGCGCCACTGGCTCAAGGTGGACGTTATGATGGTATTGGTGAGCACTTTGGTCGCGCGCGTCCAGCAACAGGTTTCAGTTGTGACTTATATGCTTTAGGTGCAACACAGTTTGTCGAAATTGAAACTGTCGTCGCGCCAAAAGGTAATCAACAAGATTTATTGAATGCAATCGTAGATGCGCGTAGCCAAGGTTTACGTGTGGTGCAATTGTTAGGTAATGATGATTTAAGCTCAGTGCCATATGCGACCCATCAGATGGTGTCTCAAAGTGGCCAGTGGGTAATTGAAAAGATTTAATTGCCAAGTTTTTGAGACTTGGTTTCCAATTTTAACAGCATGATGTAATGAGGCTATTATGGGCAAAAATGTTGTGGTACTTGGTACCCAATGGGGCGACGAAGGAAAAGGTAAAATCGTCGACCTGCTCACAGATCAAGCGGCTGCGGTAGTACGCTATCAAGGCGGACACAACGCAGGCCATACTCTTGTGGTAGGTGGTAAGAAGACTGTATTGCACCTCATTCCATCAGGTATTTTACGTGAAAACGTATTGTGCTTAATTGGTAATGGTGTTGTTCTTTCTCCTGAAGCCCTAATTAAAGAAATGGCGATTCTGGAAGAAGAAGGCGTACCTGTTAAAGAGCGTTTACGTATTTCTCCAAACTGTCCATTAATTTTGCCAAACCACATCGCGCTTGACCAAGCACGTGAGAAAAAACGTGGTAACGCAAAAATCGGTACGACAGGTCGTGGTATTGGCCCAGCTTACGAAGATAAAGTTGCACGTCGCGCTGTACGCGTAGCTGACTTGATCCGTGGCGGTGCATTGCTTGAAGAAAAACTCAAGGAAATGCTTGAGCTTCATAACTTTCAGCTTTCTCAATTCTATGGCGTTGAAGAAGTTAAGTTTGAAGATGTACTTGCGCTTTGTAACCAATGGCGTGAAGTGCTTGAACCATTAGTGATTGACGTGACTAAAGTGTTACATGATTACCGTAAAGAAGGTAAGGCAATCATGTTTGAAGGGGCACAAGGTTCATTACTTGACATCGATCATGGCACATATCCATACGTAACCAGCTCGAATACCACTGCTGGTGGCGTAAGCTCTGGTTCAGGTATGGGCCCACTTCATTTAGACTATGTATTGGGTATTACCAAAGCATATACAACACGTGTTGGTGCTGGTCCATTCCCAACTGAATTGCACTATGATGCTGCAACCGATACAGGTGATGCAATTGGTCGCCATTTAGGTACTGTAGGTCATGAATTTGGTGCGTCTACTGGCCGTCAACGTCGTTGTGGTTGGTTCGATGCCGAAATTCTACGTCGTTCAGTTGAAGTAAACTCATTGTCTGGTATTTGCTTGACTAAACTTGATGTATTAGATGGTTTAGAAGAAGTGAAAATCTGTGTGGGTTATGAAGATGTAGATTCAGGTTGTGCAGGTTCTTCTGATGCGATTTCATTCGAAAGCTTGAAGCCGATCTATGAAACAATGCCAGGTTGGAGCGAATCTACTGTAGGTTTGACTCAAATCGATCAACTTCCTGCAAATGCATTGGCTTATGTACGTCGCATCGAAACTTTAATTGGTTGCCCAATTGATATCGTTTCAACAGGTCCTGACCGTGCAGAAACAATCGTATTACGTCATCCATTTTCAGCATAAGCTGAGTTGGTGACAAAAAAGCTCTCATGAATTTGAGAGCTTTTTTTATGGAAAAATTTCAGAAGAATAAGAGCTACTATGACTTTAAAACTAATTGCAGAAGACTTTATTCAACCCGAACACACTGATGCAGTTTTACCGCTGTATCAAGAGCTTGTTGAAAAAACCAGAATGGAAGCAGGATGTATCGCTTACGACCTTTATCATAATCATAAGCAGAAAGGGCATTTTGTCTTTATTGAAGAATGGGGCGATCGGGCAGCACTGGATTTACATGTACAGTCTGAGCATTTTCAGCGCTTGGTGCCTCAAATTGATCAATATCAAACACAAGCTGGACGTTTTACGCATCTACATCGTTTTGAGACCTTGTTTGAGCATCAAGATGATCAGTAATATCGCTTTGATCTAGAAAATTGTGATAGCAAAAAATCAGCTTTGGATTCCAGACTTTGTTATTTCACAGCCTCAAAAATCCTCGTTATATTAGCTTTACGTTCAAACAAAGAGGGTTTTAACTATGACGAAAAAGAGAATCCGCTACAATGGCTATGAATTGGCGTGCCGATGTTGTTTTGCATCACAGCGCTAAAAAAAGGTGCAAACCAATTTTGATCAAGGCGGGGAGAGAGGTTGGTTTGGCATTTAAAACAAGAATAATAATATTGAGTGATTAATAATAAAACCTATAAAAAGTCTAAGAGAACCGAAAGGTTCTCTTTTTTAATTATAATCCTGTTGAGCCATTAAGATAAAGATCGCCGAAAAAAATGCCATTTATTTTCGTATTATGGAAAGTTACCTCATAGTTTAGAGGGTTATAAGTTCCATTCTGGCATTTAAGTGTGAAAACTCCACAATAAAGTGGATAAATAATTAAGTTAGGAAACGTAAGATTCACATATTGAACTTGATTGTTTTGAATACCTATACTTAATTCATCAAGTTGAAAAGCTGCTTGATTATGATTGGTAAATGAAAGTTGTTTATATTGAGTTGATAAAGATGATATTTGGTCCTGTTCTGATGGAAGAAATGAAACATTCAGAGTACGTGATTGACTCTCTGGCAACTGAACTTTAGTCGGTGCTTCTGTAAGCCTTCCTTCAACAGAGCCCACAAGCATAATGGTATTGATTGGAGCATCTACCCAAGATTGTTTGGTTAATAATAGATTATTAAAATCAAGCTTGGCTTGGCCTGTTTTCATATTGACTGAATTGACAATATTAGCGCATGGATTATTATTTTTTGAGCATTGAAATTCTTTTTTTACAGTTATGCTTTGACCACTTTTTTCAAACTCTGTTAATTTGACTGAATTTGGTGTGGCATTAATTAATGTATCATAATCCGCTTCTAAGCGGTAAAGCGTATTTGCATTCATATCAAAATCAAACTCTAATCGATAGCTTGTTTTGAACTGATCATTTTCTTTATTGAAGATTTGAGTGTAACGATAGACTGGGGTATCTACATTGGTCGATTGGGTCGAAGGTAAGGTTTTCTCTAGAAATTTCAAATCTGTCTTAACTTCACTCATAACCTTTGGTGGAATATAACTGCTATTGGAATTAGAAGAGTCACCACCACATGCAGATAATAAGGTAAGACTTGAAATCATCCCAACAGAAAGGAATACTTTTTTATGGCTGTGCATTTTGATTCTACCGATAGCATTATTATTACCGTGGCTAATTATATTTAGCCAATTTCGGTAAAATTCTATCATGCAAAATGTTGGATATATATCGCTATTTATGACTCTTCAATTTCTTTCACTGCGTTATAAACAGGAGCAGGTTCGATATTCAGAATCTTTTTACCAAAACTTCTGAGCCACCAGACCAGTTGTGACGTAAAGGGAACGGTTGCAGAAACTTCAACAATATTCTCTTCAAATGGTTGAATGACTTGATCCTTGCTGAGCTGACTTTCATAAAAACTTCGTGCTGTACTCTCGCTCATAGTCAGTTTTAACTGAATCTGTTCAGTTGGCTTGTTATAGTCCACACGGAAACCGAGAGCGCCTGATTCAATATAATTATCAATATCAAAATTCACAGGATGTAATGCGCGATTATCTAGTACGGTCGCAGATTTAAAGCGGTGCAAGGCAAAGGTCTGAACTTCGGTTTTATCGTTACGGGTACAGATCAAGTAAATCACTGCACCTTTTTGTACCAATGCCAATGGGTTCAGGATATAGGTTTTATCTTCACCTTGATGAGTTCTGGCGCGGTAAATACATTCAATCTGTTTATCTTGTAATAAACCTTCATAAATCGCTTGCTGAGCATGCTTGTCGACCACTGGCGGGATGAGTGGCTGGGTCGCAGGTACGATTCGGACACGGTTAATCCATTGTCTCACGTTGTTTTGGGTAGAAAGACTACGCTTGGCAAGATCAAACCAAGGGGTCATTTCTTCTAATAAGCTGGGTGGAAGCAAGTGACGTAAATGTTCTTCAACCATCATGAACGTTACCGCTTGCGAACTGGTCATGTGTGGCAAGCTTTGAATAGGTGCGTCAGAACGCCAGCGCCAGCCTTGAGGGACGGTTTTATTACTTTCAATAGGGAAACGCTGCGCAATCTGATTTAAATCGCGCTGAATCGTTCTCAAGCTAATATCAATGCCTTCACGTTCTAAAATTTCTTGTAATTCTCGGGTACCCATCCATTTCCCAGTAGAAAGGCGGGATAAAATTTGCCACTGGCGATAAAGGCTATTCGAAGTTTCTTTTTCTTGTACGGATGACATAAGCGTAATACGTAATTCAATGGTCTAAAGCACACACAATAAAAAAACTATACCTAATTAGCAAGTCCATCCTATCCAGATTACGTATTTACGACTGAAATGAGCACGCTTTTGCTTAAATATTTTAAATAAGAGTAAAAAATGTTCATTTAAAAGGTGTCTACGGTTCAGGTTTTGACTTGTCAAATGTAGAGAGAAAAAGATGACGTATTGTTGTGCTTTAAGATTAGAACAGGGTCTGGTACTGATTAGTGATACCCGTACTAATGCTGGGGTCGATCATATTTCTGTGTTTCGGAAATTGCACACCTTTGGGGTCGAAGGCGAGCGCTTTATAGCCTTGCAAACCTCAGGTAATTTAGCGACAACCCAAGCGGTGATTGGACATTTGCAAAATGCACTGGTGTTACGACAGGAACCTAATCTGAATACAGTCAATACCATGTTTGAGGTGGCCGAACTGATTGGTAAAACCTTACGCAAGGTACTTGGAGATATCACTGCAGATCCACATGAACAGATAAATTACTCTTGCAGTATCTTAGTGGCAGGCCAAATTCAGGGCGATAAAATGCAGCTGTATAATGTCTATCCGCAGGGTAATTTTATTTGCGCAACCACGGATACGCCATATTTTCAGATTGGTGAAAGTAAATACGGAAAACCGATTCTGGATCGCGCTTTGTATTACAAAATGCCTTTAGATGATGCTTTGCGTTGTGCGCTTATTTCCTTTGATTCGACGTTACGTTCAAATGTATCTGTGGGTCTACCATTGGATGCGCTGGTTTATCATAAAGATAGCTTCAAGATTCCCACAGGCAAGCGGATTAGTGAAAATGATCCTTACTTTACCCAGATCAGTAAGCAATGGTCGGAGACATTACGTCGTGGCTTGCAAGAACTACCCAAGCCGACAGCAGATTATGATCTTTAAATGAGCGCGAATAAAAAAATCCAGACATTGGTCTGGATTTTTTGTGCACTTAAATGACTCTACGTCGTGGTCGATTGCTTAAACGACACAATAATTCATAGCCAATGGTTCCGTTTGCAGTTGCAACATCATCCACAAGGCGATTTGGTCCCCAAAGCTCCACTTTAGTGCCAAGTTCAGCTTTTATGTTAGTGATATCAATCGCCATCATATCCATGCTGACACGTCCCACGACAGGAACGAGCTGTTGGTCAATCACAACAAAATTCTGTTGGGTATAGGCACGTGGATAGCCATCTCCATAACCAATCGAAACAATGGCAATTTTTGAAGGGCAGGTTGCTGCATAGGTTGAACCATAGCCCACACATTCACCTTGCTGGATTTCATTCAAAGCAATGATTTCTGCACTAAAGGTCATTACAGCCTTGAGATCGAGATCATGTATATTTTTATCTGCAAATGGAGAGGCACCGTATAGCATGATGCCAGGACGGACAAAATCAAAATGCAGTTCAGGATATTTATAAATTGCCGCTGAATTGCAGCATGAGGCTAAAATAGGTGCACATGCTTGTTTTACGTGTAAGAATTGTTCTATTTGCTGTTCATTGAGCGGGTGATCTACATCGGCATTGGCAAAGTGCATAGCGAGCACACAGGTAAAACCTTCTGCTTTTAAACGCTGAATAACATCGATAATTTCAGTCACTTTAAAGCCTAAACGGTTCATTCCGCTATTCAGCTTTACCCAGACTTTTAAACCCAATGCATTGTAGGCTTGTTTATGCTGGATCAGCCATTCAACTTGCTGGGTATGGTGAACGATACATTCAAGCTTTTGCTCAATGACATGGGTCATTTCATCTTCAGAGAAAATACCTTCAATCAGCGTGATCGGTTGGGTATATCCCAGTTGCCTGATCTCTAGCGCTTCTTCTAAACAGGCGACACCAAAGGCGTCTGTGGCGTCCAAGGCGGCTAAACAATCTTTAACTCCATGTCCGTAAGCATTGGCTTTGACCATACTGACAATTTTTGAATGGGGAGCAAGTTGTTTAACGCGGTTAAAATTATATTGTAGTGCATCACTATCAATATAAACTGTTGCTTGGCGCACCCTGATTTCTCCTTTGGGACGACTTGGAAAGTAGATAAAGCAATTAAATCGGGTAGGAATTATTCCTCATCATCATACTGAGCATAGAACTCAGGTGAGAGGTTACTAAAACGGGTGTATTGACCTTCAAAGGCAAGGCGGACGCTACCAATTGGGCCGTTACGCTGTTTACCGATGATGATTTCAGCAGTACCTGCTTCTTTGGATTCCTTGTTATAGACTTCATCACGATAAATAAACATGATTAAGTCGGCATCCTGCTCGATCGCACCCGATTCACGTAAGTCGGACATCACTGGACGCTTATTTGGTCGGTTCTCCAAACTACGGTTAAGCTGTGATAGTGCGATAACAGGACATTGCATTTCTTTGGCAAGCGCTTTCAAGCTTCGGGAAATTTCCGAGATCTCACCCACACGGTTATCACCCATACCTGGCACTTTCATCAACTGCAAGTAATCGACCATGATACAGCCGATTTTGCCATCATGCATTTTGGCCACACGACGCGCACGGGCACGAAGTTCGGTTGGCGGCAGGGCAGATGAGTCATCGATATAGAGATGCATTTCTTGTAATTGCAGGATTGTGCCCGTTACTTTGGTCCATTCATCCGCATCCAGATTACCCGAACGCAAATGTCCTTGATGGACTTTACCCATTGCTGAGATCAAACGCATAGCAATTGAGTCGGCTGGCATCTCCATTGAGAATACGAGGGCTGGTAAGCGGTTATATTGCAGTACACTTTCAACAAGGTTCATCGCGAATGTGGTTTTACCCATCGATGGACGTGCCGCAACAATAATCAAGTCACCTGGTTGCATCCCTGAAGTTTTATTATCTAGCTCTAGGAATCCCGTGGTTAAACCGGTAATGTTGCCATCAAGTTTAGAAAGTTCATCTAGTTTGGTGATAACGTCAGCAGTTACAGAGCTGATTGATTTTGGCCCAGAATCTTTTTTATTGTTGTTGTGCTGTTCCGCTAAAGAGAAAATACTGGTTTCTGCTAAATCTAGAATTTCGCTGACTGGACGACCTTTGGTGTCATAGGCATTTTGTAAAATATCACTGCTGATCTTGATCATGTTACGCAGAGTTGAAAACTCCTTGATTTTATTTGCATAAATTTCAAGGTTGTAGAAACTTGATGGAGAGTCTGCCATCAATTGCATCAGATATTCTTCACCACCAATGGCATCAAGCAAGTTTTGTTTGAGCAACCAGTCATTCACCAAAACCGCATCGTAAGGTGAGTTTTCTTGTGCGAGTTTTTCAATGGCACGATAGATATATTTGTGACGCGTTGCATAGAAATCATTTTCTTTCAGTAAGTCACTGACTTGTTCAAATGATTCAGCCACCGTCATCAAAGCGGCTAAAACAGCCTGCTCAATTGCAAGATTGTGAGGTGGAGTGCGGAATTCTTTTAGTTGACCTGAGTCACTCACTTTACTCTCTGTGTTTGGAGAATTTTTTGTAAAATTGGCATTCGCCTGTGACATAACAAGACCTAATAAAAAAGATGAAACACGACCGAGTGACTATCTTAATCCAAATGAAGCTGATCTGGACAATTTAATTCAGGGAAAATTGTGTAAGTGATGCAATAGCATAATAGATAGTCATTTCTGCTATTACATCCAGTGTGGTCAAGTTTGTGTAAAGAAAAAAATAGAAGATTTTAGGTTAAGATTTTGCAAACCAGTCCTGTACGAATTTTCCATTTTTTAAGCGGTAAGCAGAAAGGCCGTAGCAAAGATCATTATTTTGAGCATCCTTGACGAACCCCGTATCTTTGCCCAAGGAATAAAGGAAGGCATCAAGTAGGAGTAGGGTGGCATCAATAAACCACCACAAGCCTAAGCCACCAAAAGTGATTAATTTTAAAATACCACTGGTCTTTTTGCCGAGATAGAAACGATCTATTCCGAAAAAACCTAAAAACATTGCGAGTACCAAAGCGATGATACGATTTTTCTTTTGCATATGAGGCCCTATAGAGATGAGAATTATAAAATTTAAAACTTAATTCGAAGTCTTTTTGTATTTTTTAGACATAAAAAAAGAGCATGTAAAACATGCTCTTTTTCTTTGCAGAAATTACTCAGATACGATAGTAACGAGAACTTCAGCAACAACATCATGATGCAATTGGATTGCGATGTTGAATTCACCAGTGTGACGAAGCGCACCGTTTGGTAAACGAACTTCTGCACGGTCTACAGCAAGACCAGCATTAGTTAAAGCATCAGCGATGTCACGAGTACCGATAGAACCGAAGAGTTTACCTTCGTCACCAGCTTTCGCAGTGATAACGATGTTAACTTCGTTCAATTGTTCAGCACGTGCATTCGCAGCAGCTAATACTTCAGCTTCTTGTTTCTCAAGTTCAGCACGACGAGCTTCAAAAGCAGCAGTGTTTGCTTCAGTTGCAGCTACAGCTTTACCTTGAGGGATCAAGAAGTTACGACCGTAACCAGCTTTAACTGATACTTTGTCGCCTAATTTACCAAGGTTTTTAATGCGTTGTAATAAGATAACGTCCACAGCTCACCTCACTTACTTATGGTTGTCAGTGTACGGAATCAAAGACAAATAGCGAGCTTGTTTAATAGCTAACGCTAATTGACGTTGATAACGAGCTTTAGTACCTGTAATACGGCTAGGAACAATCTTGCCGTTTTCAGTGATGTACTGTTTTAAAGTGTCGATATCTTTGTAGTCGATGTACGCAACATTCTCAGCTGTAAAGCGGCAGAACTTGCGACGACGGTAAAAACGTGCCATTGATGTTCTCCTTATTCAGCTTCTTGAACTGCTTGTTGTGCTTCTTCACGTTGAGCTTTACGCGCACGTTTTTCTTCAGCACTCTTAGCAAGTAAAGATTCTTCAGTAATTGCGTGTTCACGACGGATGATGATGTTACGAATGATCGCGTCGTTATAACGGAACAATTCTTCTAATTCATCAAGAGTCGTTTGACCACATTCAACATTCATAAGAATGTAGTGTGCTTTGTGAATTTTGTTAATCGGGTAAGCCAATTGGCGGCGGCCCCAATCTTCTAAACGGTGAATTTGACCTTCAGCTTCTTTGATCTGAGAGATATAGCGTTCAACCATACCTACAACTTGATCGCTTTGGTCTGGATGTACCAATAGTACGATTTCGTAGTGACGCATTGTCAGCTCCTTACGGTTTAAGCAGCCCCTAATTATAAAAATCAGAAGCAAGGAGTCATAACTTAAAAAGTTATGTCGCAAATTGCGAAGCGGGGATTATATTCAAATCAGAGCGATAAAGCAAATCTGCTTGGTTTTTTTAGTTTTAATTTTTTGATGAAACATTTAAAAATAGAATGAACATTTAATTTATTTTAGGTGAAATGAGAAGGGGGCTTTAAAAATAAATGGTGTGAGCAAACTTGATCATCAATTTGAGTGCAGGGTCGAGTTTAAGATAACGCAAGGTGAACGTCTCATTTAGGCAATAAAGAAGCGAATGTTTTTATTGCACGAAATGAAGAACGATACAGGGAGAATAAAAAGATAGAGAATCCTCTATCTTTTTAAAAAATAGGGAAGAATGGTGCAGGGCTTTTAAAGGTAAAACTAAAGCTTAAACTGATGACAGTAACGAGAATTACTGAAAAAAGGAAAAAGCGTTTAGCCCAAAGTTGATCATCTTTAGCCTTAAATCCTAAAATACCAATGTAGAACCAGTAAATGCAAAGTGCATTACAGATCACCAGAAAAATGATGTTGGTGTATCCATATACAAATAAAGCATTCATTGCAACGGTAAATAAAACCACATAAATCAGTGATTCAATCTTCGTTCTTAAAATTGAGCGTGCTACAGGTAAAATCGGAACGCCTGCATTTTTGTAGTCGTCAAAACGATAAATTGCGATTGCCCATGAATGTGGCATTTGCCATAAAGCATATGCAACAAAAATCAATAAGGCAGCCATATCGAACTGATGACTTACAGCCGTATAACCAATAACAGGAGGACTCGCTCCAGAAATACTACCAATGACAGTTTGATGGATTGTGGTACGTTTTGTCCACAAACTATAAAAACCGACATAGACCACAAAACCAATCACAGCAAATAAAAATGCATAGGCGTTAACATAGAACCAGAGAATGCTAAAGCCAATAACACCTAAAACCAATGCATATAACATGGCAACAGTAGGGGAAATTGTTTTAGTCACAAGCGCTCGGTTCATGGTGCGCTGCATTTTTTGATCGATGTCTTGATCAATTACATTATTCACCACACAACCAGAAGCAACCACAAGCGTTGTTCCAATCAAGGTCAATAATAATAAGAGGAAGTCTATAGAGCCTTGGGCGGCTAAGAAGAAGCCGCCCAAGGTGGTAATAAAATTACCGAAGAGAATTCCTGGTTTAGTCAGGAATAAATACTTTTTCCACATGACAATCAGTTTAGATCATCATGTTGTAGTGTAGGTAATTCATAATCCACACAGAGCCGACTAAAAGTACAGCGATACATAAGATTGTGTAGATAAATGCAATAAGGTTCCAACGTTGATCAGACGATGTATTCATGTGTAGGAAGTACACAAGTTGTACAAGTACCTGAGCAACAGCAGTAATTGCAATTACTGTAACTAAAACGCCACGACTGAAACCGCCAGCCATCACCATCCCGAACGGGATGATGGTGAGGATAACAGATAGGATAAATCCAACAGTGTATTGCTTAAAGTTACCGTGTGACGCACCTGCAGCATTATGGTCATGACTACTCATTAGAGAACTCCCAGTAAGTAAACGACGCTGAATACACAGATCCAAACGATGTCAAGGAAGTGCCAGAACAAGCTTAAGCAAGCAAGACGACGTGTATTCGGTAAAGTCAAACCATTCTTTTTGATTTGATACATCAATACCAGCATCCACACTAAACCAGAAGTTACGTGGATACCGTGTGTACCAACCAAAGTAAAGAACGATGATAAGAATGCACTGTGAGTAGGACCGTGGCCTTCGTGTACAAGGTGATGGAATTCATAGATTTCCATACCAATGAACGATGCACCAAAAAGGAATGTAATGAATAACCAAGTGATCACTTGATTTACATTCTTTTTATAAGATGCAAGTACAGCAAAACCAAATGTTACCGATGAAATCAATAAGGCAAATGTTTCAGTTAACACGAAGCCTAATGAATCATGGAACAGGTCATATGCACTTGGGGTTCCTGGCGGGATATGACTGCTTAATACAGCGAACGCAATGAAGAGTGATCCGAAAAGAATCAAGTCACTCATCAAGTATGTCCAGAAACCAAAGACCGTTAAGTCCGTATCATCATGTTCATGATGACCATCGTGGCCGTGGTTGTCGTGATGAAGTACTTCAGCCATTTCCTTAGTCCTTCTTCAAGTGTTTTTCAAGTAAAGCATAGCGTTCGTTTTCAATACGCTCAACTTCAGCAGCAGGAACGTAGTAATCAACATTCTTAGTGAATGAGCTTACGATCAAGCTAACAACAGCTGAAACGAATGAAACAACAACAAGCCACCAAATATGCCAGATAAGTGCAAAGCCAAGTAATGTAATGAACATTGCAATGACAAAACCAGCAGCCCGATCAGTCGGCATGTGGATGTCTTCATATTTAGTGTTACGTGCGTATGCTACACCATTTTCTTTGTCAGTCCAGAAACGGTCAACACCGCTAGCTTCTGGTACATGTGCAAAGTTATAGAATGGAGCAGGAGATGACGTTGCCCATTCAAGGGTACGGCTATCCCATGGATCGCCAGTATGGTCCATGTTGTCCTTACGTTGTAAGAAACCAACGATGATTTGCATCAAGAAGCATGCAATACCGATCGCAACAAGAACAGCACCGAATAACGCGATAGCCAAGTACGGATCCCATTCTGGGTTGTCATATGTATTCAAACGACGTGTCATACCCATGAAACCAAGGATATAAAGTGGCATGAATGCAAAGTAGAAACCGAAGAACCAGAACCAGAACGCAGCTTTACCCCATGCTTCATTGAGCTTCCAACCAAACATTTTCGGCCAGTAGAAGATGATGCCGGCAAACATACCAAACACCACACCACCGATAATTACGTTATGGAAGTGAGCGATCAAGAATAATGAGTTGTGTACAAGGAAGTCCGCAGGTGGAACAGCCATAAGTACACCAGTTAAACCACCAATACCGAATGTTACAAGGAAGCCAAGTGTCCATAACATAGGGGTAGTGAAGGTGATGCGACCTTTATACATTGTGAATAACCAAGAGAAGATTTTCACACCTGTAGGAATCGCAATAACCATGGTCATGATACCGAAGAACGCGTTAACGTTCGCACCAGCACCCATGGTGAAGAAGTGGTGAAGCCATACAACGAACGCAAGAACAGTAATCGCGATAGTTGCATACACCATAGACTTATAACCGAACAACGCTTTACGAGAGAAGGTTGCAACGATTTCTGAGTATAGACCAAATGCTGGCAATACCAAGATATATACTTCAGGGTGACCCCAAGTCCAGATCAAGTTCACGTAAAGCATTGGGCTACCGCCAAGCTCATTGGTGAAGAAATGGAAGCCGAAGTAACGGTCAAGTGTAAGCATTGCAAGTGTACCTGTTAATACAGGGAACGATGCAATGATTAATACAGCCGTACAAAGTGAAGTCCACGTGAAAATAGGCATATCCATCAATTTCATGCCAGGTGCACGCATTTTGATGATGGTAACAAAGAAGTTAACACCAGATAAAAGCGTACCTAGACCAGAAACCTGAAGTGCCCAGATATAGTAGTCAACACCAACACCAGGAGAATATTGAATGCCAGATAGAGGAGGGTAAGCCATCCAACCAGTCGCAGCAAATTCACCTAATACAAGTGAAAGCATCATCAAACCAGCAGCACCGGCGAATAACCAGAAGCTTAAAGAGTTCAATAATGGGAAAGCAACGTCACGAGCACCAATCTGTAAAGGTACAGAGATGTTCATCATACCGACAACGAGACCCATTGCCACGAAGAAGATCATGATAACACCGTGTGCGGTGAAGATCTGGTCGTAGTGGTCAGGATGTAAGTAACCTTCACCGCCGCCTTTAGCGAGGAAAAGTTGTAGACGCATCATGATCGCATCGGCGAAACCACGCAAAAGCATGACAACAGATACGATGATATACATGATACCAATCTTTTTATGGTCTACAGTAATAAACCACTCATTCCACAAATATCCCCATTTTTTGAAATAGGTGATACCGCCTAAAACAGCAATTGCACCAAGTGCCATAAAGACCATGGTGACAAGTACAAGGGGTTCTGTCGGGATCGAATCCCACCCAAGTTTACCAAAAATCATATCCATGTCTTATTCCCCTTGAGCAGCGTGTTCTGCTGCAGCATGAGTTTCTGCTGTTGCATGTCCAGCAGAATGGTCAGCACCGTGATAGTTACTCATATAGTGGTTGATGATTGTTTCAAACAATTTTGGTTCAACTGATGAGTAATAAGTCACTGGGTGTGGCTTAGTCGGGAACGGTGTCATCGCTTCAGCTTTAGCAAGCGCTTCTTCATCACCAGCAGCTTTAGCACGATTCACTAAATGCTCGATCTGATGCTTAGAACGATCGCCATCTTTCAGCGTTGCTAACTCGGCTTGGTCAAGGATCGGTTTTTGAATGGCTTTTGTACCATGGTCATCAACAACGATTGTGTCGCCTTTACCAGCTTTGATGTCTGCTACCCATTGTGCAAATTCTGGTTCAGTCACACTGTGTGCTTTAAAGCGCATTTGTGAGAAACCGTAACCTGAATAGTTTGCTGAGAAACCACGGAAAATACCTGGTTCATCTGCTAATAGGTGCAGGTGAGTTTGCATACCAGCCATTGCGTAGATCTGGCCACCTAACTGTGGGATGAAGAAAGAGTTCATCGTAAAGTTAGAAGTGATCTTGAAGCTTACTGGTGTTTGCTCTGGGAAGCGTACTTCATTTACCGTTGCAATGTTTTGCTCAGGATAGATAAAAATCCACTTGAACTGTTCAGCGACAGCTTGAATAGTTAATGGTGCTTTATCAGATTCTAACGGACGGTAAGGGTCGTACTTGTGGGAACCCCACCAAGTTAACCAAGCTAAAATACCAATAATAATGACAGGAACACCCCAAACAACGATCTCAATTGTCGTAGAGTGTGCCCAAGTAGGTTTATAGTCTGCATCTTTATTCGACGCGCGATATTTCCAACCAAACCACAATGCCATAACAATTGATGGAATTACCACCAATAGCATTAAATAGATCGCAGTCATCATCAAGTTACTTTGACCTTGACCAACTGGACCTTTATTGTTTAGAAGTACCATATCACCGCCACACCCAGTTAAGAGCGCGGCCATCGCAGATAAAGACAATACAGCTAAAATCGTTTGTCTCATTTTACAACCTCGGTGAAGAGTCCCATTCCCTAATTAAATTATGGGATAGCGATTAAAGTGTCGCGTGATTGATAAGAATTGTTTAAAAAATGCTTAGCAATCACGCGACACCGCTACGTTGTTGGGCATTATGCCTCATATTGAAGAACTAAGCTACTGATAAAGTGGCCTGAAATGCTTGTTTTAAAACCCGATTTATCTTGTAGGAATTAAGGTTGAGTTAAGTTCTTTTTGTATAGATATCAATTTAATATAAAAGAAAAGAGGAATAAATCCTCTTTTCTTTATTGATTTGTGATTACTGTTTAATTACCTTGGTTTTTGCCAATTTATCGTGCAGAGTTTGACGATTTTTGTTCAATGCGAAGAAAGCATAATCAACAATTGTAATAAATGGCATAAACAGCAGATTTAAAATAATGAACAAAATACTGCGTAACCAAAAAGCGCGAATTGTACTGACTTGAGTAAATGTTTCGGCATCTACAATTTTAATTTTCGCAATTTTCTTACCAATACTCTGACCTGATTTTGCAATAAAAAAAGCCTGAATCATGAGCATGATAATCAGATAAGCAAAAATACTCATCCATGCTTCATTCGGGATAAGGTGCATGAGCTGCTGCTGTAATTCTACAGCCTTACTTGATGCAACTTGAGCTGCCTGTAATTGCTTTTGAATTTCAAACAATTCTTTATATTGGCTTTCGTTAAAGAAGAAAGAAGGAATAGCTGCCATTGGCAACCAAAGAATCAAGTCCAGTACTTTTGCAAGCGCACGAGAGTGGAAGGGTGCTAATTCTGGTTTGGCTTTTTGCTCAACCTTGATTTTAAAAGAAGCGTTCTCTGTTTCTGTTTTAATCGGAGCACTAAAAGGTGTGTAACCTACAGGTTCGTATACAAGTTTACCTTGAGTAAGTTCACCAAGTGTTTTCCATTCAGTCATACCTTCGTGCCAAGCCAGATCCGTCAATAAAACTTGTTGACTGGCAAGCATTTGGTTCACTTGTTCTAAACTATAGGGACCAGCTTGTTGATTGTTACGAGCCAAGTAAATTTGCATAATTTAAAAATCTCAATTACAAGGGGGTGTTGACATTTCAGACATGTCTTGTGTTATAGGCTAAAACAACCCAAACAAGGCATGAAACGTAGACAATGGTAAACCCCTTGTCAAGTTTCATAACGAAGTTTGGGGAGGTTTTTGCCATAACCCTATGGGACAAGGACATTTTTGCCACTACTACGTTATCTTGCGCAGCTGTAATCGCTGCTCATTATTTAGAATAGCTAAATTACGTAAGCCATGTCTGCCTGATGGCAAAAAATCTTGCGCCAAAAATGGCTCATGTCACAAGTATCTCTGAAGTGCCAACAGACCCTACGATGAAAAAAGACCCTACGAAAGAGGGTCTTTTTCTAAAAAAGATTAAGCTTTCTTGATCTGTTCTTCAGCGAGGAAGAACCAGGTATCAAGCACTGAGTCAGGGTTCAATGACACAGATTCAATGCCTTGTTCCATGAGCCATTTCGCAAGGTCAGGATGATCCGAAGGACCTTGACCACAAATACCAACGTATTTGCCTGCTTTGCGGCATGCATGAATTGCCATAGAAAGAAGCGCTTTAACTGCTGGATCACGTTCGTCGAACAGGTGAGAAACGATACCAGAGTCACGGTCAAGGCCAAGTGTTAACTGGGTTAAGTCGTTTGAACCGATCGAGAAACCATCGAAGTGTTCAAGGAACTGTTCAGCCAATAATGCATTGGTTGGAAGCTCACACATCATGATCACTTTTAGACCATTTTCACCACGTTTTAAGCCGTTTTGAGCAAGTAATTCGATCACACGTTTTGCTTCAGAAACCGTACGTACGAATGGGATCATGATTTGAATGTTGGTTAAGCCCATTTCATCACGAACTTTTTTCAATGCACGACATTCAAGTTCGAAGCAGTCGCGGAAGTTATCCGAAACATAACGGCTTGCACCACGGAAGCCCAACATTGGGTTTTCTTCTTCTGGCTCGTACAGTTTGCCGCCGATCAAGTTTGCATATTCGTTTGACTTGAAGTCAGACATACGAACGATCACTGGCTTGTCTGCAAATGCTGCTGCAAGTGTAGAAATACCTTCAACCAATTTCTCAACATAGAATTCGATTGGAGAAGAGTAGCCCGCAGTACGCGCCATAACAGCAGCACGAGTTTCGCGTGGTAAGCTGTCAATGTTCAATAATGCTTTCGGATGTACGCCAATCATACGGTTAATGATGAACTCAAGACGTGCAAGGCCGATCCCTTCGTTTGGAATCTGAGCAAAGTCAAATGCGCGGTCAGGGTTACCCACGTTCATCATGATTTTGAACGGTAATTGCGGCATAGAGTGAATTGAGTTGCGTTGCACTTCAAAGTCTAGCGCACCTTCATAAATGAAGCCTGTATCACCTTCAGCACATGAAACAGTCACTTCCTGACCATCAGCAAGAACTTCTGTTGCATTACCACAACCAACAATCGCAGGAACACCTAATTCACGTGCAATAATGGCTGCGTGACAAGTACGACCACCACGGTTGGTCACAATGGCAGCGGCACGCTTCATCACTGGTTCCCAATCTGGGTCAGTCATGTCAGATACAAGTACATCACCGTCCTGTACCTTGTCCATTTCTTTAATCGACGTGACAACGCGGACTTTACCAGAACCAATACGTTGACCGATTGAACGACCTTCACAAATTACAGTACCACGTTGTTTTAACAGGTAACGTTCCATTGTGCCGACATTCTGGCGACTTTTTACTGTTTCTGGACGTGCTTGAACGATATAGATTTGGTCGTCATCGCCATCTTTCGCCCATTCGATGTCCATTGGAGAACCATAATGCTGTTCAATGATCAAAGCTTGCTTCGCTAATTCGTGAAGCTCATGATCATTTAATGCAAACTGTTGACGTTCCTGTTTTTCAACATCAACGATCACAACTGATTTACCCGCCGCACCTTCTTCACCATAAATCATTTTCTGGTGTTTAGAACCGAGGTTACGACGTAAAACAGAATGTTTACCCGCATTTAATAATGGTTTTGATAAATAGAATTCGTCAGGGTTAACTGCACCTTGTACAACCATCTCACCCAAGCCGTAAGATGCAGTAATAAATACGACATCACGGAAGCCAGATTCTGTATCTAGTGTAAACATTACACCAGCCGCACCAGTTTCAGAACGAACCATACGTTGTACACCAGCAGAAAGGGCAACAACACTATGTTCAAAACCTTGGTGTACGCGGTAAGCAATTGCGCGGTCATTATAAAGAGAAGCAAATACTTCTTTAATCGCGATAAGAATATTATCAATACCACGGATATTTAAGAAAGTTTCTTGTTGCCCTGCAAATGAAGCGTCAGGTAAGTCTTCAGCAGTTGCCGAAGAACGTACAGCAACGGCAATGTCTGGGTTGCCGTTTGAAAGTGCTGCAAAAGCATCACGAATTTCTTGTTCTAATGTCGCAGTAAGCGGAGTGTCAACAATCCATTTACGGATTTTCGCACCAGTCTCAGCAAGTGCAATGACATCATCAACATTGAGTTGGGTAAGTTCAGCCTGAATTCGAGCATTTAAGCCGCTTTGATCCAAGAACTCACGATAGGCAGCAGCAGTTGTTGCAAAACCACCCGGTACCGATACACCAGCATTGGATAAATGGCTGATCATTTCACCCAGAGATGAGTTTTTCCCACCTACGAGTTCGACATCGTGTTTTCCTAATTTTTCCAGACCGATTACGCGCGCTTCCAAAGTATTTACTCCACTTTTTTTGCAGTATGAATGACCATCATTGGTATGAAATTATACAAAAGTGCCTAGATTTAGTATTTTACTAAGCGACAGTCATGTTAGATGAGTTTACTATAAAGATTATAGAGCACTAAGACAAATGTTTAAGGAGAATTTTGATGCCCGTAAGTAAAGAAATTAAACGGAGCGTTTTTTTTATTTCGGATGGCACCGCGATTACCGCAGAAACCCTTGGACATTCACTACTTGCGCAATTTCCAAACGTGGATTTTGATATCCATATCATGCCTTATATTGCGACAGAAGAGGCAGCAATGGTCGCTGTGGCAGAGATCAATGCGTGTCAGTCTCGGGATGGCTCTTTACCGTTGGTTTTTGATACGCTGGTCGATCCGCATGTCCGTGAAATTATCAATACGGCCAAAGCAGTCAATCTGGATGTGTTTGAAGGTTTAATCAGTAAATTAGAACAAGAAATAGGGGTTCCGCCAACGACATTGGTTGGACAAACGCATGCCGTAACAGATTCTGAATATTATAAAGCCCGTATCGATGCAGTACATTTCGCACTGGATAATGATGACGGTGCGAGAACACGTCATTATGACAAAGCCGATATTATTTTGATCGGTGTGTCCCGTTCTGGTAAAACCCCAACCTCGATTTATTTGTCATTACAATTTGGTATTCGTGTTGCAAACTATCCTTTAACCGAGGAAGATCTGGACGATAACCGTTTGCCAAAAGTGCTACGTGAACATAAGCATAAACTGTTTGGTTTGATGATTGATGCAGAGCGTCTGGTGGCAATTCGCAATGAGCGTAAGGCCAATAGTCGTTATTCAAGTTTTAGTCAGTGCCAGATGGAGCTACGTGCGGTTGAAGGCATTTATATCTCGGAAGGGATTAAATATCTCAATGTCACCGAGATGTCGATTGAAGAAATTTCAACCCGTGTTTTACAGATGACTGGTTTAAAACGTCGTATTGGTTAAATAGGTGTTTCAATCGAAAAGCGTGGTCGAAGTGCTACGCTTTTTTATTTCCAGAATGACAAGAACAGGAAAATACAATGAAAAGACTGGTACTTCTTCTTCCACTTCTTGTGGTTTCGCAAACCTATGCAGAAACATTGGCGCAGTTTGAGAAAAAGCTGATTCAAAAATATGCGAATAAAGACTTTTATCAGGTCAATCAGACAATCGAGTCTGATATCGTTCATAAAATAGAGAATGATCCTGCCAGCTTCAATTATTCCTTTCCCGCTTTTGAAGACCATTACCATGTGCGTATTCAGTTTTCACCAGATAAACAGTTAAAGTTTTACACTTTTGATGTGGGCGGTGGCGGAACGATGGGGGAATACTCATCTTATGTGCAAACTCAAAAGAGTGGAAAAACTCATTTAACGCCTGTCGAGACGGGCTTGATTTTTGATGTTAAACAAACTGTATTAATGGAAAAACCTGTTTATTTGGTGAATAGTTATTATAAAGGCAGCAGTTGTATTGGTGCTTATACGATTGATGCTTTGCAGCCGACTCAAACGGGACTGATTCAGACAGTAAAAATATTCCAGACCAAAACCAAATTACTGGATCGCATACAGGTCGATTTTGATTGTAACAATCATGAAGGTCCGAATGATGTTCCTGACTATATTCGTAGTGATAAAAATCTGAATCATATTGATATTATGCTGCTGGATAAAAATGGAAAACCACAAGCCAAGTATTTGCGTTATCGTAAAACCAATACGGTTTATCAATATATCGGTGTCGTGAAGTAAGCATTATTTGAAAAAATAATGCTTACTTTCAGATAGCGGCATTTAGCTGTTCTTAAGATCCATCAACAGGCTAAAGTTTTCTAAACGTTTCTCTGTATCATAAATATCACAGGTGAAAATAAACTCATCAACCTCATATTGGCTGGCAATTTTATTTAAACCCGCTTTAACTGTTTCTGCCGAACCGATTTGAGCCATAGCATAGAAATTCTGAATGGCAAGCTGCTCAGCGCTGGTTGCCAAGCCTTGAGTAGATTCAATCGGTGGCTTGAGTTTCAAGCTGTGACCACGGATCAGATTCAAGATACGTTGATACGAACTTGTTGCCAGATATTGTGCTTCTTCGTCTGTCTTAGCAACCACGGTAGGGACGCCCATTGAAACATAAGGCTTGTCCAGATACTCAGAAGGCTGGAAATTATCTCGATAGATTTCGATTGCTTGGCCTAACATTCGTGGAGCAAAATGTGAAGCAAATGAATAAGGCAGCCCAAGCTTGGCTGCCAGCTGCGCACTAAATAAACTTGAGCCTAATAACCAGACTGGAACGTGGGTATTTTGACCAGGTGTTGCAATAATGCGCTGATTAGGCTGTGGGGCTTTGAAATATTGTAAAATTTCCAGCACATCTTGTGGGAATTGATCTTCAGTTTCCTGACGGCCTCGGCGTAACGCACGCATGGTCATCTGATCTGTACCGGGTGCACGACCCAATCCTAGTTCAAAACGGTCTGGGTACAGGGTTGCTAATGTTCCGAATTGCTCAGCAACAACCAGTGGCGCATGGTTTGGCAACATGATACCGCCTGACCCTAAGCGGATCTTTTGCGTATTTGCAGCAATAAAACCCAATAAAACCGCTGTAGCAGAACTGGCAATTCCATCCATGTTGTGATGTTCTGCCAGCCAAAAGCGTTCATAGCCTAACTTTTCAGCATGCTGTGCGAGCTCCAAAGCATGGCGTAGTGAAAATTCAATAGTCTTATCATCTCTAACAGGGGCTAATTCCAAAATAGAGAACTTTATATCTTGTAGTGTTTTCATCATTACATCTCAAAACTATATATCGAAATACTACGATATAAGTTTGAGTTTGTATATCGAATTTGTTCGATATATTGTTTCAATGCAATAAAAAAAGCACCCGAAGGTGCTATAAAGGGTAAAACGAATATTCAACCGAACGAATTAACGGTTTTTGTACCAACCGCGATGGCGACCATTGTCATGGCGGTAGTTATGACGTGAATTGTAATAACGGCGGTCATCATAAGAGCGGCGGTTGTCATAACGGCGATCATAACGACGGTCATCATCACGATCCTGACCTACTTTTTGACCTAAAGCGGCACCACCAGCAGCACCTAATGCAGCACCGATATAGCCACCATTGGTTCCGCCCATGTTACGACCGACAGTATAACCACCGACACCACCTAAACCACCACCAATCGCAGCTTCAGTACGGTCACGACGATTACTTGATGCAGCTGCACCGCCAGCACCACCAATTGCTGAACCAATCATGGCACCCGTATTACCGCCCAGTTGTTTACCTATAGCTGTACCGACTACGCTGCCTAGAGCCGAAGTTGCTGCAACCCGAGTCGTGTTGTCTGCATGTGCAACAGTGACCATTGATGAGGCTGCCAAGATAACGCCACATAACCACATATTTGATTTCATGATGAAACTCCTTATCCATTCTTTTGGACAGTATTCTTTTTGCTTGTGACAAATGTAACAAGACTTTTTAGTGAAATTATGGAGTGCAATATCTGGATTGAGAGAGTTTCACGAGGGTTTTGTTTGAGTTCTATTACAAATGAAGACATTGTGAATAAATTATAAAAATAAAGAATGAATGCGCAATGAACAACGGGCTTTACGCTAATCGGGTACAATAGAAAAAGTTTCGTTTAGGATTTATATATGCTGCTGGAAAAAATTTTGCAATCTCAAGGCTTTGGTTCACGTAAATATTGCCAGCAGTTAATTAAAAATGGTTCTGTCCAGATTGAAAATCAGATTTGTGATAATCCCAAACAGAATGTCAATATCGATCAGCTCATATTTCAGGTCTTTGGTGAAGAATATCAATATCGCGAGCATGTCTATATTGTTTTAAACAAACCGCAAGGCTATGAATGTTCACATCAGGCTACGCATCATAAAAGTGTATTTAGCTTATTTCCTGAAATTTTACTTCATCGTGGTATTCAATGCGTAGGGCGACTGGATCAGGACACTACGGGTTTATTGCTTCTCACCGATAATGGGCAATTTTTACAAGCATTGACCCATCCGCGTAAACATGTGCCTAAGGTTTATCATGTCACTACAGCGGATCCGATCACACCTGAGCAAATTCAGGGCTTGCAGCAGGGTGTTGAACTTAGAAATGAAAAGGGGATTTATGCTGCAACAGATATCGAATTATTCTCGGAACATCAGTTGAGCATGACCATTCATCAAGGTGTTTATCATCAAGTTAAGCGGATGTTGGCTGCTGTAGGGAATAAAGTGGAAGCTTTACATCGACATCAAGTCGGTTTGCTTGAACTTCCAGACTTACCTGAAGGTGAATGGATGTATTTAAGTGATGAACAAAAACAGTTGAGCCAAAATATCGCTGTAGAAGCTTAATTACTTCAGGAAGCAATGATAGGTCTTAAACTCACTGTCCTGAATAAATCCCATTTGTTCATAGAGGCGATGGGATTGATAATTATTTTTTTGGGTTTCAAGACTAATCCGTTGAGCGTTTTCATGACGGGCAAAAAGTATGGCTGTATCAATCAACTGTTTAGCGGAACCCTGTTTACGATAACTTGGGGTGACATAGACATCATCTAATAGGTAATAGGTTTCACAGGCAACTGAAGAAAAGGCAAGGTAGAGTAGAACAAAACCTGTGAATACATCATCTTTAACGTGAATGAAAATAACACTGTCTTTATTATCAAAACGATGTTTAAGAAATTGATAGGATTGTTCAAGATTTGATGATGCACCGTAGAATTGACGGTATTCGTCAAACAAGACAGCAAGTTGATGAAGATCTTCCTTTGTTGCTCGCTTAACAATCATTCCAGCCCATCCTTACACTTATAGTTTTATTTGGACTGTCAGAATAGCGAAAAAAATTCAGCTTAAAAAATAAAAACTTGTTTATAAATGCAACATTGTTAAGTTTTGTCACTTTCACCTAACAGCGCATTCAGTTCTTCAAATAGATCTTCGTGATCGTCCTCAATTTCAACTGCTGAAGGATTCTCGGCAGATGCTGCGGCTTTCGATTTACGTAACTTAAGCAGTTGTTCCATATTGATGTTCTGGTTTTCAATTGCAAAAGGAATCGATTTGGTTAGTACGACTTGTTTAAAGAAAAGGCGAACGGCTTGAGCAGGGGAGATACCCAACTGCTTAAAAACGGCAAAGGCCTGTTTCTTTTCCTGAGAATCGAGGCGAACCTGATAAACTTCTGTTTTACGCATTAAGAATGTAACCACATATTTTTAGTTATCGTCATGTATTTTAAACCATTGCAATGTAATTTCAATATTTTTGAGGTGAAAAAATAGAATTTTTGTCATTACGATGTAACTACAGTGTCAGTTCAAAGTTGGATTTAAAGGCCATTTCCTGTTTTAGAATAGGATCTATGAAATGAATGTCCTTCGCCAATAGCTGTAATGGATGGCTGAAATCATCGTCTGCTTTATGTGCGACAACTGGGTAAAAAGGGTCATTTAAAATTGGAATGCCAAGATAATTTAGATGCACACGTAACTGGTGCTGCTTCCCTGTTTTTGGTTTGAGCTGGTATTTTGCGAACTGTTGGTTGTGTTCCAACAACTCAATGAGTGTTTCCGTATTCTCAGTTTTTTCAGGATTAATTTGCATGGTGTAAAAAGGATTGCCCTTTTCTAGATGCAATTGCAAGATTTGCGGAAGGTTGAGTTCTGGTCGATAGGCGGCAATAGCGTGGTAAGTCTTTTCGACTTTACGCTCGGCAAAAAGTTGCTGATAAATGCCGCGAGTCGCAGGTGTCTTGCAGAATAAAACCACACCCGCCGTTTCCCGATCCAGTCGATGAATCGGTGTGAGATCGGCATATCCTGTTTGTTTCTTTAATCTCACCAAAAGCGTTTCCTGAACATATTGTCCAGTTGGTGTCATAGTGAGAAAGTGGGGTTTATCGACCACCAGCAAATCTTCATTTTCAAACAAAATCTCATGTTGAAAAGGCACATGAATTTCATGCGCGAGAAAACGATAATAAAAAATGTGGGTATTGGGCGTGTAACTACTTTCTATATTGAGTCTTGCACCATCTGCTGCATAGATCAGCCCATCGGCAAAGCGTTGTTGCCATTCTTCTTGTTGTATATGAGGGAAATGCTGGCAGAGATAGTCAAAAATAGTGTTTGCAGAAGCATCATGAGGTAAAAAGACTTTACTGGCACTCACGCCGTCGATCAGTGGCGGAGCAAATTCAATAATAGAGGTCATGCAGCGATACGACTCAGTATAAACGATGTAAAAAAAGCCAGTTTAAAAGGAGTTTATTAGGCTTTGAAGCAGGGCAATGTTATCATAGCCAGCATCCCAATTTTGTTCTATTTGCCATGTCATATTCAGTGAAATTCAACTTAAATCATGAACAAGACACTCAACAGTTTGCACACATTCTGTCTCAGCATGTGCATTCAGGCATTATTTACTTGATTGGTGATTTGGGTGCTGGCAAGACGACCTTTACCCGTTATTTTTTACAACACCTCGGTCATCAAGGTTCGGTAAAAAGCCCAACGTATACGCTGGTTGAACCGTATACCATTCAGGGTAAAGAAATTTTCCATTTCGATCTTTATCGCTTAGATGATCCTTATGAATTGGAATTGATGGGGATTCGTGATTATCTGGAAATACCCGATGCCTTATTTCTGTTTGAATGGCCCTCTAAAGGTGGCGATGAGATTCCAAAGCCAGATATCGTGATTGATATTCAAAAATCAGAGGATGAATTGACCCGATCTGTCACCTTAACCACAGAATCAGAACTTTTAATTCAAATTTTGCAGGAACAACTGAATGGCGCATGATGCAACTCGTCGTATTCATACCCTTGATGCTGCTTTAGCCAACCAGATCGCAGCGGGTGAAGTCATTGAACGTCCTTCATCAGTGGTTAAAGAATTATTAGAAAACTCGATTGATGCGGGCGCAACTGAACTGATTATTCGGGTGGCGCAGGGCGGTTCTACCCTGATTGAAATCATTGATAATGGTAACGGGATTCATCCGGAAGATTTACCCTTGGCGGTGATGCGTCATGCCACAAGCAAAATTCAAACCGCAGATGATTTACATGCGATTGTGAGTCTGGGCTTTCGTGGCGAAGCTTTAGCGTCTATCGCAGCCGTATCACGTTTAACTTTAACCAGCAGTCAGGATGAACAGGGTGTTGGCTATCAGGTTGAAGTGAATGGGACGGCTTTTGATCATCAGCAGATTCAGGCAGTGGCCGCCCAGAAAGGTACGCATATTCGTGTACAGGATTTATTTTTTAATGTCCCCGCACGCCGTAAATTCTTAAAAAAACCAACTACAGAATTTAATCATATTGAAGAAATAGTTCGCCGTCTGGCTTTAACGCATTTCGATATCCGTTTTGTTCTGGAACATAACGATAATATTCGTTTAAATCTGCCGATCGCGGATAGTGGCGAATTACGTTATCAGCGTGTGCAACAATTATTGGGTCAGCAATTTATCCAAAATGC
This sequence comes from Acinetobacter sp. BIGb0102, assembly GCF_003815055.1. Lineage (NCBI taxonomy): Bacteria > Pseudomonadati > Pseudomonadota > Gammaproteobacteria > Moraxellales > Moraxellaceae > Acinetobacter > Acinetobacter sp. BIGb0102. The sequence goes on from NZ_RKQE01000012.1 coordinate 407,043, forward strand.
CTACTGGATTGATTCGGATAGTATCAATATGCGTTTGTCTGGCTGGTTGGGGCACCCATCCGATGCGCGTGCTCAAGCAGATTTGCAATATGTTTATGTGAATGGTCGTATTGTTAAAGATAAAACTATTTCGCATGCCTTGCGTATGGCCTATGACGGTATTTTGCACGGGCATCAACATTCTTCTTATTTGTTATTTTTAGAAGTTGATCCTGAGAATATTGATGTCAATGTGCATCCTACAAAGCATGAAATTCGCTTCTTGAATCAACGCGAAGTGCATGAATTTGTACGTCATTATGCTAAAGCAACTTTGTCGCAGTTCCAGACGGCAACTGCTGATCTGGCACAGGCCATGAAAACAGCTGAGGCGGATGATCATTTTAATTATCAACCTCAACCCAAATATCAGGAACAATTTAATCTGCATCGTGCAGCAGTAGAAGTAGAACCGCAATCTAATCAGCCCGCTGCAGTGTCGACAGACTTGTTAACTGATTTTAATCAGAGTCGTCCACAGGCGGTACAGTACAATTCGGCCCAGACTCAGCAACCCAAATATAACGGTTCAGCACAATTGAATAATGCCTTGAAAACCTATTTGGCACCTTTACGTGAAGAGTCTGAGACAACGACTGAAGAAGACAATGCGCCGTCCCGAGTAGATGAGTTTCCGTTGGGTATCGCGATTGCTCAGCTACATGGTATCTACATTCTGGCTCAGAATACGGAAGGCCTGATTATTGTGGATATGCATGCTGCTCATGAGCGGATTCTGTTACAACAAATGAAATCGGCATGGGATAAGCCTGAGTTCTGGATCTCACAGCAATTGCTGATACCGAAAGTGGTGTCTATCACCCGCATGCAGGCGACGCGAATTGAGGATTTACAGCCACAATTGCAACGTTTAGGTTTGGAAATTGATCAATATGGCGATGAGCAGGTGATTGTACGTGGCGTGCCTGCCATTTTGCACAAGGCTGATTTTGGTAATCTGATTCCAGAGCTATTAAATGATTTGGATCCAAATGATGAAGCCAGAGGTTTATTACAAAAACGTGATGAGCTTTTAGCAGGAATGGCATGTCATGGTGCGGTACGTGCTCATCGTCAATTAAGCCTTTCAGAAATGAATGCCTTACTACGCCAAATGGAACAGACCGAATTCGCCAGTCAGTGTAATCATGGTCGCCCAACCTGGCGCGCTTTTCCATTGCATCAACTAGATAAATTATTTGCTCGAGGAGAGTAGTTTTACATGTCAAATCAATTGCCCGTCATCAATTTAATGGGGCCTACCGCAAGTGGTAAAACAGCATTGGCATGTGAACTTTACGAGCGTGGTAATTATGAACTGATTTCTGTGGACTCGGCTTTAGTTTATAAAGATATGGATATTGGAACTGCCAAACCGACCAAAGAGGAGCAAGAACAGTATCCGCACCACTTAATTGATATTATTACGCCATTAGAAGTGTATTCAGCGGCGCAATTTGTAGAAGATGTCTGTCCACTCATTGATGATATGCATGCACGCGGTAAAACTCCGATTTTGGTGGGGGGAACCATGTTGTACTTTAAGTCTCTGTTAGAAGGACTGGCTGATAATTTACCTAATGCAGATCAAATTATTCGGGATGCCATTAATTTAAAAGCAGAACAAGAAGGTTGGCAGGCAGTTTATGACGAATTGGTCGCAGTGGATCCAATTGCTGGGCAGAAATTCAAAGTGTCAGACAAACAGCGAATTATTCGGGCTTTGGAAGTTTATCGAATTACGGGCGAGCCAATAACAAAATTACAAGCTGAACAACCTAAAAATCAACCATATCGTTACACATTTCATAACTACGCCTTAATGCCTGATCGGTTAGAATTACATCAACGTATTGAGCAAAGATTGCGCAATATGTGGGATATGGGTTTTTTGAATGAAGTAGAGGAACTGATTGAAAAATACGATTTAAATGATGATTTGCCATCTATGCGGTCTGTCGGTTATCGTCAAGCTTTAGAATTTTTATTAAAAAGTGACTTGAGTCTCGAAAATAAAGTAGAAATGGAGAACAAAGCGCTATTTGCTACAAGGCAATTAGCAAAACGTCAATACACTTGGTTACGTTCTTTGCAAGAAATACACGATTTTAAAACTTACGTGACGATAAAGCAGGCGAAAGAAGACTTGCGAAACTTCTTTGGATAAAGCAAAATTCGCAAGCTGTCTTTTTAATAATTTTTAGTTGAAAAATAAAGATAGTTTTTTTGCGCTGATTTAAAAATTTTTTGGAGTTAAAAATGTCTAAAGGTCAAACTTTACAAGATCCGTTCTTAAATTCTCTCCGTAAAGAACGTATTCCAGTTTCTATTTTCCTTGTAAACGGTATCAAATTGCAGGGACACATTGAGTCATTTGACCAATATGTCGTTTTATTGAAAAACACTGTAAGCCAAATGGTTTACAAACACGCGATTTCTACAGTTGTTCCTGCGCGTAACCCACGTCCAGCTGGTGCTCAAGGCGCTGCAGGTGGCTTCCCAGCTCAAGGCGCGACTGGCGGCTTCGGTGGTCAAGGTTCTACTGGTGGCTTCGGTGGTCAAGGTGGCTTCGGTGGTCAAGGTGGCTTCGGCGGTCAAGGCGGCTTCGGCGGTCAAGGCGGCTTCGGTGGCGGTCAAAGCGGCTTCGGTGGTCAAGGTGGCTTCGGCGGTCAAGGCGGCTTCGGTGGTCAAGGCGGCTTCGGTGGCGGTCATCAAGGTGGCTTCGATGGCGAAACTAAATTTGAAGATGGTCAAGAAGACGAAAATAATCGTTAATTGATCGATGATCTTTAAGAAAATGCCAGTCTTTTAATCGACTGGCATTTTTTTGTGTTCTAAAAAGCTAGAATAAATATTATGGAAATGATTGTTGCTGCGGCATGTTGTAGTGTTCTCGTCTCGATTGTGTTGAAGTATCTGAAAGCAAAGGGATTTGATGTTTTTCAAATGATTGCATGGAATTATTTGAGTGCAAGCATTTTATGTTTTTACTGGTTCAAGACTGATATTACCCATATTTCTTTTAATCACACGCCTTGGTGGTTGATTTTAATTCTTGCCATTTTATTGCCGAGTATTTTTCTGTGTCTGGCAAAATCATTACAGTTCGCCGGGATTCTTAAAACTGAAATTGCACAGCGCCTAGCAGTAATTTTGTCCTTGCTGGCGGCTTATTTTATTTTTGGGGAACAGTTCAGCCAGATCAAATTACTCGGTGTGGGGCTAGGAATCATCGCGATTTTAGCGATTATTATTGGACAGGCAACCGAGAAAGCCAGTAAAGGATTAAACTTAAAGTCCGCCTTATTTTTATTCAGTGTCTGGGCGGGTTATGCTGCAATTGATGTTCTGCTTAAATATAGCAGTAGTTTGGGACTACAATCCGCTGTTACCCTCAATCTCGCTTTTATAGGCGCTTTTATACTTTCAATTGCGTATATCGCGATTACACAACCGAATTGGCAACCTAAAAATATTTTTACGGGTTTAGTACTCGGCGTACTGAATTTCGCCAATATCGCTTTATATGTAAAAGCACATATGATGTTCAAGGAAACGCCTGCTATCGTTTTTGCGGGTATGAATATTCTGGTGGTGGTACTCGGTGTGTTGAGCGGTGTGATTTTCTTTAAAGAACGTTTACAGGCTTATACGTGGATTGGTTTGGTCAGTGGTATTGTTGCGGTACTTTGTCTGGCAAAAGCCATGATGTAAAAAGGGAGTAACCAATACTCCCTTTTTTGAATGCTTATAAACGAGTGAAAATCACGTCGTCAGGGAGACGTGATTTAGGCAGTTTGGCATTAAAATCACTTTCACTGCGATATCCTAAGGCCACGATGACCGAGGCTTTTAGACCTTTTTCAGTTAATCCGAATTCCTGATTGATGATGTTACGGTCAAAGCCTTCCATCGGTGTTGCGTCAATTCCTTCCAGACCAGCAGCAAAGAGGAGTTGTCCTAATGCCAGATAGGTCTGATTTTCCATCCATGCTGAAAGATTTTTCAGTTCATTACGATAAAACTCAACATAGCCTTCGCGTGTGGCGCGTTGTCCCTGTTTTGCAGTTTCATCTTTAAAACGGCCACTGAGATCATCTTGTTGTAATAACTGTTCTAAATACTCAGCCGAGATATCGGTACGCGTACAAAAGATTAAAGTATGCGAAGAGTGAAGCACTTTAGCTGCGTTATATACATAGTTGCCAGTCAAGCCTGATGCAATACGTTGTTTGGCTTCATCTGTCTCAGCAATCAGAAAATGCCACGGCTGGATATTCACAGAAGAAGGGCTGAAACGTAAAATTTCTAAAAGCTTTTCAAATTGTTCTTTTGGAATTTTTTTTTCTGCATCATAAGCTTTGGTTGCATAACGTGTTTTTGCTGTAGCTAAGGTATCCATCCGTCATTCACTCAATTAAAAATTTAATTTATTTTACTTGATCTAACTGCCGCTGAAAGTAGCTAAATGTGATTTCTATATAGATTTAAGTCGTATGTGCTTGAGCTAAGTAAAATGGCTAAAGCGCTGATGTAGTGCAAGGAATTAATCGACAGAAGGGTGACTGAAGAACAAGCTAAATAATTTAAGCTTTGAAAAAGGATGGAAATAGTGAAGGGATATTGAGGGAATTCAGCTAATTTATTTAATAGCTCCACTGTTTAAAATCTAATTGATAATTTTCTTGCTCATTCAGCTCTAATATCCATGCAGAATCTTCGCGCCAGTCGCCTAATACAATACGCTGTTTATTTTGCAGTTGATGGATTTCAGGGCGATGGGTATGACCGTGAATTAAATAATCAACGTGTTCAATCACGGATTCTACTGCTTGAGCATTCACATCCATGATGTCATAGCTTTTCAGTTGTTTGGTTGCACTACTTTTTTTACGGAAACCATTGGCAAGTTTTTGTCTAAAACTGAGCGGCGTTTGTTTTATTAGCCCCAATAGCAAAGGATTACGAATCACTTTGCGAAAACGTTGGTAAGCCACATCATCGGTACATAAGGCATCGCCATGTTCCAGTCGAAATTTCTTTTGACCAATTTCAATCGCAAAAACATCGGGTAGCAGAGTACCGTTGAATTGATCTAAAAACTTTTGACCTAAGGCAAAATCACGATTTCCCACTTGGAAGTAGATCTGATTACCTGCGGCAGAAAAGGATTGTAGGGCGGTGATAATTTCATCTAGCCAAGGTGCTGTATAATCATCACCAATCCAGGCATTAAACCAGTCACCTAAAATATAGAGCTGGGTATTTTTATTCTTGTATTCATCTAATAAAGCCAAAAACCCTCGAACGAGTCGAGGGTGATCAGGTGACAAGTGTAAATCTGAAATAAACAGATAAGTCACAAAGAATCCTGCTGGATAAAATTATTCAGAAATAATTTTAGCAGATTCAATCACAACATTCTCTAAAGGAACGTCTGCGTGGTAACCACGGTTACCTGTACGAACGCCTTTAATTGCATTTACAACGTCAAGACCTTCAACAACTTTACCAAATACTGCATAACCCCAGCCTTGAGCTGTTTTACCAGTATGGTTTAAGAAAGAGTTGTTTTTAACGTTAATGAAGAATTGAGCAGAAGCAGAGTGCGGAGCTTGAGTACGCGCCATTGCAATTGTGCCTTCATCGTTGCTTAAGCCGTTATCAGCTTCGTTTTCGATTGAGTCACGAGTTGCTTTCTCTTTGAAGTTTTCGTCCATGCCACCGCCTTGGATCATAAAACCATCAATCACACGGTGGAAAATTACGCCGTCATAGAAACCGTCACGTACATATTCTAAGAAATTTGCAACCGTTTTTGGTGCTTTTTCAGCGTTAAGCTCAAGAACAATACGACCTTTGTTGGTGTTTAATTCGACTTGAGGAAAACTCATTACATTAATCTCCTAAACATGGGCAAATTGACCATGGGTTTTTGGTTGAGAGAAGCATAAGCAAACTGTAAACTACAAGGCAAGTAAAAAACGTTAAAATCTTTCAGAAAAAGTAAAGATTGCGTTTTTATTTCCTATTTTTTAACTGTAAGAAGTGATTTACACCCTATGAAGCCAAATGATGTTGTTTCAGAACTGCCAAAGACCCCGACGCCGAATACTCAAGCCTCTGTCGATGCTGCGCAGCAAGAACAACAGGCAGGCTTAGATTTTGTTCGTCAAGTCATTACTGATGATTTAAAAGAAGGTCGTACCCAAAAAGTTGTCACACGTTTCCCGCCTGAGCCAAATGGTTACTTGCATATTGGTCATGTTAAAGCGATTTGTTTGAACTTTGGTATTGCCGAAGAATTCGATGGTTTATGTAATTTACGTTTTGACGATACCAATCCGGATGCTGAAGAACAAGAATATGTTGATGGTATTGCCAACGACGTAAAATGGTTAGGCTTTAACTGGAATGGTGAGCCGCGTTATGCATCGGGTTATTTTGATCAACTTTATGCATGGGCAGTTCAGTTGATTGAACAAGGTGATGCGTATGTTGATTTGCAAACCCCAGAAGAAATTAAGCTGAATCGCGGTAATTTCGTTGAACCTGGTAAAAACTCGCCATACCGTGATGCAACGGTTGCCGAGAACCTAGCGCGCTTTGAACAAATGCGTAATGGTGAAATTCAGGAAGGCGGTGCTGTTCTACGTGCCAAAATTGATATGGCTAGCCCAAACGTGCATATGCGTGATCCGATTCTTTATCGTGTATTGCATTCAGAGCATCACCAAACTGGTGATAAATGGAAAATGTACCCAATGTATGACTATGCTCATCCATTGTCAGATGCGATCGAGGGCATTACCCATTCACTCTGTACCTTAGAATTTCAGGATCACCGTCCATTCTATGACTGGATTGTAGAGAAAGTTCACTCGCAAGCAGTACCGCGTCAGTACGAGTCTTCACGTTTAAATGTCGATTATACGATTACCTCTAAACGTAAATTGCGTAAATTGGTTGAAGGCAACTATGTACAGGGGTGGGATGATCCACGTATGCCAACCGTAGTCGGTATGCGTCGACGTGGTTTTACACCTGAAGGTTTACGCGATTTCTGCAAGCGTGTTGGCGTTTCAAAGACTGATGGTATTGTCGATGTGGCTATGCTTGAATTCTGTATTCGTCAGTCATTGGAAAATGCAGCAGCACGTGGTATGGCAGTATTAAATCCACTTAAAGTCACGCTCACCAACTTACCTGAAGAATTGGATTTAACTCATGCACGTCATCCAAACGTTGATATGGGCGAGCGTATTATTCCTTTAACACGTGAGCTTTATATTGATCGTAAAGATTTCGAAGAAGTGCCACCTAAAGGCTTTAAACGTCTGATTCCTGAGGGTGAGGTGCGTTTACGCCATGCCTATGTCATCAAATGCGATGAAGTAATTAAAGATGCCAATGGTGAAGTGATTGAGCTTAAATGTTCAATTGATCCTGAAACTTTAGGTAAGAACCCTGAAGGGCGTAAAGTGAAAGGAGTTGTGCATTGGGTATCGGCGAGCAAGGGCGTACCTGCGGAAGTTCGTATCTATGATCGTTTATTTAATGAAGCTGCGCCTGATGCAGATGATGATTTCCTTGCACATCTGAATCCAGAATCATTAAAAATCGTTCAAGCGGTGATTGAGCCTGCTTTGGCACAAGCAAAACCTGAAGATCGTTTCCAGTTTGAACGTGAAGGTTATTTTGTTGCGGATCAGTATGATCATCAAGCGGAAAAACCTGTATTTAACCGTATCCTTGATCTGAAAGATAGCTTTAAAGCAGATAAGAAGTAATACGAAAAGGGCCTAATATTTATTAGGCCCTTTTTCTTTAAATAAAAATACAATTACAAAATCATAGACGATGATTCTCTTATGATGGAATTTTCATATTTTCCAGTTAAAGAGGATTGATTTGATAGAAATAGATTAAGAGAACCATCAGTACAAGAGCAGACAGAACTAAATACGTATTCAGCGTATGAAAACTTTTGATAAATTTTAAAATAACCATTTTTCTCAATCACAAAAATATTATTAATCACTTTGCAATGTGCTGCACATTCTTTGAACAGTAGAATGAATTAGATTTTCTTTCAATATTTCAGTGATTGGATGACAGCATTTGTCCTAAAGCGTATTCCTTTTCTACCTAAAGTGTATTTCTTTATGTGTTCTAATTCATATTGTCTTATTTTTAGGCGTAGAAAGAAGTGCTTTAAATCATTAAAGCACTGGAAATAAGGGTTTCTTTTAAGTCGTTGAAAATTATTCTTGCTCTAAATGCGCAAGGAAATGCTGGATGACTTTTGCAGTCTGATCTTCCAGTTGCGTTGCATAAGCTAAGTTATCTGCTCTTAGCTGCGGAATCGACAGCCCTGCATGACGTATTTCACAGGTATGACCAATTAACCATTTCTCAAAGCTTTGTTCAGTGATTTCAAGATGGAACTGTAGGGCAAGAATATTGTTTCCTATAGAAAAGGCCTGATTTGGATAAATGGCTGAACTGGCAAGTAAGGTAGCATTGCTTGGCAAATCAAAAGTATCGCCGTGCCAGTGTAAAACCTCTACATTTTCGAGGGCTACTAATGGATTATTTTCAACCGCTTTAATCTCTAACTGACTCCAGCCAATTTCCTTTTGGTGTCCTGCATAGACTTTTGCACCTAATGCATGCGCAATCAATTGTGCACCTAAGCAAATGCCGATGGTTGGTTTATTGGCTTTGAGGCGTTGTTTAAGTCCAGCAATTTCATCTACGAGAAATGGATAATCCTCAGTTTCATATACGCCAATAGGCCCACCTAATATCACTGTGAGTCCTTCATAATTCAGGGCGGGACTCAGATCATCGACACCTGCTTCAAAATAACGTACGCGAAAACCGAGCTGATAAAAGACATCTTCTAAAGAACCTAGATCTTCAAAAGCAAGGTGTTGAATAACATTGACTGTTTTCATAAAAGTGGATTTTGTCATTATCGCGTACCCATGATTGATATAGGAAAATACCGCATCTTAAAGCATTTATACAGTCAATGTCTTAATCCTGACCTAAGTTGAATAAAGAAGAGCACGTTATTGTTTAAAAATCATTTTAAAATAGTAGCTTACGGTTTTTAGACTCTTCTAATACAGGGACGACATGCTCGTCTTTGAGATCAACACCAGAACGACCCAATTGCTTGGAATTATGCATTAACGCCAATAAGCGTTGGGTTGCGATAGGAATACTTAAACCTGCAGGACGAATATTTGAAATACAGTTACGTTGTGAGTCCAGACAATCACTATGGGCTTCCCATGTGTAATAAAGTCCCATACTGTTAGGAGAGCTCAGTCCAGGACGTTCTCCGATCAGCATAATGAGCATGCGTGCTTTAAAAATCTCAGCAATTTTATCTCCCAAGGCAACCCGACTACCTGTAGCGATTGCAATAGGTGCTACAGACCATTGTTGCTCTGCAAGGGGCTGAATAAGTGCCTGAATAAAAGGGAGAGCATTTTCTTCAATGGCACGGGCCGATAGACCATCGCCAATCACGATACAGACATCATAGTGCTGTTGATCTGTTTTAATTTTCTGAAGTTGTTCAACAGAGTGGCTACAAAGTAGACGACCTAAATCAGGACGCTTTAAATAAAGCTCTTTATGCTCAGCCTGACTTTTTACATGGATTGGATTTAACCCAAGTTGTAGTAGCTGCTCAGCCAGCAATTCGACATTTAAAGACTGGAAAACTGCATCTTTTGCTTGAGCATGACTCAATTGAAAATCGAGCAATGCACGAGTCGGAATACTGCATCCTGCACGTCCAATCGCAATGCGGGCATCAGTAAACTGTTTTAGCGTTTCCCACTGATCTTGATGAGACTGAGCAGGATATTGAATATCTTTAGAAAGTTTCATTTGGCCTTCCTTAGTGCGTAAACAGTTTGGAAAATTGGGCGGGCACTTGCTCTGCCCAATGAATATGATGCTGCTGTTGTCGCAGGATTCCTTGTTGTTCTAACCAGTGTGAAAATTCAGGTGCAGGTTTTAGTCCAAGTAGTTGACGCAGATAAAGCGCATCATGAAAAGAGGTGGTTTGATAATTCAACATGACATCATCTGAACCGGGAATTCCCATAATAAAATTAATGCCTGCTGTTCCAAATAAGGTTAACAGCACATCCATATCATTTTGATCAGCATCGGCATGATTGGTATAGCAAATATCACAACCCATCGGAACGCCAAGTAATTTTCCACAAAAATGATCTTCTAAGCCTGCACGGATAATCTGTTTACCATCGTAAAGATATTCGGGGCCAATAAAGCCGACGACCGTATTCACCAGTAAAGGATTATATTTACGTGCGACGGCGTAGGCACGCGTCTCGATAGTCTGTTGATCAACACCATGATGTGCATTGCTAGACAGAGCACTGCCTTGACCCGTTTCAAAGTACATCACGTTATTTCCAATGCTGCCTCTATTTAAAGCCAATGTGGCTTCATAGCCTTCTTGCAACATGGCTAGAGAAATACCAAAGCCCTCATTGGCTTTCTGTGTACCGGCAATGGATTGAAACATCAGGTCAATCGGGACATTTCTTTCTGCCAGTTGGATACCTGAACTGATATGAGTCAGGACGCAAGACTGGGTAGGAATTTGATATTCCTGAATAACATGATCGATGAGTTTGAGCAGTTCAGATAAGTTATGCAGGTTGTCTGTTGCTGGATTAATACCGATGACAGCATCACCATTGCCATACATTAATCCATCCAGAATACTGGCAGAAATACCGAGTACATCATCTGTTGGATGATTGGGTTGCAGGCGGGTGGATAAATGACCTTTTAAACCAATGGTATTGCGAAACTGGGTAATCACCTCACATTTACTGGCAACATAAATCAAATCCTGATTGCGCATGATTTTACTCACAGCAGCGACCATTTCAGGTGTTAAACCAGCAGCAAGCTGTTGCAGTTTTTCTGTCGTTGCATCTTCACTTAAGAGCCAGTTCCTGAAATCACCTACAGTAAAATGTGCAACAGGTGCAAAGAGGTCTGACTGGTGTTCATCCATAATCAGTCGGGTAATCTCATCCGTTTCATAGTCCACGACTGTTTCATTTAAAAAATTCTTGAGTGGTACTTCCGCAAGTGTCATTTGTGCAGCGACGCGTTCAGTGGCATCTTGTGCTGCAACACCCGCCAACTGATCACCAGAGCGTAAAGGGGTGGCTTTAGCCATTAAGGTTTTCAAGTTGGCAAAATTGTATTGTTGTTGAGCCACGATTTGACGATAGCGCATTAGATTCTCCTTAATCTGATGATTTATTTCTGTTCATCGGCTTTAAGATGAGCAAATTCTTCCTCTGGGGTGCCTTGTATCAAATGATGGCGACTGTAAAATATGAAATAGCCAATAAAGAGCGCATAGATTGCTGCGGCTATGCACCAGACTTTAGGGTTGACTAGAAAGCCAGCAATCACAGCGATTGCAGCAAGTATCAAAGCAATGCTTGAAGTGAAAATGCCACCAGGCGTTTTATAAGGACGATGCATAAGTGGGCGGGATAGACGTAATTTGATATGTGAAAGCATCATCAATACATAGGAAATGGTTGCTCCAAATACAGCAATTAAAATCAGTAAATCACCTTCCTTAGTTAAAGACAGTAAGAAACCGATAATGCCTGGAATAATAATGGCCAAATAAGGGGCTTTATTCTGATTGGTGAGTGAGAGTGATGTTGGCAAATAACCAGCACGGGATAAGGCAAAGATCTGTCTTGAATAGGCATAGATAATCGAGAAGAAGCTGGCGATCAGTCCTGCAAGTCCCACAAAATTTACAAAGTTGGCGAGCCATGTGCCTTGACCGTAAACTTTTACTAAGGCATCGACCAGTGGTGCGCCAGAATGTTGCAATGAACTTGCACCAGCAGCTCCTGCACCCAAGAATAAAATCAGCATGGCAAAGGCTGTTAAAATCAACATGGAACCGATCAGGCCGCGAGGTAGTGACTTGGCTGGATCTTTGGCCTCTTCGGCAGCAAGAGGGACACCCTCAACAGCCAGAAAAAACCAGATTGCGTAGGGAACAGCAGCCCAAATTCCGAGATACCCGTGCGGTAGAAAAGCACTGGCGCCGCGTTGTTGTCCAGCGGGAATATCAAACAGGTTCTGTAGACTAAAATGAGGGAACATGGCTACAATAAAAACAGCCAGTGCAATGGCTGCAACCAGTGTAATACCAAAGATAATTTTAAGTGCTTCTCCAGCACCTTTAAGGTGAATACCCATAAAAATGAGATAGCATCCCAAATAGACCTGCCAGCCACCGATACCAAATAGTGATTCACAATAAGCACCAATAAAGGTGGCGATTGCAGCAGGAGCAATTGCATATTCGATCAAAATTGCCGTACCTGTTAAATAGCCACCCAAAGGGCCAAATGCCGTACGGGCAAAACTATAGCCGCCACCTGCTGTTGGCAACATCGTCGCCATTTCTGACATAGAAAGGCATAAACATAAATACATAAAGGCGACAATCGTGGTCGCGACAAACATACCGCCCCAGCCACCTTGAGCGATACCGAAATTCCAGCCTGCAAAATCGCCAGAAATTACATAGGCTACACCCAGCCCGATGAGTAATAACCAGCCAACTGCACCTTGTTTGAGCTGTCTTTGGGCAAAATAATCCTCAGAAGAGGTTGGGGATGCTGACAATGCAGAAATGGGTTCTTGATTGTTCATACAAAGCTCCATGTATTCGTTTAATCAGCAAGATGCAAAAGCAATGCCGATTAGCACACCCTGTGCAAAACTCGATTGTGAATGTCTGTGTTTTTAATCTGTTGTCATATCAATTGCTCGCTGTTTTATGTGGATATGATGAATATCTCGCTTAGAAAAAGCCCATTGCTTTGGTTGAATAACTCACCAAAAGGTTTTTCGTTTGTTGATAATGATCAAGCATCATTCTGTGGTTTTCTCGACCTACACCTGACTTTTTATAGCCGCCAAAAGCAGCATGGGCAGGATAAATGTGGTAGCAGTTTGTCCAGACGCGACCAGCTTCAATTGCACGACCAGCACGATAGGCTGTATGGGTGGAACGTGACCAGACACCAGCGCCTAAACCATACATGGTGTCGTTGGCGATCTGAATGGCTTCATCGAAATCCTTAAATGTCGTTACAGAGAGGACAGGGCCAAAGATTTCTTCCTGAAAGACCTGCATATTGTTATGGCCTTTAAAAATCGTTGGTTCGATGTAATAACCATTACCAACTTCTTTACGGTCATGACCACCTAGCAGTACTTCGGCACCTTCTTGTCGACCTGTATCAATGCAACGTAAGATTTTTTGCTGCTGTTCCAATGATGCTTGAGCGCCCACCATTGTTTCTGTATCAAGCGGATGTCCAAGTTTAATGCGTTTCACCCGTTCGATGGCTTTTTCCATAAATTGATCAGCAATACTTTCCTGAATCAAAGCACGGGACGGGCAGGTACACACTTCGCCCTGATTTAGGGCAAACATGGCAAAACCTTCAAGGGTTTTATCCAGAAAATCGTCATCCTGATCCATCACATCGGCAAAGAACAGATTTGGTGATTTCCCACCGAGTTCTAAGGTGACTGGAATGATATTCTCAGTCGCATAACGCATGATCAGTTGCCCCACCTGTGTAGAACCTGTAAAAGCAATTTTGGCAATACGTGGATTGGTTGCCAGTGGCTGGCCCACCTCGGCGCCGTAGCCATTCACAATATTTAATACGCCAGCTGGTAATAGATCCTGAATGAGTTCTGCAACCAGTAATATGCCAACAGGCGTTTGCTCAGCAGGTTTGATCACTACACAGTTACCTGCTGCTAAAGCAGGAGCCAGCTTCCATGCGGCCATGAGAATAGGGAAATTCCAGGGAATGATTTGCCCAACAACGCCTAGTGGTTCATGGAAATGGTAGGCAATGGTATCTTCGTCAATTTCAGAAATTCCACCTTCTTGAGCACGGATACAGCCAGCAAAATAACGGAAATGATCAATGGCTAAGGGGATATCTGCTGCAAGTGTTTCACGGACTGGTTTGCCATTGTCCCACGTTTCAGCAACAGCCAGCATTTCCAGATTGGCTTCCATGCGGTCTGCAATTTTCAGTAACAGATTTGAGCGGGTGGTTGGAGATGATTTATTCCATTCTTTTTTTGCTTTATGAGCAGCATCAAGTGCTAGTTCAATATCTTCTGCACTTGAGCGTGGAATGCGAGTAAAGCTTTTGCCATCGACAGGGGAAATATTGTCAAAGTACACTCCTTTGACTGGTGCCACCCATTGTCCACCAATAAAGTTTTCATATTGGGCTTTAAAGTGTATTTTGGAATCAGGTTGGTTAGGATCGATATAGCGCATAAACATATTCCTTTATGTGTGTAATTTTGAATAAAGTACCAAGTACGTTATTGAACAGAGCTTAAATAACCCTAGGTTGGGAAAAGGTTGGAATCGCCTGTGAATGAACAAGGAAATTACAAATGTTCACAAAAAAAGAGCTAATCCAGCAACGGATGCTGGTCGAGCAATGTCGTACACAAAGTGTTTTAAATCCGCAACATGCAGAGAAACTTGGACAAAGCATTGCAAGCTCTTGGGAGCGTTCAACTCAAGCCAATATTCCGAAAGAGCGCGATGCTGCGCCTTTACAAGATCAAAGTGCTGAAAGTAAAAGTTCATTGATGCAGGCATTGGAATATTGCAAAGAAGATCTGAAGCATATTGCAGAACAATCGTCGATGGTGCTGGCAGTTGGTGATGCGGGAAGTACCATTATCTGGACGGCATCCAGTGCGCAAATGCGCAATGCTGCTGAACGGGTGCATTTTGTTGCAGGTGGGCAGTGGCAGGAAGAACTGGTTGGAACCAATGCACTGGCATTGTCTTTGAAAACACGTCAATCCAGTTGTGTGTTTTCTAATGAGCATTACATGGCTTCCGTACATGACTGGGTTTGTTATGCAGCCCCTGTGATTGATCCTCATTCCAAGCAGATTTTAGGTGTAGTGGATTTATCAACGACTTGGAAAAATCATAATAGTCTAGGTCTGCTGGCTGTTGAACGTTGTGCCTCAATTATTCAAATGGCTATACAGGAGTTACAACAGCAATCGCTTTATTTACGTACTTTTTCTGCTCCTCAAGCCACATTGAATGCTAAAAATCTGATGCTGACCCCGAGACAGATTGAAATTATGACGATTTTAGCGTTATGTCCCCAAGGCATGAGCCTTGATCACTTACATCAAGCACTATATGGCGAGCGCAAAGTCAGTATTGGAACTTTAAAGGCTGAGATGTCCCATCTGAGAGAGAGATTAGGGAATACCTTAGGTTCACGACCTTATCAGTTGAAAATTCCAGTTGAAGCGGATTTTCTGCAACTGGAGCAGGCACTGGATGCGGGTTATCTAAATACCGCTTTACAATGTTATACAGGCATTTTTCTAGCGAAAACCGAGAGTCCATTTTTGTGTACATGGCGTGACTGCATCGAATCGCGGTTGAGTCATGCTATTTTTCAGGCGCAGGAAAGTGATATTTTATTAAAGCATCTGGCATATAGCCCTGAAGCAATTGATGCTGTGGAGAGGTTGATGGAATTGTTACCTATAGACCACCCCGCCAAGCAGATGCTCAAACGCTATCAACACGGTTGAGCATCGAAAGGTCATAGTGATTATTTAAGTTTTTCTGCCAGCCACTCAAAAAGTCCTTGATAAACTTTTTCCCGTGCGAGAGGGGCTGAAAGCACAAGGTCATGTAAACCATTGTGAATCGCTAGCGTTTGTACATCACCTTTCATTTTTTTAGCATTATGAGTCATATCTTTTACATCCAAAATGACATCACTTTGCTGTGCATCAATACCCCATTTTCTTGGATTATTGGATTGATGTGAGTGCATGATCAAGGTTGGAACACTTAAGGTTACACCTTGATGAATTTCTTTTTGTGCTTCATGAATCGCCGTCACAAAACTTAAATTCACAAATGGCATGGTTTTTGGTTTCCAGTCTAAATTAAAATCCCATTCCCCATAGAAATCCTTATGTAAGCTAGGGGTGTACCATTGATTGAGACCACTTGGGAACTTCGCCTTTGGTAGTCGTTTACCAACTTCACTGAGCAAGGGAATGCCGAGTTTTTTCTCGAGGGTACTTTTGTAGAAATCATAAAAAGGGCTGTTCGCCCAAACTGCTTTAATTAAACGGTGATCTGGATAATGTGCAGCATATAGTGTTGCAATCAAACCGCCCGTCGAATGTCCAGCCAGTACAACCTGTTGATGATTTTCTTGTCCAATAATTTCTAGCGCTTTGCTGATTTCGGCATCGTATTCGCGTAAATCAAGCACGTAGTAGAATTTCTGATGGGGCAGTCTGGAACGGCCATATTTTCTTAGGTCGAGCGCATAAAAGTCATAACCATGCTGGTTAAATTGTTCTGCCATTTCTTTTTGGAAGAAATAATCTGCAAAACCATGAATGTATAAAACTGCTTTTTTTGTGGTTTGAGCGGCCTTCTTTCGTACCAAAGTGGCTACAACTTTTCCATCATAATCATCAGCGAAATTTAAGGTCAGTTGCTGATAATCTTCACCTAGTATATCTGGCTGATAAGTATAAAGATTTGAAGTAGTCATTTTTATAGATCAAGTCTGAATTCATTAATAAATACCTTAAATGAAAACATCTGGATGTCAACGTAAATATACGATCGCACCAGTTGAATCACTGATCGTCATTTGATGTTAGAGAGCAGATTGATGCTGGATTGCATTTTTATTTTTGCCAAAAAATCGTTAAGCTATGTGCTGTTGTTTTTGACTGAAGAAATTATGAAACAAGAGACTGCACTGAAGTTACTTAAAGCTGGGGAAAATGTTTTTTTGACGGGTTCAGCTGGTGCAGGAAAAACCTATACGCTTAATCAGTACATTCATTATTTAAAAGCACGCAAAGTTCCCGTTGCAATTACGGCATCGACTGGTATTGCGGCGACGCATATGAATGGGATGACAATTCATACTTGGGCAGGTATTGGCATTAAAGATAGCTTGAGTGATGATGACCTCAAGCGTATGAAAGAGCGTAAATATTTAAAAGAGCATTTGGAAAATGCCCAAGTCCTGATTATTGACGAGATTTCTATGTTGCATGCCAAGCAACTAAATCTGGTGAATCAGGTTTTAAAATTCTTTAAAGAAAGTGATGAAGCATTTGGTGGTATTCAAGTTATTGTAGCAGGTGATTTTTTCCAGTTACCACCTGTGGGCAGAAAAGATGAAAACAATCGTGATAAATTCTGTTTTATGTCCGATGCTTGGGTGGAAGCCAAATTCCGCGTTTGCTATTTAACTGAACAACATCGTCAGGATGATGAGATTCTCAACCAGATCCTAAATGCGATTCGGGCGCAAAGTATTCAGGACAATCATATCTCGGCATTACATCAGTCACGCCAGCATGATATTGGTGACACCTTTACCCGTTTGTACACGCATAATATGGATGTAGATAATATTAATTATCAGCATCTTAATGAAATTGACAATGAAAGCCATCAATTTAATGCAGTGTTAGATGGCAATGAAAAGTTAATTGAAACTCTGAAATCCTCAGTCCGTGCCCCAGAAGAATTGACCCTGAAAAAACATGCCAAAGTAATGTTTGTAAAAAATAACTTTGATATGGGCTATATCAATGGCAGCTTGGGCGAAGTCATTGGCTTTGAAGAAGATGATAAGCAAGGCATTTTACCTAAAGTAAAACTGACTGATGGCACCACTTTTCTGGTTGAGCCTGAAACATGGTCAATCGAAAATGAAGCAGGTAAGGTGATTGCCAGTTATCAGCAGATTCCTTTACGTTTGGCTTGGGCTATTACCATTCATAAAAGTCAGGGCATGACGCTGGAGGCGGCAGAAATCAATTTAAGCCATACCTTTGAGAAAGGTCAGGGCTATGTTGCTTTATCCCGATTAAAGTCACTGACGGGACTGAAATTACTGGGCTTTAATGAGCAGGCGTTAGAACTGGATAGCTTGGCTATTAAAGCAGATCGCCGTTTTCAGGAGTTATCAACCGAAGCGGAAGCCAACTTTGAAAATATCGATCTCACGACCCAGCACAATGCTTTTATTCGTCATTGCGGTGGTACGCTTAACGCGACTGAAATTGCCCGCAATGAGAAGAAAATTGCCAAAGGTGGCAAACAGAATTACGCTGCTGCGACTTTGGATGAAACTCGTGCTTTATTCGAAGGCGGTTATGAAATTGAAGACATTGCGCATGAGCGAGGTTTAACACCAGCTACGATTATCAACCATCTGGCACGACTGCATAAGGAACAGGGACTGGATATTTCGGTGGCTAATCCTGGTGAGGAAGTGGTTGAAGAAGTGCGCAAGATTTATAAGCGTTTGCATAAACGTAAGAATCCAGAACATTTTACCGATGATGGTTCAATCAAATTACGTCCCATCGTGGAAGCCACCAGCCCGCGTATGGCCTACGATCAAGTCCGTTTAGCGTTGTTATTTATCGAATAGGAAAAATAAAAAATGCCTCATCTCGTTGCCAATTATTCAGCAAATCTCACTGATCTTAATCAGCAAACATTACTCAGCAGCGTCAATTCGGCATTGATTGAAACAGATCTGTTTAGCCCAAATGATGTGAAGTCTCGTATTTTTAAAGATGATGCTTTTCTGATTGGTATGGACGAATCTCAAGATGCTTATATTCATTTAAAGCTGTATTTGCTGAGCGGTAGAACCGAGGTGCAAAAGCAGAATTTAGGTAAGGTCTTATTGGCAATACTTGAACAAAAAGCATATCTGCCTGTAGAAAATCAATTGCCGCTACAACTTTGTGTCGAAGTGATTGATATGCCAAGTGAGTATTATTTTAAGGCAAGCGTTTAATTTTATCTGAATCAACTTCACTTGATTGGAGAGGTGAAGTTGATTCGGTTTTGAATAAAAAATATTCATTATCTGGCAATAATGAACTCGCCGTGAGCTATGTTTTTATTTTCTCAGATAATTTTTCCTACAAGGAAAAAAGCTGGTGGGCGCGTAACATTAAAAATATAGACAAGTATGTATGCTGTTTATAAAATGCGCCAAATTTTATTAAATAATCTATAAAAAGATGCTGAATAATATCTTTCAAGCTTTAGAGACTTTAGGGCTGAGCGCGCAAAAACGTGCGATCCATGCTCAGTTCTCCAACTCATCTTTAAATGATCAAGTATTCTTACAATATATAGAAGGCACTCATCAGCTCAATCAGGGCATTGACCTTCAACTGGTCTGTCTTTCGACCAGTGCCGTCATTCCGTTAAAAAGCTTTATTGGCAGTCAGGTTGCGATTGATATTGTAACCGACAGAGCTGAACTGAACCGTATCTCAGGCATCGTGACCCAAGCCGATGTTGGTGCAAGCGATGGTTCGCTCACCCTTTATAAACTTCGTGTCCAAGATCCAACTGCACTATGGAAGCATCGACGCAATAGCCGTGTTTTTATGGCGAAATCAGTCGTTGATGTGATCCAGACCATTTTTAAAGAATGGCAGTCAAAAAGTCCATTATTTGCAGCGAGTTTGACATTGGATATCAGTGGACTCAGCAAAGACTATGATGTCCGTCCTTTTATCATGCAGAGCAATGAAAGCGATTATGACTTTGTTACCCGTTTGATGCGGAGTGAAGGGATCAACTGGCTGATTGATGAAGCCAAGTTAAAAGTTGCTAGCTCAAGTGAGCAGATTGAAGCACAGAAACTCAGATTAATTGATGACAACACTCAATATAACGCTTTAAATCGCCGTAATATTCGTTTTCATCGCAGTAACGCCACGGAAACTCAGGACAGCATCACTGCATTCGTCGCACAGCGTTCACTGCAACCCAATGCGGTACATGTACAACGTTGGCAAGCCGATGCTTTGGAACAGGAAGAAGGCGCTGGTAGCGTTCAGAGCAAGCATCATCATAGTGATCAACATGATAACCAACAGCTCGCATTAGAACAGGCATGGCACTTTTCACCCGCGTGGATTCAAGACCTGAATGGTGAAGATGGTACGACCAAAGCGGGCAATGCCCAGATCGAAAAACTGAATCAGAATTTGGGACAATACTATGACGCTCAAGCCAAGCAGTTTGTTGCAAGTTCTACTGTTCGGGATACGCAGGTGGGTTACTGGTTCGAATTGAATGAGCATCCTGAAATTGATCAGCATCAGGGGGCAGATAAAGAGTTTTTAATTACCTCAAAAAGCTTTTATAACCAGAACAATTTGCCTAAGGACTTGACGGATCAGGTTCAAACTTTGCTTCAACACAGTCAGTGGCATTTAAAAGGCTTAAATGCTGAGCAGACGGATGAGCGCCAAGCGAACCAGTTGACGCTACAACGCCGTAATATTGCATTGGTGCCAGAATATAATCCGTTGCAACATCGCCCAGCGGCACATCCACAACGCGCTAAAGTGGTGGGGCCGAGTGGCGATGAAATCCATGTCGATGAATGGGGACGCATTAAAGTCAGATTCCTGTTCACGCGAGCAGATGATCATAGCCATGATGGGGGTGCAGGCGCCAACAATAACGATACCGATTCTGCTTGGGTCGATGTGCTTACCCCGTGGGCGGGTGAAGGTTATGGTGCACGCTTTTTACCGCGTATTGGTGAAATCGTGGTGATTGACTTCTTTGATGGCAATATTGATCGTCCTTATGTCGTCGGACGAATTCATGAGGCGCAACGTAGTCCGACCAAGTTTGACAATGCAGGCAAGCTGCCTGATACCAAAAAACTCGCAGGGATCAAATCCAAAGAATACCAAGGCGAAGGCTTTAACCAGCTGCGCTTTGATGACACGACGGGACAGATCAGTACACAACTGCAAAGTAGTCATGCTGTCAGCCAACTGAATCTCGGTAAACTCAGCCATCCAAAAGATAAAGCTGAAAGTGAAGACCGTGGTGAAGGCTTTGAACTGCGTACTGACCAATGGGGCGCAGTGCGTGCGGGTCAAGGTTTGTTGCTGAGTACGCAGAAACAGGATCAGGCACAAGGCGAGCATTTAGATGCGCAGCCTGCCAAACAGCAGCTTGAGGGCAATCAAAGTAATGCCAAAGCATTAAGTGAAGTTGCAAAGAATCAGCAAACTGATGAGATTGAATCAGTTGAACAATTAAAAGAATTTGCCGAACAGATCGAAGAAAAAATTGCTAGATTTAATAAAGCCTTATTGCTACTGAGCTCACCTGCAGGAATTGGTCTGAGTACCAATGAAGATATTCATGTTTCTGCAGATGGACAAGTTAATCAGCTAGCGGGCGATAGTATTAATCTCAGCACGCAAAAAAACCTGATTACACATGCTCAAAACCGAATCAGTCTGTTTGCTGCACAGAATGGGATCAAGCAGGTTGCAGCGAAAGGGAAATTCGAAGTGCATGCCCAATCGGATGGCATGGATTTACTGGCCAAGCAAGGCATTCAAATTATTTCGACCGCAGACCGCATTGAGATTGCTAGTCCTAAAGAGATTGTGATTACTGCGGGAGGCTCTCAAATTAAGCTGAATGGCTCAGGAATTTTTCCTGTGACAGGCGGTAAATTTGAGGTGAAGGCAGGGCAGCATTTGTTTATGGGCGGCTCAAGTGTCAGTACTCAATCCAGTTTGCCACCGCCGCCAAAACGTGGGCAAGGGGTACTGGAGTTGCTGCACGATTACAAACATGGCGAGTTTGTGAAACAAGGTGGCTATCAGGTTATTGATTCACTGGGACAGCAGTTTTCTGGTCAGTTGGATGATAAAGGTTTTGTTCGGGTTTCTGGACTGGCAACGGGTGCAGCTAAAGTTGTATTTGAAGATGACAAGCGTAACCCTTGGGATGAAGCAAGTGATTTCAAACGTCCTCCACAATGGCCAAATGAAAATGACCCTGATGCACAAACCTTATTGGGCAAAGCAGAAACAGGCCTAAAAAATGCGGTTAGCAGCGCCAAGAATGCTTTAGGTCAATCCTTTACCAGTCCTTCTTCAGTGTTAAAAACGCTTGAGACTGCAAAGGAACTGAAGGCGGGTGGAGCCAAAGCATTATTGCCAATGCTACAGCAGGGAGTGGAATCGCAGTTAATAGATCAAGTTACTGGGCTGATCTCAAAAGGGTTTAGCAACACTCAGCAAACAGGCCAAGCTGTAATCAATGGGCTCAAGAACACTATTTCAGAACAACCTATTAATCCATTACGTCAGTATATTCGAGCAAAAGATACCGAGACTGATCAAAATCGTAAATTAGATACGATGAATATGACGTTTAAATAAGTTTAGAGAATTACAAAGAATGACGACAGCATCTAGAAATACTGGAAATACATCTACACAGAATAAAAGCACGAGAACAGGCACTGGGAAAGTGGCTATTGCTCCTGTTAATACAATTAAGCTAGCTGACGTTAATGCTGGAACTCAAAAAATCAACCAATGGCTGAAAAAAAACACTGGTGATATGGTTGATCTGGATACTCTTAAAATGGTGGCTGGATCATTGCCTGTGATTGGTAACATTATCGCACTTACAGATGCAGTATATGATGTTATAGAGATCACAGAAAAACCAAATCCTGGTTTTCCGGATTGGTTAAATTTAGGTATTGATTTAGTCGGAGTGATTCCTCTTCCTCCGGGCTTAGCCGCTTCTCGCATGGCATTAAGACCTGCATTAAAAACCTTGAAATCAAAAAATTTGGCGAAGCAGATTCCAGATACGATAATTGAATTGCTTACAATTCATGTAAATGAACGTGTAGCAGGAGAATTGAGTCAATTTGCTGAAAAAGCTCAGCCTCTTGTTAAAAAAACAGTTGATGACTGTGGCAACAAAGCCAAGGAGCTAGGCAATAATTTTGCTGATGGTATGAGCAAGGTATTGTCAGGAAAATTATTCAGCACAGGTCAAGATATAAAAAGTGCAAAATCAAGTTTAACAAAAGTCGGGGAAAATGCTTTAAGGAATCCATTAAAAGCCTTCTCACATGGCGTTGACTTTCTAGCGAGCGTAGGTGCAGCTGGAGCAAAAGAATATGGAAATATGGGAGCTAAAGTTGCTACTTCCTTTTTAGACTCAAAAACAAAAAATCAGATTAATAAACAAATCGGTAATTTTAGAAAGTTTAGTAATACTGTACCAACCAAGCTTGCTCCTTTAGCTGACCCTGGCACAGCAATGAGTTTTTCATGGTTATTACAGAATTTAATGGTTGCTGCTAAAAAATATAAATTAAAGCAAAAGCATACAGTCTCGATAAGGGATAAGCAGGTTAGTAGTAAAGAAAAGAAAAGAGCAAATGGAGAGCTAGAAACTATACAGCATCAGAAAAAACCAAATAATAATCCGAATACCAGTTGTGAAATAAATACCAATGGGGCAAAAGGCAATCCGTCTAAGAAAGTAAGCAAGACCTCAAATAGTATTACTTACGCTCTAGGAACTGAGTTTTTGACTCATATTGATGCATATGAATCTTCAATATCTAGTTTCGTACTCTCAAGAACTTATGCCTCCAATTTATATCAACTTGATCTTGGTGAGTTTGGTGCAAGATGGTTAACACCATTTACAACTCGGATTATTCCAAAGACAGTCTATGTCGAAGGCTCAGAAGAAAAAGAAGGTTATATTAAAGAATTAAGCGGATTTCAGTACATTGGTACCGATGCTCGTCCAATTACATTACCTGATATTAAAGTTGGAGAGAGTATTCACGATCAACAAGAAGGGTTTTATTACAGCATTATCTCTGATAATCTAAAAATGATTTCTTTTGGATTAGATGAAAAGCATATATTTGAAAAGTATCTTAATAGTTATCGTTTATCAGTAATTGAGTATAAAAATGGGGTGACTGCTGCAATCCGATATGACCATATTTTTGAAGAAAAATCATATATTTCTGATATTTTAATTAAGCATAATGATCAACAGTTATTACATGTTGCTTTTGGTATCAATCTCGAAGGCCGTATTGCAGATGTTTGGACTGTTGAAAATGGGCAGTTGAAACGACCATTAGCTAGTTATGACTATAATGAAAAAGGTGAGTTAATAGAGGCAATCACTGAAAACGGCGCGGCTTATCAATATCAGTATGATCATCATTTACTCACAAGATATACAGATTTGACTGGCCGAGGCATGAATCTTGAATATGATGGGATAGAACCTACTTCTAAAGCCTTTCATGAATGGGCTGATGATGGGAGTTCAGATGTACGTTTAGAATGGGATGAAAATATTCGTCTAACTTATGTGATTGATGCTTATGGAAGTGAGACCGAATATTATTATGATATTGAAGGGTATACTTATCGAATTGTCTATCCTGACGATTTAGAAGAATGGTATTTCAGAGATGAATGTAATCGCGTAGTCCGCCATATTGATACGGATGCTGCAACTACTGAATACGAGTTTGATGATAATGGTAATTTAATAACAGTTACTCAAGCTGATGGAGCAACTGTTTATTATGATTATGATGATAAAGATCAAATGACTGGTATGGTTGACGCAGTAGAAGGACGATGGTTTAGAGAATATGATGGCCAAGGCAATATTGTAAAAGTAATAGATCCATTAAAAAGGGAAACTACTTATAGCTATAATGCTATGGGCTTACCACTTCAAGTTACTGATGCGAAAGGTGGTAAGAAGAAGCTTAAATATGACGATTTAGGCAACTTGGTTAGTTATATAGATTGTTCAGGTAAGGAAACAAAATGGGAATATGATTCACGTGGACGTGTTAAGTCTGTAGAAAATGCTTTAAAGGATAAAGTTGAATACTTTTATAGTGAATTTACAACTGAAGAACGTCGACCTAGAGTGAAAGGATTACCTTTGAATGCTTTTGGTCAGTTAGACAAAATTAAGTATAGTGATAGTTCAGAAGAATATTTTATCCATGATGCTGAAGGCCGGTTACTGGCTCATATTGATTCGAATGGTCTGCAAACAAAATATGAGTATGATGCTGCTGGTTTAATTTCATTACGTATAGACCCGCAGAATTATAAAATTAAATATCAATGGGATAAATTAGGTCGTCTTAAACGTCTAACAAATGAAAATGGTGCTCATTTTGAGTTTTTCTATGATGTTGTGGGTCGATTGATAAAAGAAATTGACTTTGATGGAAAAGAAACTATTTATGAATATGAAGAAACGAGTGGTCAGTTAAAAACAAGTATTGAAGTTGCGATGAGTTATGGCCAAGGTCTGACTGATAGAGCGGTTTCAAAAGATCGTATTCAACAATTTGTGCTGGATCGTATGGGACGATTAGAACAACGTATTTCTGGCTACGGGCATGTTGGTCAACAATTAGAAGATATTCAGGTTGAAGAGTTTGCTTTTAATAGTCATGATCAAATTTTACTAGCAAAAAATTCAGATAGTAAAGTTGAGTGGTTCTATGATCTCACTGGAAATTTGGTAAGAGAACATATTCAAGATTCTAAGACAGGTAAAACGGCAGTATGGAAACATGGCTATGACGAGTTGAATGATCGTGTTAAGACAGTTAGGCCAGATGGACAAAAAATTAGCTGGTTAACTTATGGTACAGGACATGTATATGGCTTAGTCTTAAACGGCAAAGATATTGTTAGCTTTGAACGAGATGATTTACACCGTGAAATTGCTCGACATTATGCAAATGGTTTAAGTCAATCTGAACATTATGATGAATTAGGAAGGTTAAGCAGCCAAATTATTGTAAATGACCACGAAGATGGTTATAACGTATCTGATAGTCAAAAAAATAATGCATTGAAAGAAACTCAGCAGTTATTAACTCGTATTTATTATTATGATAAAGCTGGTCATCTATCTCAGATTCATGATATACGACGTGGTGATATTCATTACAAATATGATCCTTTGGGACGTTTACTTGAAGCGACAAGTAAACTGGGCAAAGAAATATTTAGCTTTGACCCTGCAAGTAATATTCTGAATCCTTTCAATCGGAAATTGGGCGATAACCTCACTGGATCGCATCAAGTAACTACAGACGGTTATCGACATAATCATTTAGTGAACAATGTAGTTAAAGATTATTTAGAACAGCAATACCAATATGACGCTTATGGGCAACTCATTAAACAAAAAACAAAAGCAGGTGAACTAAATCTTGTTTGGGACGTCTTAGGACGTTTAATAAAAAGCCGAAATACACAGTTTACAGCTGAATATCGTTATGATGCGATGGGACGGCGTCTAACCAAGCAAAGTAAACATCACTATACGGGGCATGAACAACATATTGTTTATGGTTGGGATGGAGACACACTTGCTTATGAATCAGATGGAAATGCTACTCGACACTATATTTACGAAAAAGATAGTTTTATTCCTCTGATTCAAGCAGTGCATATTGGAGATATTCAGTTACATTCTACTCCTGTGTGGAATGATAAATATAGTTTTAATCGAGACCCTCTATGGACGAGTAATCAACAAAGCCAAGGTTTTAATGATATTTGGTTCTATCATTGTGATCATTTAGGTACCCCTCAGGAGATGAGCGATTCACAAGGTCAGATGATCTGGAAAGCTCAATATAAAGCATGGGGTGAATGTAAAGCAGAAAAGTCAGAATCTAACTTTTTTGAAAATAGTGAAATCATTACAAATAATATTCGCTTTCAAGGACAATATTATGATGAGGAAACTGGTCTCCACTACAATCGACATCGTTACTATTCTCCTTATGTAGGCCGATTTATTTCTAAGGATCCTATTGGTTTACTTGGAGGACATAATGTTTATGCTTATGCCCCGAATCCAGTGGAGTGGGTAGATCCGAGAGGATTAACGAAAAGAAAAAGTGGTACAACTACTGGAAGTGGAAGTGCTTCTAAGAAAACTCACCCATGTCCGAAAAAAACAGATCCTTGTGATGGTAAAGATCCTTCAAAAACAGCTCGATCATGGCAAGGATCAAAACCTTATACTGGTATTGATGCATATAAAAATGTAGTAGTAAAAAAAGGTACTGTACTGTACACATTATATCCGCATGGCGATGCTCCAGGAAATTATCTTGCTACATCACCTGATGTATTAAAAGCTGGTACTGCTAGAGGTTATAATGATGCTGTTCAAGTTGCGCATAAAGGAAATTGGAGTGACCCTAGAGCAAGAGATATGCGAACACAGCTACATGCTTTTATTGTTACTAAAGATACATGTGTGGCTAAAGGTAGAACAGCTGCAAATCCTCATTTAGGTGCAGGAGGCGGAACACAATACTTTATCGAAAACTCAGATAAAAAGAACTTACTTTCTACTGGGAAAATTATTAAATATGATAGGTAATAAATTGAATTTAAGTGTTTTTTTTGATCGAAAGATTGTAAAAAGTGATAATTTTTCTCTTGATGTTGAAAATGAGTCGGGGAAGGTTAATTTTAATTTAGGGAATGAAGATGATTTAGATAATCTTATCTATTTAAGTGATAAAGTATGTGTAAAAATATTTTATGAACAAGAAAGAGCTGTTTATATTTTATTTAATACACCTGAATTTTTTGATGTTAATTTACTTCACTCAAAAATTTTAAAAAGATTTAAGAAGAAGTATAAATTTAATGATGAAGATTTTATTGTTATTCATCCTGCGCGAGTTTTTTTGAAGCATGATAAAACGAAATGGAATAAAGTTGAATTTACTTATGATCCCAAGCAAGGAGATATATCTTTAATGCTTGAGTATTAATTTTTTATATGTAGTTTAAATTAATTTTGAGTTTTTGTTTTTAATTTTAGTCAGTTATATGGTTTTTAATTAGAGTCGAAAGAGAAACGTATAAATTAATAGGATTGATTTAAATAAAGAGTATGTTGGCATGTTTGAGCTTTGATATTAAATGCTGAGGAACGTAAATTAAGAAATGGAAAATACAGAAATACCTGTTTGTGAATGTTTAGTGATTATTATTCTAAAGGAAATAAAATTAGGAAACTCTATCAGATCTTATAATTCAGATCCTGAATGGCCTGAAAAAGATAGTAAATTTGTTTTTCTAGAAAAAAGAATAAATTTAACATCTTTAAGTGAATTTCCTGACTGGGTTTCAGTGAGAGTTAATAATGATATGCATTATACTTGGTACAATGAGATTTATTGCAAAGAGCATCATGATTTGTTAGTAGCAGGTGAAATTTAAGTCTTAAATCTCTTTAAGACTCCATATCAACAACCTGAATATCAACATATTGCTGGATTAAATTATCATCAAGCATATGCACATAATCCAAAAATGCGACATTAAAACTACCGATAGTTTGTGCATGATCAAATGCCAGTTTACCCGCTATGGCAAAATGAATATGTGCAGCCAGTGCTGCAATCGTAGCGGGAGCAACGGCATGATAGGCCGCTGTTAAAGCGCCTAAGGCACAACCCGTTGCGGTAATTTTAGGCTGTAAATGGCAACCACCATTGACCTGAATCACGGCATTTAACGGCTTGGAAATGATGAAGTCAGATTCACCAGAAATCGCTACACATTCAGTATATTGCAATAAACTTTTAGCTTGCGCATAAACATCCTGACTATTCAAGGTGCTATCTACACCTTTAGACTGAATGTTATTACCTGCCAGTGTACTGATTTCTGAAGCATTGCCACGAATAATGCTTGGATGAAACTGTAGAAGTTGGTCGACGGTTTCACTACGCCATTTTAAAACAGCGCCATAACCTACCGGATCAAGCACCCAAGGCACTTGATGCTGCTGTGCCGTTTTCGCTGAAATTAACATGGCTTGGGTTTGTTCAGTGGTTGGTGTACCGATATTCAGACTGAGTGCAGCACTGATTTTTGTGAAATCTTCTGCTTCAAAAGGGTTATCGATCATGGCAGGTGAAGCACCCGCAGCCAGTAAAATGTTGGCAACATAATTATTGGCAACGCTGTTGGTCATGCATTGCACTAAAGGGGCTTGTTGTTGTAAAGCATGCCAAGCTTCAATGACTTGATCAATCAATTGTTGTTTTTGTGACATAACACATCCTTCATACAGGCTTGAATCTAGGAATTAACGTGTGAAATAGTGATCTTGATGCTTACATTTACGACAGATTAATGAGACATAATCTTGGGCATCATAATCTACGATCAGGTCATTTGAACCACAATACATACAACGTTTCACTGAATAAAAATTTAAACGTGGCTCGATTTTTCGCCATGATTTCCAGACGGGCTGGATAAAAATACTTTCGTCATAACCCAAAAATTTAAATAATAATACTTCACTCATTTTACTAAATGGAATAGTGTAGGGGCGTGGCAAAGTTGTGGTTTCCCACCGTTCATTCAATGCCCGTTCACGATATTGTTCCAATGTCTTTTTCAACAAATTGGTATTGATAAATTTATCATTTCTTGGCTGCAAGGCTTTTTGTTTATGCAGGTATTCCAAAGCAGTATGAATCAAATAGAAAATCTGTCCGACTGCAAGCCCTTCCATGAGGCGATAACAGAATGCCTGAAAAGGACGGTTTCCTGCAATTTGAATGCCCCAGGTGCGGCAATAGAACTGCATAAACTGTACGATTTCTTGGTACAGCACCAAATACAGCGCATCTTTTACTTCATCTGTGCTTTTAAAGGGAATTCCTAAACTCAGATTTTCATAAAACCATTGCCGTAATTGTTGAGTAATGCTGAATAGACTTGGATCTGCGTATCCATCGAGTCGAATATTCAAATAAAAATGTTCGGTTTCGATATTGCTGTCTTGCGACTTTAATACCCCAAGTTTCAGTAGCTCTTGGACGAGTTGATGTTGAAATAAGTAATTAGGGGTAAAGTCGTGATATTTAATATTTTGCCAATGAATCAGTTCATCGTGTTGTACGTCTTCACGAGCATATCGATCTAACAAGCTCAGCAAAAATAGCTTATGTAAGAAGCTCAGTTGATTGAGGCTATACACCACTTCATCTTTGATTTTATTTTTACGTTGTTCTTGCAAAATGGTTTGTTGGGTCAGTTTTTTACGACTAGCGGTACATTGCGCACAATGACAATTTAGTTTGCTATCGCTTTTAAATACCCGATGCTGACAATGACTACATTCATGGAATTGGAATTCTTGTGAGTATTGTTCAGCTTCTATCCAGTTCATCGACGCTTGGCATAGAGGGCAATGGCTACTTTCATCTAACTGTTTTTGTAGAATCTGTAAATCCATTGATGTGAAACCTATGACCATTAAAAAGGGAATTATACATGCTCCATTGCTAGAGTGATGCAAAGTTTATAAACAGTTAAAAGGTTGTATTCAAATCAAGGCGAAAAATATGAGTTTTTTATTCTGGCTAAAGTGGACGGATGCTAAGGGTCATACATCCCTAGTGCGAGGATAGCAAACTAACAGACTGTGCCAAGCCATAATCACTAATTATAAAATATGTGAATTGCTTAAAATTTTCTTTTATTTTAATGAATTAAATAGTGCTGAGTTGTGTTGACTGTTTGTAAACGATCGCATAAAAATGAAGTTATAGATGGATCTATTTTGCATTACGGAGATTATTATGCAAAAAAATACACTCATGAAAGGACTCATGGGAAGTTGCTTGGCTGTATTCGCCAGCATGAGCTTTGCCACAACACCAGAAGGCTTTTGGAAAAGTATTGATGACCGTACTGGGGAGCAACTTTCAATCGTTGAAATCAAGAAAAAAGCAGACAATACTTATACGGGAACGATTGTATATCGTTATCCAGTGCCCGGCGGTACGGTATTGACCCATTGTGTGAAATGTCCTGAACCGTTTAAGAATAAACCTATTCTGGGGCTGCAAATTGCATGGGGATTGAAGGAAGATCCAAAAAATCCGAATCAATTTATAGATGGTCGGGTACTAGAGCCAAAAAGCGGCAATATTTATAAAGGAAAAGCACAACTTAGTGCGGATGGTAAGCGTCTGCGTATGCGTGGATATATGGGTGTTTCTGCGCTAGGGCGCACACAAGTCTGGCTTCGTACCGATAGTGCAAATCCATAACTGTATTTGATTTTTAAGAAAGCCTAAACGACTGGTTTGGGCTTTTTTATTTGTCTAAAGAATACTCATTATCCTATGAAATTAATGCATAAAATCCGTTATTTCTTATACAAATGAACTCTGGCGTACAGTGTAACTTTATGAAAATTGTGATAATTTTCGTGCTTTAAACCTATCTCTTTGAATAGGTTATTTTTTTAGACGGGGTGAATATGCTAAATCGTATGCTCATGAAAGGAATCATGGGACTCACATTTGCTTGCGCGAGCGCAGCATCATTTTCAGCTTCAATTGAAGGTTACTGGAAAAGTATCGAAGAACGTACGGGGGAACAACTCTCTATTGTCGAAATCCGTAAAGGAAATGACGGACGTTATCATGGAAAAATTATTTATCGTTATCCAAATTCGCATGGAATTGCGCTAACAAACTGTACCAAATGTCCGGCACCGAATACCAATAAACCGATTCTGGGATTGGAAATTCTATCTGGTTTTAGAGAAGATCCAAATAAACCCGATTCTTATATAGATGGGCGTGTATTAGAGCCAACATCTGGTCGTGTCTATAAAGGCAAAGGTGTTGTCACTGGCGAAGGCAAACGTTTACGTATGCGTGGTTATATGGGCGTTTCCGCACTGGGACGTACTGTGGTCTGGCTTCGTACAGATAGCGCTACGCCTTAAATGTGATAAAAAAACCTCGAATCGATTTTCGAGGTTTTTTTTATGGTTAAAGTGAATGGCTAAACAGGGCATGGTAAGTTTTCGTCCTCCTGTCCAATTTTTTTAGCGGCAATCAATGCCTGTACTTTTTTACTTGGCAGCTTTTCTTTGCCAAGCGCATCATAAGTATTGACAATATTGGTGACTTCTAGTGTGGTCAGCTCGATTCCTTCTGCTGTTAAAAAAACGGAAATGACATGATGATCCACACCTGCTTTTGCGAGATCATGGATCGCCTTGATATTTTCTAAACGATAAAGATGTGCTTTTAATTCCATCGTCATAGCCCTCTCTTATTTTATTTACCTACATTGGCATAATTGGTTAAGCAATAACCGTGCACAAAATGTAAAACTCAGCCAAAAAATGTAAGTTAGGCGAGATAAGGCAATGGGTTCTGTAGTTTTTATTTAAGAATAGAAAACTGTGTTGTAATTCTGTCTAAACGTCCATGTTCTGTACGTATTCAATTTGAAAAGCAGAAGATGAAGCCCAATAAAACTGTTAAAACCCATGTATGCGTCTAAAGACAGGTTGCTTAAGTTGGCGTATGATCGATTGATCAAGAAGTCTTGCCAACAAGACCATCTAAACGACATGATGAAAGATAAGGAATACTGATGAATATTGCGGCACAGCCTCCTGTACAAGCAGACCAAACCATTTATTTAAAAGATTATCAAAAGCCAGCTTTTTTAGTTGATTCGATCAACCTGGATATTCAGGTTTATGATGAGCATACCCTTGTGGACTCAACATTGGTGATGAAGCGCCAGACTGCAGGTGATTTAATCCTGTTGGGTCGTGATCTTGAATTAAAATCTATTCAATTAAATGGTCAGTTGCTCAATCCAGATCAGTATCGTTTAGACAGTGAGCAGTTGGTGATCACCGATGCACCAGATCAGGTCATTATTCAAACTCAGGTCGTGATTCATCCCGAATCAAATACCCAGCTTGAAGGTCTGTATCAGGCAGGTGACTTGTTCGTGACCCAGAATGAACCTGAAGGTTTCCGTAAAATTACTTTCTATCCAGATCGTCCAGATGTACTCGCTGAATTTACCACCCGTGTAGAAGCCGATAAAAAATATCCAGTATTGCTCGCAAACGGGAACTTATTGGAAACAGGTGATGCAGGTAATGGCCGTCACTTTGCAATCTGGCAAGATCCAACCAAAAAGCCAAGCTATTTATTCGCTTGTGTGATTGGTGATCTGGCCGTATTGAAAGACCGTTATACCACTTCGGAAGGCCGAGATGTTGCATTAGAAATTTATGCAATTGAAAAAGACATTCCAAAATGTCACATCGCCATGGAAGCTTTAAAGCATTCAATGCGTTGGGACGAAGAACACTATGGCCGTCCTTACGATCTCGATAATTACATGATCGTTGCGGTAAGTCAGTTCAACATGGGCGCAATGGAAAATAAAGGTTTAAATATCTTTAATACTTCATGTGTGTTGGCTGATGAAGAATACACCACGGATGCTGCGATTATGCGGGTTCAGTCGGTCATTGCTCATGAATATTTCCATAACTGGACAGGTAACCGAATTACTTGTCGTGACTGGTTCCAACTTTGCTTAAAAGAAGGCTTAACTGTTTTCCGTGATCAGTCTTTCTCTGAGGATTTGCAATCTGCTGCGGTACAACGTATTGACGACGTGGCCGTATTAAAATCGCATCAGTTCCCAGAAGATGCGGGTCCATTGTCACATCCGCCACGCCCAGATCATTTCGTCGAAATTAATAACTTCTACACGGCGACCGTGTATGAAAAAGGTGCGGAAATTAACCGCATGATGGCGACCTTACTCGGTAAAGAAAAATATCGTCAGGGTACAGATGAATACTTCCGCCGTCATGACGGACAAGCGGTTACGGTTGAAGATTGGGTGGCTGCATTAAGCGCAGGTTCAGGCGTAGATTTATCTAACTTCCTGACGTGGTATAACCAACCAGGTACGCCAAAGCTAGAAGCCAAAGGTGAATATGATGCGACTGCACAAACTTATCGTCTCAGCTTAAAACAAAGCCTAAAAGCGCATCCTAAATATCCAGACTTGAAGGCAGTGCCGATTCCTGTGGCTTTGGCGTTATTTAATGCCCATACAGGTGAGCAATACATCTTGCACAGTGCTGATCTGTTTGTAAATGATGTGAAAGATGGCGTGTATTTATTTGATCAGAATCAAGCCACCATTGAATTTACTGGTGTGACTGAACAACCTGTCGCATCATTATTGCGTAATTTCTCTGCACCAGTGAATTTGGTATTTGATTATTCTGATGAAGATCTTGCCTTCCTGATCCAGCATGAAACCAATGGTTTTAACCAGTGGCAAGCCACACAAACTTTATTGGAACGGATTTTATTAGCAGATCACAAAGCCGATATTTATATTCAGGCCATTCAAAACACCTTACCAGAGCTAGTGAATAAGGATCCTTTATTGGCATCGCGTTTATTTGATGTGCCTAGCGAGAATTATTTAGGTAGCCGTATCGATCAGGACTA
Organism: Acinetobacter sp. BIGb0102; assembly: GCF_003815055.1. NCBI lineage: Bacteria > Pseudomonadati > Pseudomonadota > Gammaproteobacteria > Moraxellales > Moraxellaceae > Acinetobacter > Acinetobacter sp. BIGb0102. The sequence continues at coordinate 441,509 of NZ_RKQE01000012.1, forward strand.
CGAACCTGAGCTGGTGTTGGAAAAGCGCGAAGCAGTGTTGAATCGTTTAGCACGCGAATTGGGTTCATTCTGGAAAGACACTTATCTGGCCTTAGATCCGGCATTGCAAAAAGAGTTTTCTTTGGCAATGGGAGTACGTGCGCTCAAGAATATCATGTTAAATATGCTGGCGCGTCAGGGTGATGATGCGGTATTTGAGCTGGCTTATGCGCAATACCAAAATACGGGCAACATGTCTGAACGTTTAGGCGCATTACGTGTTATGGTCTGGAATGATGCGCCACAGGCGCAAGCTGCATTAGCGGATTTCTATAACCGTTTTAAAGATGAAGCCTTGTCTTTGGATCAATGGTTTACCATTCAGGCATCTAATCCAAATGCGACAGCTGAAACCATTGAATATCTCACCAAGCATGTGGATTATGATCTAGGTACACCAAACCGTATCCGTTCAGTCAGCGGTGGTCTGGCAGCTAATCCTGTCAATACGTGGAGCTTTGGTGTTGATCATTTCATTGAGTTGGCAGCTTATCTGGATGAGAAAAATCCAATCTTAGGCTCGCGTTTACTGCAAGTGCTTTCTCGCTGGTACACTTTGGCTGAACCGCAACGCACTCAAGTCCAGCAAGCGCTTAAAGCATTGCAACCGAAAGTAAAATCTAAAAATGTAGCAGAGACATTAAATAGTTTGTTAAGTATTTAATTTAAGCTTTAAATACCTTGGAAAAAGGATGTCGTCAGGCATCCTTTTTTATTTGACAATAATAATTGTCATAAATAGTATGGAAACGATTCGAATGCAATGGATGACTGCAATGGAAATAAAAACAATCACATTACCGACACGTCAAATCGAAGTAGAAGTGTATACGCCAGTACAGGCTTCGGAAAAAGCGCCTGCGATTTTATTATTACACGAGTTATTCGGTATCCTTGATGTGTATCGGGAAGATGCTCAAGACTTGGCAGAACGTGGCTATCTGGTTTATGTGCCTAATCTGTTTAGTGGCGGTGCAGTTAAATATTGTATTCGCGCAATGGTGAGCAAAGCAGGACGCAGTAACGCAGCGGATAGCGAGGTCAATCAGGAAATCCATGTATTGCTAGATGCACTCAAAGCAGATCCACGTTCAAATGGGCGTTTAGGTATGTTGGGACAATGCTTAACAGGTGGCTATGTGATCCAGATGGCGAAACGTGACGATATGCTGGCACCTGTGGTTTATCATCATTCTTTAGGTATCGAAGGAGCAGGGATTCCGAAAAAAGAATCTCTGGATGAGGTTCGTATTTTACAGGGGCACTGGTCGAATGTAGATCCATTTTGTCCAGCAACCAAGCGTAAGCAACTGATCCAGCAATTGGGAGATCGGGTCGAGGCCTATACCTATAATATGCCGCATGGTTTTCGTAGCGTCAGTCGTGGATTGCCTGAGGCCAAAGTGGTCTGGCAACGTACGCTTGACTTTTTTGATCGGGAATTAAAACAAAACATAATATAAATCATTGGAACAACAGGTTATTATTGATAAATATTAACTTTTAGAAATAAAAAAGTGAGGGGAAAATGTCTGATAAATACGAGTATGCAGGCTTCTGGATCCGTGTTGGCGCAGCAATTATTGATTCAATCATCGTGATCGTGGCGATGATCCCACTAACCATGATTTTTGGTGGTGGAGAAACTACGGTGGCTTCTGATGGATTCTCATCATTCCAGTACATGTCGACCTCTGACTGGATCTGGCAAATCATCACCGCCGTCTTTTATATTTTCTGCTGGATTAAATTTGCAGGTACACCGGGTAAGCGTTTATTGCGTTTAAAAGTGCTGGATGAAAAAACGGGTGAAAATGTAACTGTCGGGCAAGGGATTATTCGCTACATTGGCTATATTCCTGCAACATTGGTATTTTTCATTGGTTTAATCTGGGTGGCTTTCGATGCCAAGAAACAGGGCTGGCATGACAAAATGGCAAAAACAGTTGTGGTAAGAGAGCTTTAATTTAGACTGAAATTTTATCATGTAATAAAAAATTCATACGATAGGACTTGTGAATCAATTCGCATGTCCTATAATGCCTTTGAATTTATTCACGGAGATCCTAAATGGGTAGTTGTTCGAGGTTCGGGTTTAATCATCGATTAAATCAAAGCGAATACTGAACAAGATAGCCTATTAGGTTGGCTATCTTGCAATGAGATAGCTTTGAGATAAATTTTTTAACCCTTCTATAAAATTTTGCTGTATTCACAAAATTTATTGTATTGACTGCAACCTGTTTAGTTTCTCACCTAAAATGGGGAGAAGCCTATGTTCTTTCACGCTTCCATTCAATGGATTGCTGTTGTTCATGTATTTGTTTTATCTGGTTTATTGCTGACACAAAAAAGTAAGGCTGGCCCGCTGATCAATACCGATGATGTTTCGATTACAACAGCAAAGCATTGTCAGCTGGAAAGTACTTATACGCGTAATAAAGATGGCAGTTGGGGTTATCAAGTCGTGCCTGCCTGTAATCTCAATGAAAATTTAGAAATATCTTTAGGTTATCATTCGAGTAAAGATATTGATCAGATTCATGGATTTTCAGCTCAGGCCAAAACCATATTAAAACCGATGGAAAATGATTGGGCGGTTGGTTCTAGTTTGTTGCTCTCACGTGATGATGTTTCGCATCATGGTGGCAAGCTGGACTGGTTTTTCAATGTACCGGTGAGTTTTGAATTTTTAGATCAACGCTTAGCTATAGATACCAATCTTGGTTATCAACATGCCGATGAGCAACTTGTTCGTTGGGGCGTGGCTTCAACCTATAATGTAACGGATCGGGTGGGGCTAATTCTTGAAACCTACAATCAGGATCGTCAGGCGCCGTTCTTTCAGACCGCAGTGCAGTACAGTATTATTCCCAATGTGTTAAGTCTGGAGGCATCATTTGGTGATCGCTTGCATGCAGAGAAACAGCATTGGTTCGGCTTGGGATTGAGTTTTACACCGTCATCATAATTGCAGTATTTCACATTATCCTTCATTAAAAATCATTGATAATAAAGAGGTGAAAAATGCAATTAAAATTTCTGCAACATACCGATTTTTCTAATATTCTGGATACTCTAATCAGTCTTTCTGTGGCATTTATTTTAGGTGCCCTGATCGGTTTTGAACGTCAGTATCGGCAGCGTACAGCAGGGCTACGAACCAATGTTTTAGTTGCCGTCGGTGCTGCTATCTTTGTGGATATTGCAATTAACCTGACGGGTGCCGATGGTGCGGTTCGGGTAATTGCCTATGTGGTTTCGGGTATTGGTTTCTTGGGCGCAGGTGTGATTATGCGTCAGGAAGGTAATATTCATGGTCTCAATACCGCGGCGACCTTGTGGTGCTCAGCAGCAGTCGGAGCATCCGCTGGGGCAGATCTGGTGATTGAAGCGATATTGGCAACTTTATTTATTTTAGCTGCAAATACATTGCTGCGACCTATCGTACATGCTATTGACCGCCGTCCGCTGGATGATGATACTGAGGTCATGCATGTGATTTATATTATTTGTGATCGTAGTCACAGCAAAGCTGTCATGGATGAGCTGAATCTGACCTTGAAGCATCATAATTATCCTGCCAAAGATATTGATGTCACGCCTTTTGGTGAAAAGGAAGTGGAAATTGAAGTTACGCTCATTGCCACCTCAATTGAAGCGGAAGAAGCTCAACATATCATTAACCACCTCAATGCCATGCCTCAGGTTCGTCAGGCATTCTGGGACAAAAATACAATAAATTAAGTTTAGGAAAATCGTTTCCTAAATGATTGAATTGGGATGCATTGTCCTAAAAATGATATATATGGCCTTAATTGTTTCACCTAAAATGAAACCAGCATGATAACAATGAGAACAGTATGAGTTCAGAAGCACATTCAATCAGTTTAATTGCACCAGTGGTTTTGCTGGCTGCGGCTGTGGTTGCCGTCCCGATTTTTAAACGCATCGGATTAGGTTCGGTGCTGGGATATTTGATTGCAGGATTGATTATTGGTCCATTCGGTTTTGCATTCTTCCACGATTCAGCCTCGATTTTGCATATTGCCGAATTGGGTATTGTGATGTACCTGTTTGTGATCGGGCTGGAAATGCAGCCTTCCCATCTCTGGAGTTTAAGGCGGGAAATTTTTGGCTTGGGCACCTTGCAGATCGTGGCGTGTGGCTTGGCTTTAACTGGTGTTGGGCTGCTATTTGGTTTTAGCTGGCAGGTGGCTTTTATTGGTGCTGCCGGATTTGTATTGACTTCGACTGCAATTGTGATGCAATTATTGGGGGATAGAGGTGATATTACCCAACCACATGGTCAGAAGATTGTCGCTATTTTATTATTTGAAGATTTATTGATTGTTCCATTACTTGCAATTGTTGCCTTTATGGCGCCGAATCATGTGGTGGAAAGTACTTCTACGCGTCTTGAAAGTATCGGCATCGGTTTAATTGCAATTGCGGGTCTGATTGCTGCGGGTTATTGGCTATTAAATCCTTTGTTCAGATTGCTTGCTGCTGCAAAAGCACGTGAAGTGATGACTGCCGCTGCACTGCTAGTGGTTTTAGGCGCTGCATTGTTGATGCAAGTCAGTGGACTGTCTATGGCGATGGGGGCTTTCCTCGCAGGCGTATTATTATCAGAATCAACCTTTAGACATCAGATTGAAGCGGATATTGAGCCTTTCCGTGGATTATTACTGGGCTTGTTCTTCCTCGGCGTTGGGATGTCTCTCGATTTATCTGTGGTTGCACAAAACTGGCAACTAATCATCAGTGGTGTTCTCGCCATGATGTTTGCCAAGGCGCTCATGATTTATATCGTTGCGCGTGTAACCAAAAGCCCGCATACCGAAGCTTTAGATCGCGCGTTGCTGATGGCACAAGGGGGAGAGTTTGCGTTTGTTCTGTTTGCCGCTGCAGTTAGTGCTCAGGTAATTGATAACACGGTCAAGTCTAATTTGACCGCGATTGTTGTGCTTTCTATGGTGCTGACCCCGATCGTGGGAATTCTTTTTAAACGTTTCACTGAAACCAAAGACTCGATTAATCTGGACAATGTCACTGTTGCCGAAGGCTTGAGTGGTAGTATTTTAATGATTGGCTTTGGTCGTTTTGGTCAGGTTACCAGTCAGCTGTTACTGGCACGTGGTGTTGATGTGACCATTATTGATAATGATATCGACATGATTCAAAACGCAGAGAAATTTGGTTTTAAAATTTATTATGGTGATGGCTGCCGTCTGGATATTCTGCATGCATCTGGTGCTGCGACAGCACAAGCCATTGTTGTCTGCGTGGATAGTAAGGAAACCACCAACCGTATTGTCGAACTGGTGACCCATGAATTTCCACTCGCCAAGCTGCTGGTTCGTTCTTATGACCGTGAACATTCACTCTATCTCGTGAAACAGAAAGTAGATTATATGATTCGCGAAACTTTTGAATCTGCAATCAAGTTTGGTGGCGTGATTCTGCAAGAGTTAGGGGTTGAGCAAGATGAAGTACAACGCATTACTGATGAAATTCGTGACCGTGACGAAGAACGTTTTGAAACCGAAATTGCTGCAGATGATGTCTATGCAGGCGTGGGTTTACAATATACCCATACGCATCCACGGCCAACAGCACCATTGATTCGTCCTAAACAGACAGGACGTATTTTAAATGAAGAAGAAACACAAAAAGATTTAGAAGAAAAATAGCGATCATTGCGATTCAAGATTTTTCGGCCCTCATTTTGATGAGGGCTTTTTATTTTAAAACTAAGAGATAAATTAAATGAAATATCGAGAAAATAGCAGGTTGCATCAAGACAGCGTTGAGGTCGCCAATCTTAAACCAAAGCCAAAGAATAAAATGCCCACCAGACAAATGCCGCTGGCTGCCAATTTATAATTATGTTTGAAGAAGCCTGCGAGTTTGATACCTGAAAAAATTAATGCAGTCAGATAACTAAAACTGACTATTTGTAAGATGATAGCCAGAATTAAAAAGCTTAAAGCAGGATAGGCATAGCTTGGCTCGACAAACTGCACGAAGAAGGAGAGGAAGAACAAGATCGCTTTCGGATTGAGTAGGCTAATGCTTAAAGCGGTGCGGTAAGGATGGATCTGGTCTAAATTTGGTAGTGCTGCCAGTTCAGCATGATGTGGTGGCTTGTTCCATGTCTGATAAGCACCTTGTAGTAATTTAAAACCTAAATATGCCAGATAACATGCGCCTGTTAATTTTAAAATTACAAACAAGATCGGGAAAGCTTTCAACAAAGAGGCTGCACCTAGCACGGTACAGAGAATTAAAATAAAGTCGCCTGTAAAGACACCACATGCTGCCGCATAGCCAGTGCGGATGCCATAACGTGATGCCACAGACATCACATATAATGAGTTGGGGCCAGGTAATAACACAATTAAGATTGTACCAATAATGTAAGTGGTTAAATCTGTTATACCGAACACGATAGAAACTCATTAAAAAACCGATTTTCGCTAATATAGCAAAAATCGGTTTTTATTGGTGAAAATTCGACTAATTATGGTTTGATTTCAGCATCAATTCCAAAAGATTGGCGCAGCAATAAACTCAGTTGATCACGAGCTTTGATAAAGCCGTCGATACCACCTTGTAGTAACTGGAATGCCATCAAATCCTGTTCAAGTTCAGCCTTAAAGCTTTCTTTGGTTTGCGCTGGACGATCAATTTTTTCAGCTTGCTGGGCTGACTCAACACTCAATTGGGCCTCAACATTTTGCTGATCCTGTTCCAGTTGAGCCAATAGGTTTGGTGCAATCGTCAGTAAATCACAACCTGCCAAACCCAATACCTGAGCTGTACTGCGGAAGCTTGCTCCCATCACTTGAGTTGTGATGCCTTGCTGTTTGTAATAATTGTAGATTTTCTTGACCGAAAGGACACCTGGATCTTTAGCAATTGGATATTGCTCAACACCTTCAGCCTTTTTGTACCAGTCAAGAATACGACCTACAAAAGGTGAGATCAGCGTAACTTTTGCATCTGCACAGGCTTGTGCCTGATGTAGACCAAATAGCAGGGTAAGGTTACACGGGATACCTTCGGCTTCAAGCACTTTCGCAGCCTGAATACCTTCCCATGTTGAAGCAATCTTGATCAGGATACGCGATTGTTCAATGCCATAACCTTGATACAGCTTTGACAATTCGCGTGCTTTGGCAATGGTCGCTTCCGTATCATAAGACAAAGAAGCATCGACTTCAGTTGAAACCCGGCCTTCAATGAGTTTTAAAATTTCAACACCGAATTTTACAGTCAAAATATCAATCGTGCGCTCGATTAACTCGTCGCTTTGATAACCTTCTTGTTTTGCTTGGGTATAGGCATCTTCAATCAGCGCTCTGCTTTCTGGTAATTCCGCAGCCGCAGTGATGAGTGAAGGGTTGGTTGTTGCATCGAGTGGACGAAATTTTTCAATTGCTTCTAGGTCACTACTATCGGCAACAACGGTTGTTAAATCTTTTAATTGATGTAAGGCAGTCTGAGTCATTGATATAGCGTTCTTACTTAAACATATTATTGGTAATTTCTTTTATAGCATACTCTGGATAAAAGCAAAGCATCGCTTTTGTTGATGGAGTTATTCCTTAAAGTTATCTTTTATTACTTCATGTGTTGACGTTGTTTACGGATATGATCAATCAGGAATCTCGCTGCTGCACCCAGTTCACTTTCTCGACTCCAGACCAGATCGACGTAGTATTCAAATTTTGGTGTGAAATCATAAAGATCCAGAATTTTTAATTTTTTACGCAATTCAGGATTTTCATTAAACATTTCTAAAGGTAAAACGCCCCAACCCAAATTCCGAACGATCATCATACATGCGGAGTGATGGTTGTCTGTTCGCCAATAATCTTTTGAGTAAAGCAATTCAGGTCGAATGGTATTGTCTCGACTGGCGACGACAATCTGACGGGTCTGAACCATTTGCTCAAATGAAACCTTATCCAGTTGTGCCAAAGGATTTGTTTTCGCAATCACGGGAACAAGCGCTTCACTTTTTAACTCAACGAACTGCTCACGGCTATCTAATTGTTCCCGTTCAAACATCAGGGCAAGCTGCGCGGTTTGATCAAGTAACATTTGCAGTGCATCTTCTTGCGGTGCTGAAACGACATTGAGTGACAAGCTCGGAAAATGTTGATCGAGCAGGGTGATGTAATCTGTCCAGTTGGTATGTAGCAGTTCCGATACAACCACAATATTTAAAGTGGATTCCAAACCTGTACTTAACGCGTGGGCATGCTGTTTCCATTGATTCATTTCAATCAATAATTGCTGGGTTTTTTCATATAAAACCCATGCTTCGGCGGTCGGTGTTGGTTCTCGTCCGATCCGCTCAAATAGTTTCAGATTGAGATCAATTTCCAGATTGGCAATCGACATACTGACTGCTGAAGGTACTTTGCCTAATTTACGGGCAGCAGCAGAAAAGGAGCCTGTTTCAATGACCGTCTGAAACATGAGGAGTTGTTCTTGATTAATATTCATTTGTCAAAAAAACTGAAAGAATCTGATTGGATTAATCAATATTATAAAAATAAAATGGCAACTATCCAAACAAGAGAGTGTTACAAAAATGTTGATTTCCAAAAGAAGACTCGTTCATGCGATTAGCTATGAAGTGATTTTATTGGTCATCATCGCTATTGCGTTAAGTTTTATTTTTAGTATGCCACTAGAAGTAACGGGTGTTTTAGGTACGATCATGGCGGTGATTTCTGTATTCTGGAATATGATTTTCAACCATTACTTTGAAAAAGTGGAACAGAAATATCATTGGGAGCGTACGGTTCCTGTGCGTATTCTGCATGCGATCGGATTTGAAGGCGGCTTGATGCTCGCAACCATTCCAATCATTGCTTATTTAATGAAAATGACAATTATTGAAGCAATTATTTTAGACTTCGGTTTGACGATGTGTATTCTGGTTTATACATTCATCTTCCAATGGTGCTATGACATGATTGAAGGACGTTTCTTTCCAAATGCCAAACTTGCATCATAATTTATAATTAAGATGGATGAAGAAGCACTTTTCATAATCTGATGGAAAGTGCTTTTTTTATTGTCTGTAATTCATTTAATGTGATGATAGGTTGAGAAAATAGCCTAAGTAAGTTGAATTCTTTAATGCGATCAAAATTATGATTTCACAGGAACATAAAAATGTCTAAGACAAAGAAAATGAACTGATCTTGTTTTAAAATTAAAAGTAGAGATTTTTATGACTTTTAAAGCGCTTTTTATTGAGATTCATTATGGTGAGTCCCCTAAAGAAATCATCGCCAAAAAAATTAATGAATATATAGAAAACAATGAAATTATAGAGATGGATTTTTTTGAACTATTAGATACAAGGGTAGATCAGAAAGCTTTACTATTTGAACTGATTCAAGCAACAGATCCCAGTTTTTCAGTAGATTGTGTTGAGGCAGAAGTTTTAGCTGCTCATTACTTCCTAAATATTCTTGCGCGTTACCAAGTTGGTGAAATACGTCCTTTTGAATTATGTGAAATTTTTAACAATATAGAGGCTGGTTTTATCGGAGCTCCGCGTCATCTTGATGAGAAAATTGTATATTATCCCTCATGGTTAGGTGATTTATATGGTGCTTGTGACTGGTGTGATGAAGAATGGACACTTGAAGATAATCCTCATCTTCTTATCGAAGTAGAAAAGCAAATTCAGAACATTAAAGATTGGTTATCAAATCCGACTTTTAGGTAACACCGCTACTTTCTTGAAAATAGATATGATCTTTTATAAAGATAATTTTGCATTCAGGATCAGCCAAAAAATTCCTATTCACAAAAAACATCATGCTAAAATAGGGAACTTATCTTTTTAGATTGCATGATTTTCTCTATGTTCCAACAAGAAATCTCTCAATTAAACCTACAACAATTTAAAGCGGGCGAAAAACGCTGGATCGGTTCCTTATTGGGGTCATCGGCTGCATTATTATTCAAAGAAATCGCAACCCAAAGCTCGAATCTCTATGTCATTGTAGCTCGGAATAATCAGCACCTTGCCCAGTTGGAAAGTGAGCTTGAGTTTTACGGTGTTAAGCCAACGATTTTTCCTGATTGGGAAATTTTGCCTTATGACCGTTTGTCTCCGCATCAGGATATTGTGTCTGAGCGTTTGGCCATTTTGTCGCATATGCCGCAAAAGGGCATTCTACTGATTTCGGCGAGTACGTTAGCACAGCGTGTTGCACCTTATTCATGGGTGGTGGGAGAACACTTTGATATTAAGGTTGGGCAAAAGTTAGATTTAGAAGTACAAAAAAAGCAGCTGGTACAAGCGGGTTATCGTTTGGTAGACACGGTTTATGATCACGGCGAATTTGCTGTTCGCGGCAGTATCATGGATATTTTTGCTTCTGGACAAGATCAGCCGATTAGGATTGACTTATTTGATGATGAAATTGAAAGCTTAAAATTCTTTGATCCAGAAACACAACGTACGACAGAATCATTAAAAAACTTCACGGTTTTGCCTGTAAAAGAATTTCCTTTAAAGGAAGGGCGTTCTATTTTCAGAGACCGTTATGCGGAAAGTTTTCCAACGGCAAATCCAAAGAAAAATCCAATTTATCAGGATGTACTTGAAGGTATTTCGACACCTGGATTGGAATTTTATCTGCCATTATTCTTTGATAAGAAGGTAATGGAAGCGCAAAGTATGTTCACGACATACTTACCAAAGAATTGCGTTGTCATTACAAATAATGAGATTGAAGACGAATTAATCAATTTCTGGAAAGAAGTTGTGCGTCGCTATGAAGATCGTCGTCATAACATTGATCAACCGATTCTGCCGCCTGAAGAACTATTCTTAATGCCCAACCATGTATTGCAGGCACTGAATCAGTTTCCAAGAATGGTGGCTTCAGCAGAGGTATTTGAAGCAAAAGCGGGTGTGTTAAATCTTGCCGCCGAGCAACCACCAAAATTGCCTGTTGATCCAAAAAAGGAACAACCTTTCGAAGCAGTTAAACACTATATTGATCAGGTTAAACATCCAGTCCTATTGGTGGCTGAGAGTGCGGGTCGCCGTGAGACCTTGAAAGATGCGTTGCGTGCTGTATTGGGTGAAATTCAGAATGTAGAAAGTTTTGCTCAATTCCAGAAAGATAAATTACAAGTCGCGATTACCAGTGCGCCTTTAGACCGTGGTTTGTTGCTTACAGATCAGTTATCGGTCATTTCAGAAAATCAGCTGTATGAACATCGGGTGGTACAACGTCGCCGTAAGCGTCAGCAGGAAGTTTCTGAAGAATTTCTTATTCGCAGCTTAACTGAGCTGAGTATTGGCGCGCCTGTCGTGCATATTGACCATGGTGTCGGGCGTTATGCAGGTTTGGTGACGTTGGAAATCGACGAGCAGGATCATGAATTTTTACAACTAGATTATGCCGATGGCGCAAAAGTCTACGTTCCTGTCACCAATTTACATTTAATCAGTCGCTATAGTGGTGGTGATCCAGATCTGGCGCCCTTACATAAGCTGGGTACAGACACATGGAGCAAAGCAAAACGTAAGGCTTTGGAGCAGATTCATGATGTGGCGGCTGAATTACTGCATATTCAGGCGCGTCGCCAGTCTAAACCCGGCTTTGCTTTTGAACTTGATCATACAGGTTATATGCAATTTGCCAGCGGTTTTGCCTATGAAGAAACGCTTGATCAGGCCAATGCGATTGAAGCGACTATTCATGATATGCAGCTTGCCAAACCGATGGATCGTTTAGTGTGTGGTGATGTTGGTTTTGGTAAAACAGAAGTGGCGATGCGTGCGGCATTTGTTGCGGTTCAGAATAATAAACAGGTGGCTGTTTTGGTTCCCACCACCTTATTGGCTCAGCAACATTTTGAGTCCTTTAAAGACCGTTTTGCGGATACGGCAGTACGTATCGAAGTGTTGTCTCGCTTCGGCAGTAATAAAGCCCATTTAAAAATCATTGAAGATTTGGCCGAAGGTAAGGTCGATATCGTGGTCGGGACGCACAAAATTTTGCAAGAAAACGTGCAATTTAAAAATCTTGGCCTGATGATTGTCGACGAAGAGCATCGTTTTGGCGTGCGTGACAAAGAGCGAATCAAGGCGCTACGTGCCGATGTGGATATGCTGACGCTGACAGCGACACCAATTCCGCGTACCTTGAATATGGCTTTCTCTGGCATGCGTGATCTTTCGATTATTGCTACGCCGCCAGCACGTCGTTTAGCGGTGAAAACTTTTGTTCAGGAACATACCGATGATTCGGTGAAAGAGGCAATTCTGCGTGAATTGTTACGTGGTGGGCAGGTGTACTTCTTGCACAATGAAGTTGATACCATCGAACGGACTGCGGAAAATATACGTCATCTGGTACCTGAGGCGCGTGTTGCGGTGGCGCATGGACAAATGCGTGAACGTGAACTTGAGCAGGTGATGCAGCAGTTCTACCATAAGGAATATAACGTATTGGTGTGCTCGACTATTATCGAGACCGGTATTGATGTGCCGAATGCCAATACCATTATTATCGAGCGTGCAGATAAGCTTGGCCTCGCACAATTACACCAGTTGCGTGGTCGTGTTGGGCGTTCACATCATCAAGCCTATGCCTATTTGTTGGTTCCTTCGATTAAACACCTGAAAGGTGATGCTGAAAAACGTCTAGATGCCATTCAACGTGCTTCAACGCTCGGTGCGGGCTTTATGCTGGCTACAGAGGATCTGGAAATTCGAGGCGCGGGTGAGTTGCTCGGTGAGCAGCAAAGCGGTTCTATGCAGGCCATCGGGTATAGCCTGTATATGGAAATGCTTGAGAAAGCGACCAAAGCAATTCAGAAAGGTAAAACACCAAACTTTGATGCGCCATTGTCATTAACGGCTGAAATTAACTTACATATGCCAGCGTTGATTCCAGATGATTATCTTGGTGACGTACATCAGCGCCTGTTGTTCTATAAGCGCATTAGTAATACCGATAGTCAGGAGAAGCTCGACAATATTCGTATGGAGCTGATTGATCGTTTTGGTATTCCGCCACAACCTGTAAAACAGCTATTTAGCGTTCATCAGTTGCGTTTAAAGGCAGAACAACTGGGCATCACCAAGATTGATATCAATAGCAATGGCGGTTATATCGAGTTTTCTCCAGATACACCTGTACAGGCAATCAGTATCATTCAGCTGATGCAGAAGCAGCCAACGTATTATCGGATGGAAGGCGGGCAACGCTTGAAAGTCATGGTTCAACTGGCTGAGTATGACAAACGAATCCAGTTCATTATTGATCTGCTCAACAAGCTGGTGAGTGAGTTGAATTAGTGCCTTGAAAAAAGTGAATTGCGTGTTAATTGAGCAAGTTTGGTTTTTTGCAAGATCGCGACATGTTTTTGATCAGATGTTCCTGCAATAAATGAGGAAAATCATTGTTATTTGTAAGCAAACGGGTGACTAATAATATTCACATCAAAACTGATGTGATAGTATTGATCATCATTATTCTGCATCATTTATAAAGATATGTTTAGTTTGCATCCACAACTTGCTCAAGATACATTTTTTGTAGGCGACTTTCCGCTTTCAACATGTCGTTTAATGAATGATATGCAATTTCCTTGGCTAATCCTTGTACCTCGTGTACCAGGCGTTACAGAACTATATGAATTAAGCCAAGCAGATCAAGAACAGTTTCTACGTGAATCAAGCTGGTTATCAAGCCAACTTTCACGTGTGTTCCGTGCAGACAAGATGAATGTGGCAGCACTAGGGAACGTCGTTCCTCAGCTTCATTTCCATCATGTTGTACGTTATCAAAACGATGTGGCATGGCCGAAACCAGTGTGGGGAACGCCAGCAGTACCATACAGTAATGATGTACTCGCGCATATGCGTCAAACATTGATGCTTGCGCTACGCGGTCAAGGTGATATGCCATTTGACTGGCGCATGGACTGATCCAGAAAATAGAATAAAAAACAGTATTCTATAATAAGAAAAGGAGGACAGAGTGCCACTAGATAGGTTGATTGATAAAGAACCTAGACAGTTCGCTTATTTCCATCGTTTGATGGGATACTCGATTCTGTCACTGATTTTGGTAATTTATACATTTACCTCTACCAGTGCTAGCTATCAGCTCTATCTCCTTCCATTATTACTGGCTTATTTTCTATTTTGTCCCCGTTTGGAAAAATGGCTGCAATATAAATTTGATAAAAAAATAGAAAAAAACGTTCTATTTGCCAATGAAGCCATCATTATTGCGCTTGTTCTTGCGGCATTACATTTAAGTTTAGTGCCGACATTTACGATCTTATTTGCATTGCTCTATGTCGGTCTGAACAATAAAATTTCCTTGCCTGTCTCATGTCTGATCGGATTAATCGGTGTAATTACATTCTACTTTAGTACCTATATTATTTTCGGTACGGAAGAGTATTTTGAACCGACTAATCCTGAATTGACCGTTGTCAGTTTGCTCGGCTTGATGATGTTTATCGTGATTGGTAACTATTACCAGCATCGTCGTTTGAATATTCTCGGACAGCAACGCCAGCATTATCATAATCAGATGACGCGCTATATTGCTTTTGCAAACCAGCTTAGTCGCTATGCGCCACTGCAATTGTGGCAATCGATTATGCGTGGTGAAGCGGAAGCAAAAATTGAATATAAGCGTAAAAAACTCACGATTTTCTTCTCTGATATTCAAGGTTTCACGGAACTTTCAGAAACACTTATCCCAGACGATTTAGCCTTCTTGCTGAACGATTACTTGAGTCATATGACTGAGATTGCCAAGCAGTATGAAGCGACAGTCGATAAGTTTATGGGTGATGCGATTCTTATTTTCTTTGGTGATCCAAATTCGCAAGGCGTTGAGCAAGATGCAAAATCTTGTGTGGAAATGGCGATTGCGATGCGTCAACAAATGAAATTGTTGCGTGAGCGCTGGAAGAAAATGGGCTATCCAGCTTTGCATATCCGCATGGGAATTAGTACGGGTTATTGTCACGTAGGCAATTATGGCGCTTCACATCGAATGGCATATACCATTGTCGGGCGTGATGTGAATTTGGCTGCACGTTTGCAGTCTGCTGCTGAAGTTGATGAAATCCTGATTGCCGATGACACACATCAACTGATTAAAAATGAGTTTTTATGTGTGCCGAAAGTGCCGATCTATTTAAAAGGTATTCAAGGCCCAGTGAAAACCTGGCAGGTGATGGAAAAATTCACAGGCAAAAAATCTGATACGCAACAATGGTTTGATTTTGATTATAAAGGCTTCCATTTGGTTCTCAATCTGGAAGAAGTACAAAACTATGAATACCCAGAACTGGTCGAGATTCTGGAAAACATGGTTCAACGTATCAAAACCCAGCAAAAGATTACCAATGCGCAGGGCATTCCTAAACTCACTTTAGATGATGAAGTAAGATAAACAACTCAATACTCAATGTTGAGTATGACTATTCTGATGTTCATGTAACTCATATAAATGATCAAATTCTAAAGCGAGTGCTGCCAGCGTGGTGGATTTTAGCTGTCGGGTTAAAATGTGCTGTGCATCCTGAATGGCCTGATCTAAAGCGGCGTTTACCACACGCTCAACTAAGCACTCTGGATTCTCTCTTTCATTACCTATCGCAAAAATAGTGGGTTCACCCACAGCTTGATAAATATCCCACAAGGTAATTTTTTCTAAATCTCCAGTTAGCTGCCAGCCACCGCCAGCGCCTTTTTCTGAATGGACAAATCCCGCTTTCTTTAAACCCGACATGGTCCGTCTTACTACGACAGGATTGGTTGATAGCATTTGCGCAATTTCATCTGAGGTAAAAGTCTTATGTTGTCTGGCCATATGTAACAGCACATGCAGCATTCGGGAAAGTTTACTGTCAGTACGCATCTAATCAATCCAAACAAAATAAGAGAATAGTTTTAAATGTAACATCAAAAGTTGCAAATTAAAATAAAAAGTATTAATGTAACTTTAAAAGTTACATATAAGTGGTGAATCCTATGCAATATGATGTTGCGATTATTGGTGGAAGTTATGCAGGCTTGGCTGCGGCAATGCCATTGGCGAGAGCACGAAGAAAAGTGGTTATTATTGATGCTGGACAACGCAGAAATCGCTTTGCCGAGTATTCACATGGTTTTCTGACTCAGGATGGAACGCAGGCAAGCGAAATTGCACAAATTGCGAAGCAGCAAGTTTTGTCTTATAAGACTGTGGATTGGCAGAATGGCAGTGTAAAGCGCGTAGAAAAAATTGAAGAGGGCTTTGCGGTATGTATTGATGCAACGCATTCAATTACGGCCAAGCGCCTGATCATTGCAGCAGGAATTACGGATCAATTGCCTGATATTGCTGGTCTGGTGGAACGCTGGGGCAAGACAGTATTTCATTGTCCTTATTGCCATGGTTATGAATTGAATCAAGGCAAAATTGGCATCATTGCCAGCTCAGAACATGCTGCTCATTTAGCGATGATGCTCCCAGATTGGGGCGAAACGACACTTTTCTTGAATGATTATCCTGTGGATGCTGAATTACTTGAGCAATTAAAGGCTCGTGGCGTTGTCATCGAGCAGCGATTGATTCAGGAAATTATGGGGCAGAGTGATGTTTTGCTTGCTGATGGCACTGTGATTCAACTGGCTGGTATTTTTGCAACGACCAAATGCACCATTGCTCAAGACTGGATTTTTAAGCTGGGTTGTGAAATTGAACAGAGTGCGATGGGAGAAGCCATTAAAACCAATGCAATGAAGGAAACATCTGTGACAGGAATTTTTGCCTGTGGAGATGTTGCACGTTTAGGAGGTTCAGTATCCCTCGCAGTTGGTGATGGTACTCTGGCAGGCGTTGCTGCGCATCGTTCTTTAATTTTTGCTTAGCCATAAAAAAGCTAGAGATTTACTCTAGCTTTTTTGCGTTTTGGATGAACCACTCAGCTTAATGATTTTCTGAAGCGTGGTTGATGGTGTATTTAGGAATCTCGATTTCTAAATCTTCATCTACAATTTTCACTTGGCAAGACAAGCGTGAGTCAGGTTCTAAGCCCCAAGCACGATCCAGTAAGTCTGCTTCAACGTCATTCATCTCATCTAAGCTGTCAAAACCTTTACGAACAACCACATGGCAGGTCGTACATGCTGCAGACATATCGCAAGCATGTTCAATTTTGATGCCTTGTTTTAATAAACTTTGGCATAAATTGGCGTTCTGTTCGACTTCAAATTCTGCACCTTCAGGACAAATTTGTGCATGAGGAAGAACTTTAATACGTGGCATATTGATCACCTATACCTTTAGTTTGAGTTTGACCAATCTTCAAGTTTCGTACCTTTCAAGGCATGGTCAATATGTCGGTTCATGCGAAGCGCAGCAAAGGCATCGCTGTGAATTTTAAGTTGCTGAACAGCATGTTCAATCGCTGCAAGGTCATCCGTTTTAAGACGAGCTTTTAACGCTTCAGCGGCAAGAATCAAGTCGCGAGCCTGTTGCTGAGAAAGTAAATCTGTATCCGCTTTCAAAGCTTGCTCTAAGGCTTCTAGCTCACGCTGTGCTTCAACTTTAGTTTCTTGCAAGTGGCGAAGTTGTTTGTCTTCTTCCGCATGCTGGAAACCTTCTACCAGTAAACGTTCAGTATCTGATGCGGATAAGCCATACGACGGTTTGATGTCGATTTTGGCTTGCACACCAGAGGTAGTTTCTTTCGCAGAGACAGTGAGTAAGCCATCGGCATCCACTTGGAATGTCACTTCAATACGCGCTTGACCCGCAGTCATTGGTGGAATGCCATGTAAGACAAAGCGACCTAATGAACGGCAATGCTCAACCAGATCACGCTCACCTTGAACCACATGGATCAACATGGCAGTTTGACCATCTTGATAGGTGGTAAATTCTTGACGGCGTGCAACAGGAATGGCTGTATTACGTGAAACCAGACGTTCAACCAAACCGCCCATGGTCTCTAAACCAAGAGAGAGTGGAGTCACATCAAGTAATAATGAGCCATCTTGGCTATTGCCAATGAGCTGGTTAGCGGTAATTGATGCGCCAATTGCAACGACTTCATCTGGGTTAATGGTACATAGCGGTTCACGTTCAAATAGGTCACGTACGGCTTTTTGTACAGCGTAAGAACGTGTTGAACCACCCACAAGGACCACATGCTCAATTTCATCAAGTTCAAGTTTGGCATCACGTAATACACGTTTGCAGACACTCATGGTTTTGTCGAGTGCGACTTGAATAATTGATTCAAAAGTAGGGCGGTCGAGTGTTAAGCGATCATCCAGTAATTTTAATTCGGCAGATTCATGATCTGTTAAATGTTCTTTGGCTTGACGTGCAGCAACAACGAATACCGCATATTCTTCATCGCTTAATGCTTCAATATTAAGCTGCTTTTTAGCCCATTTTACGATTAAGCGATCAAGGTCATCTCCACCCAATGCGGTATGTCCGCCTGTGGCGAGGACTTCAAATACACCTTGTGAAAAGCGCAGGATTGAGACGTCAAACGTACCGCCACCTAAATCATAAATCACATAGTTGCGGTCAGTACTGAGATTTGTCTCTTGATCAAGACCATATGCAACCGCAGCGGCTGTTGGCTCATTCAATAAGCGTAAAACATTAAGACCCGCAAGCTGTGCTGCATCACGTGTTGCCTGACGTTGTGCTTCATCGAAATAAGCAGGAACGGTAATCACAGCACCATTCACTGGGTTATTCAGACTTGCTTCAGCACGATCTTTTAATTGTTTTAAGATCTCGGCAGAAATTTCGACAGGTGTTTTACGTCCGGCAGCCGTTTCAAATGCTGGCATTTCATTTTCTGCGCCAACAAGTGTATAGGGATGCTGGAATTTAATATCAGCTTGTGAACGACCCATAAAGCGTTTCACGGAAACAACCGTATTTTTTGGGTCAGTCATCATAAACGGTTTGGCTTCATAACCAAACGTTGTTAAATCTTTTGCATAATGAACAATAGACGGGAGTAGAACTCGATCTTTGTCATCATGTAGAACTTTCGGTTTTCCCGATAGCACTGTCGCCACTAAAGAGTGGGTTGTCCCTAAGTCGATCCCGATCGCAATACGATGTTCGTGCGGTGCGGTAGATTGACCTGGTTCAGCAATTTGCAAAAGCGCCATGCGTACGGTATCCCTTGAAAATAATCGGTAACAGCGGATTAAAAATCATCGTCTAGATCGAAGCTATCTTCTTCGTCCAGCATAAGATCTTCAGCTTTATCAATATCATTCATGACACGTTGGAAAAAGCGTAGCTTACGAACAGTATCACGTGCCTCAGCCCAGTCTTCATCCGCATAATCGAGTTTGAACTCGCGAACTAAACTATCAATCCATTGCTGAATTTCAACTTTTAATGTACGAAGTTGCTCGGTTGAGGTGGCTTCGTCAAGTTGCTCACGCATTTCGAGTGCTGATTGCAAAAACTCAAAATCGTTGATGGATTGATCAAGATGATGATCTTGTTTTTTGAGGGCAAGTAGATAGGCAGCACGACTATCAACCAGTGATAACACTTTATAAGCCTGATTGATTTCGCTTGACTTGATCAGCGCCTGATCCTTGTCACTAGCTTTATCTGGGTGATATTGCTGTTGCAAACTTAAAAACTGTTTTTTTAAAGCTGCTAAATCTATATCGAGTGCTTCTGGTAATTGGAACAACTCAAAATGATTCATGGGAGATGGATTCCGCTATTGATAAATACGTTAAAACAGTGCGGAACACACTGTTTTGACGAAAAGAAAGAGAGTAGTGGTTGAGATTAAACAGTGAATGATTCACCGCAACCACATTCACCTTTTTGGTTTGGGTTGTTAAACTCAAAGCCTTCATTGAGACCATTTTTAACATAGTCCATCTCTAAACCATTGAGATAAACCAAGCTTTTAGGGTCTACAAAGACTTTAACGCCGAGTTGTTCAAATACTTGATCGTGTGTGTCGATATCATCAACAAACTCAAGTACATAAGCCAATCCGGAACAACCCGAAGTTTTCACACCAATACGAATGCCTTCACCCTTACCTCGGTTTTGCAGGTAATTGCTGATGTGAGTCGCAGCATTTTCAGTTAAATGGATCATGAAAACTCCAATGTTATTTCGGTCATCAATTAAGCTTTCGCTTTCTTACCACGATAGTCTTCAATCGCAGCTTTGATTGCATCTTCAGCCAATACAGAGCAGTGTACTTTTACTGGTGGAAGTGCAAGCTCAGTTGCGATATCAATGTTTTTGATCGCTTGAGCTTCATCAAGTGTTTTGCCTTTTAACCATTCGGTTACAAGTGAACTTGATGCGATTGCAGAACCACAGCCATAAGTTTTGAAGCGAGCTTCTTCAATTACGCCATTGTCATCGACTTGAATTTGTAAACGCATTACGTCGCCACAAGCAGGTGCACCGACCATACCTGTACCTACATTTTCTGCATTCTTATCTAAAACACCAACATTACGAGGGTTTTCGTAATGATCAATTACCTTTTCGCTATAAGCCATGTCGCTTCTCCAAACCTCGGGGTCAGCCTAATATTAATATGAGGGTTAAAACATACTTTTCAATGAAGTGCTCAAAAGAGCACTTTATGATTAGTGTTCAGCCCATTCAACTGTTGAAAGGTCGATACCTTCTTTGTACATATCCCAAAGCGGAGAAAGTTCACGTAATTTCTCAACAGCAGCTTTGGTAATTGTTAACACGTAATCAATATCTGCTTCAGTGGTGTATTTACCAAAACTGAAACGGATAGAGCTATGTGCCAACTCGTCAGATAAACCTAAAGCACGTAATACATATGACGGCTCTAAAGTTGCAGATGTACATGCTGAACCACTTGAAACAGCTGCATCTTTCAATGCCATCATCAGTGACTCACCTTCAACGAAGTTGAAGCTGACATTTAGATAGTTTGCAACGTTTTGTGTTGGGTGACCATTCAAGAACACTTGTTCAAGGTCTTGTAAGCCATTCCAAAGCTTGTCGCGTAACTTGCGAATGCGCTCTTGTTCTGCTTGCATAGTTTTGCCAGCAATTTCAAAAGCTTCGCCCATACCCACAATTTGATGAGTCGCTAAAGTACCAGAACGCATACCGCGCTCATGGCCGCCACCGTGCATTTGTGCTTTTAAGCGAACACGTGGGCTACGGCGAACGTAAAGGGCACCGATACCTTTAGGGCCATAAACTTTATGACCAGAGAAGCTCATCAAATCAATTTTCATTGTTGAAAGGTCAATTTCAACTTTACCAGCGGCTTGAGCTGCATCGACGTGGAAGAATGTTTTGTTCGCACGTGTTAATTCACCAATTGCAGCAACATCTGTCACAGTACCGATTTCGTTGTTTACCATCATAAGTGAAACAAGGATCGTATCTGGACGTAAAGCCGCTTGAACCATTTCTGGTGTAATTAAACCAGTACGTGGTTCTGGCTCTAAATATGTAATTTCAAAACCTTGTTCTTCGAGTTCACGGCAAGGATCTAACACAGCTTTGTGTTCGATTTTACTTGTAATGATGTGTTTGCCTTTTGAACCGTAGAACTGAGCAATACCTTTTAATGCCAGGTTGTCAGATTCGGTTGCACCAGAAGTCCAAACGATTTCGCGTGGATCTGCTTTAATTAAATTTGCAACTTGCTCACGCGCATATTCAGCTTTTTCTTCGGCTTGCCAACCATATGCATGTGAACGTGACGCAGGGTTACCAAAAGTTCCCTCGAACGTTAAACATTCCATCATGCGTTCTGCAACTTCTGGCAGTACTGGAGTGGTTGCTGCGTAATCAAGATAAATTGGACGTTTCATGTCAAATACCTGTAACCGATAGAAGGGCTGAATCTAAACTTGGTGAATTCTGGCGTAATGCAACAGTTTGAACGTTGTCACGCGCAATCAAATCAGCAAGGGTGATTTTTGCGAGATAATCGGCAATATGGTGGGAGAGTTCTTGCCATAAGTCATGTGTTAAACACATCGCACCATTTTGGCAGTTACCCTTATGGTCACAACGAGTTGCATCAACAGTTTCATTTACAGCTTCGATGATTTCTAGCACAGTAATTTCACTTGCATTGCGCGCCAGGTGATAACCACCATTTGCACCGCGTACACTTGAAACTAACCCATGACGTTTAAGTTTCGCGAATAACTGTTCTAAATAAGCGACTGAGATGGATTGGCGTGCTGCTATTTCCGCAAGCGTGATCGTTTGTTCAGTTGGCTGCAAAGCTAAATCAAGTAGAGCAGTCACTGCGTAACGACCGCGAGTTGTAAGACGCATGATTCGGTACACATGGTTAGACTAGATGTTTAAATTTTATGAATTCCGACTAAAATAGTCAAGTTTTAAATTGCCAATCTGAGCGTGAAAAGTGAAATATATTGGAATTATTGTATCCACGTATTATAAACAAAAAAGGCGATGAAAATAAAGCTTAAAACAGCAAAGCTGATATTGATTAGGCGTTGGCGTTTTTGCAGACGGTGAATGCGGTTTTGATACTGCTTAACCTCAACCAATAAAGTATTAATTTCCGAACGCTGCTGATCGATTTTTTCCAGCAATGGGGCAATACGTTGTTGTGAGGCAACGGCTTCAGCTTCATCGCTAAACCATTGTTTCCAGTTTGCCAGAATACTCGACAGGGTGAGGTGTGGAAGTAAATCCATAAACTCTTCAGTGTGAGTGGCATCACCCAGAATGCGCATATTGGCAATGCTACGTTGATTGTTAAACACAAAAATCTTGATCAGATCGATCAATGTGCTATTAATTTCCAGATCAATGGTGCGATCCAGCGCTTTCATATCAAACAAAAGGCCTTTTTCGGTAAACTGGATGTAAAAGTCGAAGAAAGGGATATAGCTGTTAATACGGATCGTGATTTTTTGATCAATTAATTTTTTGGCTTGCAGGCGTAATCCCGCATCATGCGTCAGGATGAAAGAGAAAAAAGTCTCTAAAACAATGATGACAATGTTGAGCAACAAATGCGGATGTTTATGTCTTTGTTGCGTATCACTCATAAGTCTCTTTTTCCTTGCCAATCAATCAATAAAAACAAAAAATCTGTAAACCTGAGTATCCTTACTCAATTGTTAAAAATAATTTACAGGACTTTCTTGCTTTGTAGAACAGTTTTTTAAAACGATCAAGTCTTAACTTTGATATTATAAAAACATTTTTATGGTCGAATACGACATACTGTTTGTAAAGTGCTTAGGAGTAATGGTCAATGGATAACTCAAATATAGAAAATCCCAACGAGGAAGCTGAGGTAAAAACTAAGCCAAAATCAAAGAGTTCTAAAAAATCTGCGTTAGATTTCAAAAAATATACACAACAAATCTGGCTGGCTGGCTTAGGTGCTTTTTCTCGTGCAGAAGAAGAAGGAAATAAATTGTTTGACTCACTGGTCAAGGTGGGCGAAGAGTTAGAATCAAAAACGGTTGATTTTGCCGACAACACGGTAGGCAAGGTGACCGAGAAAGCCAAAGAGTCGGTGACCGACACGAAAGACAAGGTTGAGAAGATTCTAGATACCAGTGTGAATCACTCGCTTAACCGTATTGGTCTGGTGACACCGAAGGATCTTCAGCACATCGAACAGCTGCTTATACAGCTCCATATCAAGGTTGATGCGTTGATCGAAGAAAATAATCAATTGAAGGCCAAATTGAATAAAAAGTAAAAAAAATGCAGGTAACTCGTCTGTTTATGTCGTATTTCAGTATTTATTTTAATTAAAAGGCCTTTCTAGTATTGCGTTCTCCCCTAAAGCATTGCTATAAAGGCGTCATGGCCTTTTAAACTATAGCCTTGGATCTTAACAAACGATATTAAGAGGATATTTTTTATCATGAATAAATCAGAATTAATTGATGCGATTGCTGAAAAAGGGGGCGTGTCAAAATCGGATGCTGGTAAGGCACTCGATGCGACAATTGCATCAATCACTGAAGCACTTAAAAAGGGTGATACGGTTACTTTAGTTGGGTTCGGTACTTTCAGCGTTAAAGAACGTGCTGCTCGTACTGGTCGTAATCCTAAAACTGGTGAAGAGTTACAAATCAAAGCAAGCAAAGTACCTAGCTTCAAAGCTGGTAAGGGTTTAAAAGATTCGGTTGCGTAATCTTTTTAAATCAATAAACGCACCATTCTGGGTGCGTTTTTTATTTATTGAATGAAAAAGTTAATTTGATCCTTATTCTGCATTCATTCACTTTTGTTTTTCAGTTAAAATTGCCCCGAAATAAAATATTGGAATTCTTATGGAATCGTTTCGTACTCTCATTAAGGGTTGGCTTGGCAAAGTCCTGTTAGTTTTGTTTTTGACTCCTTTAGCACTTGTCGGTATAGAAGGGTATTTTAGTGGTAGCAATAAAGCAGACGTTGCAAAATCAGTAAACGGTCAAGATATTTCTAATAAAGAATTAGAAAGTGCAACCAAGAACTATAAAGATCAATATTTATCACTGGTAAAAGGTGATGAATCACTTTTGAATTTGCCTGTTATTCAAGAAAAAGCATTAGATGCACTTGTTGCTCGTTCATTGCTACAACAACAAGCTGAAAAGTTAGGCATGACGCTAAGCGATGTACAACTTGAGCAAATGTTGGCACAACAGCCGAGTTTTCAAGAAAATGGCAAGTTCTCTCAAACCTTATATGAGAACTATCTACGTTCTGTGGGAATGACCAATCAGGCCTTGATCACCAGCTTACGCCAAGATCATGCGCTGAAAATGATTTCAACATCATTGATGGATTATGCTCTAGTGAGCAAGTCTGATGTGCAGCAGTTGGCAAATTTACAGACTGAACAGCGTACTTTGCATTTGGCAAGTATTAAGCTGGATGACTATAAGAAAGGCGTAACTGCTTCTAATCAGGAAATTGCTGACTACTACAACAAGCATAAAAATGAATTTAAGCAAGTTGCAAGTGTTGACGTTGATTATGTCGTGCTTACACCTGCTTTGCTGCCTAAAGCAAACCTTGCGGTTACTGAAGCTGATCTTCAACAAGCCTATACGGCTTTTGTTGATGAGAAGAAAAAGGCAATTAAACCTCAGGTTAAACATATTCTCATTACAACTGATGCGCGTGATGATGCGGCGGCTCAGAAGCTTGCCAATGAAGTCTATGCAAAAATTCAGGCAGGTGAGTCATTTGCTCAGGCAGCAGCTCAATACTCTGAAGATCCGAGCTCTAAAACACAAGGTGGTTTAGTCGATGCTTATGCGCCAGGTGTTTTCTCGGCTGATTTTGATAATGCAGTAAATGCATTAAAGAATGGTGAAATTTCTAAACCAGTTAAGACTCAGTATGGTTATCACATTATCCAAGCTGAATCTCCAATGGTGAAATTACCTTCATTTGAAGCTGAAAAAGCGCGTTTAACTGCTGAGGTTGAGAAAAGCAAACTGGCTAACCAGTTTAGCGATACCGTAAACAGCTTAAATGAAATGGTGGTCGGTAATGATTCTCTAGATGCTGTTGCTGAGGAAGTGAAGGGTGCGCGTATTGAGTCTGCAAATGGCGTGACTTTGGCAACTGACAATCCATATCTCAGTGATTTAAGCGTTAAAGCAAAATTATTTAATGATGATGTGAAAAATGGTGACCGTAACGCGTCTTCAAATATTCAGTTGGCAAATGGCGATACGATCTGGATTAAAGTTCGTAACTACCATGCGGCGGGCGTTAAACCTTTAGATCAAGCGACTGCTGAAGTAAAAGCAAAAGTGATCGAAGCGAAGGCGTATAAAGCAGCTCAAGCGAAAATTGCCACAATCCTGACTGATTTCAAAACGCAACCGGCGGCACAAGTGGTTGCAAAATCTCAAGTGAACTTTGAAAATGCAGGTACATTTGCGCGTTCTCAAGGTTTAAAACGTCCGATCGAGCGTGCTGCATTTAGTATTCCAGCGCCAGCAAAAGAAGGCTTGTGGTCTGCAACAACTGCAAAACTACCGAATGAATTGGTAATTGTTGCGGTTTCAAATGTGAACAGCAGTGTTGCAAGCACATTGCCAGCAGAGCAGGTACATGAGTTGAATCAGCTTTACCAGCAGTTCCGTGGACAACAGATCCTTGAAGACTACACTGAATACTTAAAATCGAAGGCGAAGATCAAATAATTGATTTGATCCCGCATAAAAAAGCCAGTTGATATCAACTGGCTTTTTTTATTGAAAGAAGAAAACTTATTTTTTCTGAATAAATTTGGCTTCTTCAGATTGAGGGTATTGGCTTAATAGTTTGCTTTTGTACTGACTTGCTAAAGCATCGTTATGATCAACTTCTTTCGCAATGCTATAAAGCTGATATACGGCACGCGATGCTCTTGCTGAATTCGGGTAGCGGGTCGCCACAATATTATAGTTTTGCTTTGCAGATTTGTAATCGACGGGATCAACTGCTAAATAAAACTCGGCAAGCCAAAAATATGCATTACCAATATAAATACCATTTGGATGGTTTTTAATAAAGTTCTGCATTGGCTGAATCGCTTTTTTTGCGCCACCTTGTTTGTAGGCATCAAGCGCAACCGTATAAGCCGCTTTTTCTAGCTCAATTTGATCATTGGTCGCATTGTTAGTTGCTACGGTATTTGTTTGCGGTTGAGCAGCTGGAGCTTGAGTGGTCGCAGGTGTGGTTTGTTGTGGTACTGGTGCAGCTGGGACGATCGCAGGAGTGCTGGTATCTGCATTTGTTGATGCTATTGCAGCAGAGGCATCTTGTGCTTCAGGATTATCCTCAGGCGGATCAATTTTTTGCGAAAGTAGCTCTAAGCGCTGATCCAGATCGGTATAGCGGTTGGTCAGTTCTTTTTTTAATTGCTCAATTGCATTGTCATGTTCTTCAAGCTGACCACGTAACTTGCGGATTTCCTCTTCAAGCTTCTGGTTCTTTTGCATGATTTCCCAGTTTAAGCTGGGTGTACCTGCAACAACATTATTGGCTTGTTGTTGGCTTAAAGCGCGAGATTCAATGGGAACATTGGCATATAAATGCGCACTGCTCAGCAGGGCAATAAAAAGTACGGAATGCTTTTTTAGCATAAAAATTCATCCATAAGTTGAAATATAAAGCTGTGGCCGAACAAGTCTTCACTGTTTACTTGCAACACACCAGATATAGATTTTTGATTTAGCCATTAAAACAGCAACTCATTTAAATGCAATAAGCATTTACAATCTTCAAGCACTTTTGAAGAAATTAATCTGTTCTTGTTGAATGTTTGCACATATTGAAAGTAAAAAGATAACAAATACAGACTGGTTGATGATGAATTAGGCAGTTGAGCTAAAAACTCACTGAAAAACAGAGACAAGTCTTGCAACTCAGGCAAAAATCTCTATACTTTGTCAGGCAATGGTAGCCCTGCTGGTAGCTTCGCAATTGTACTCTACGAACCCCGCCAGGACCGGAAGGTAGCAACGGTAGTAGAACTATGATGTGCCGAAGTCATGCTGGTAGGGCTGCCACCATTTATTCTTCTCCGCTCGTTCGAGCAATCACTTTCATAATCACACCCATATCAAAGCCACGGTATTGTAAAAACCGGATTTGTCTTGCCTTGATTTTCGGATCTGTTGCGACTTCTTCTCCAAATTTCTTTATTTTCAGTTGATAAGCCTGATCAAGCCAGTCGACCTCTTGTAATTCCTCTGTAATCAATTCTGCATCTAGCTGCTTGGCTTTTAATGCCTGCTTAATGCGTTGTAGGCCTTTACCTTTTCTTAATTGACTCGCCAAAGTTAGCTCAGCCACACGCTGGTCACTTTGATAGTTGTTCTGCGCTAGTTCCTCTACCAGTTTCTCGACTTCTTCTGGATTAATCGCATATTGATTCAGCTTGGCAATCAGTTCTGCCTGCGAATAGTCACGGCGTGTGAGCAGGGCAAAAGCATACGAGCGTAGTCTTGTTCCCGTTAGAGTTTTGGGTTTCTCTGTTTTTTCGTTATTAAACAAAATCGATTTCCTCATGAAAGAAAAACGCCCCGAAGGGCGTTTTAGCTTAACTTTCTAAAAAGTCTGGTTCTTCTTCATCTTCGGTTTGTGCAGCTTCAACATTATTTTTAGTTAAAAGTTGCTCACGAATCTGTTTTTCAATCTCTTGGGCCATGGCTGGATTCTCTTCAAAATGACGAATCACATTGTTTTTACCTTGGCCAATTTTGTTGCCTTGATATGAATACCATGCACCCGCTTTTTGTACGATATCTTGCTGAACTGCAAGATCAACCACTTCACCTAGCTGATTGGTACCTTTGCCGTACATAATCTGGAACACTGCTTCTTTGAAAGGAGGCGCCATTTTATTTTTTACGACTTTAACGCGAGTTTCGTTACCAGTAATCTCATCGCCTTCTTTCACTGCACCAATACGACGGATATCTAAACGTACAGACGCATAGAATTTAAGTGCGTTACCACCAGTCGTGGTTTCTGGGCTACCAAACATTACACCAATCTTCATACGGATCTGGTTAATGAAGATCACCATACAGTTAGAACGCTTTGCATTACCTGTGATTTTACGTAATGCCTGACTCATCAAACGTGCTTGTAGACCCATGTGTGAATCACCCATTTCGCCTTCAATTTCGGCTTTAGGGGTTAACGCAGCGACAGAGTCGACAACGATCAGGTCAATTGCACCTGAGCGTACCAGCATATCTGCGATTTCTAGCGCTTGTTCACCGTGATCGGGCTGTGATACCAACAGGTTATCAATATCCACACCAAGCTTACGTGCGTATTCTGGATCTAATGCGTGTTCCGCATCGATAAATGCACATGTACCGCCATTTTTCTGACATTGCGCAATGGCTTGCAACGTCATGGTCGTTTTACCTGATGATTCAGGACCGTAAATCTCGATGATACGGCCTTTAGGTAATCCGCCAATCCCTAATGCGATATCTAGTGTTAAAGAACCTGTAGAAACAGCTTCAACTGCCTGTACAGTGTTATCACCTAAGCGCATCACTGTATTTTTACCAAATTGTTTTTCAATCTGGCTTAACGCAGCTTGTAATGCCTTGCTTTTATTATCATCCATCTCAAAACCTCAAAACTTTATTTCTTAACGACTAACCCAAGTGGATGTATTGAATCTCAACTTGTTGGGACTTGAGTATAGTGGCAGATTCTCATTGTTTATTCTACATCTGATCTTTGTCTATGCGACACAAGATGACGCACCCAAAATTAGAAAATTTTATTCATCATGATAAGACCATGATTGAACATTTTCCTGTTTAAAACGATTGATATCACGACGATCTTTTTTGCTTGGTCGATGATCTGGTCGGGCTAGATTATGCATTTTTCGTTGTGATGCATGCAACTCTCGACGAGCAATACTTTCAGCTGTTTCTTCATAAAGGAGTTGTGCAGCTGGTGCGCCACCACGTACCGCTGAAAGGGCTTTTACAACCACGGTCTTTTTCTCAAAACCTTGCTGGATGGTCAGTTCCATACCAATACGCACGTCTCTGGAGACCTTGACACGATCATTATTGTGGTGGACTTTACCGCCTTCTATCGCAGCTTTGGCAATTGAGCGTGTTTTAAAAAAGCGTGCAGCCCAAAGCCATTTATCAATACGCATGGCTTCCATGCTTTCTGGTTCATGCTGTCTTGGCATCTGTTACCTGTAAGTTGGTTTCAAGATAATCAAAAAGTTCAGTTAAATGATCAAGGGCAGGATAGGGGAATTCGGTTTTCGCTCTGGCAGCTTTACTGCTTGAGGGCTGTAAAATACTAAACAGCTGGGTAATACCGAAATCTTCTGCACTTTTGAGTACGGCAACGGTATCATCAATAAATACAGCCTGTGCTGGATCAAATGGATGCAATTGCTGAAGTTTTTGCCAAAAAGCAGTTTCTTCTTTGGCGTGCCCAAGTTCTTCACTACTGATCATAAGTTCAAAATAGGGGCTAAGTTCCACATTTTCAAGCTTCAATTGCAGGCCTGCACGATCTGCATTGGTCAGTAACCAGCAACGATAACCTTTGGCTTTGAGTTGTTCTAACAATTGATGGCAGCCAGCACGCGGGCCAATCTTGTCGCGATGTTCGTACTGAAGTTGTAGTACATCGACTCCGACTTTAGCCGTCCAGTGCGCCGAAGAATACCAAGATAGTGTATGCTTATGTTGTTGGTAAAATTGAAATAGTATTTGTTGGCTTTGTTCGAGACTGCATTGGTGAACTTGAGCGTGTCGCTCAGGCAAACAGTGATTCCAGATAAAGTCGTCAAATGCTAAATCGAGTAATGTGCCATCCATGTCGAACATGGCAATCGGCTGCTGCTGTAAATCTGAATATGACATAAGGTTGGTCTATGTTTATTAAAACGCTTGCCCCACAAGATCAGTTAATTTCACAACTTGTTCCCATCATGGCGCAGGCTAGTCAAATATTGCTGGAAGAATACCAAAGTTATTGTGCGGGGTGCGAGTTTAATATTCAGGAAAAAAGTGATGATTCACCAGTAACACAGGCTGATCTGAAGGTGAACCATTTCTTATTGAAGCATTTAGCGACCGTCACTCCGCAATTGCCAGTTCTATCGGAAGAGAGTGATTATTCTGCGCGCACAGCTTGGCAACGTTGCTGGATGCTGGATCCTTTGGATGGCACCAAGGAGTTTATTCATGAACGAGATGAATTTACGATTAATCTCAGCTTGATTGAGGGTGATAGAACCACATTTGCGATCATTGCTGTGCCTTGCGAGCAGGTGATGTACATTGGTTATACTTCGGAACTGCCTTATAAATATAGTTTTAGTCGACAAGAATGGTTGCAGTACCAGATTGAAGAACATGATTTTTCCGCACCTTTACAAATTGGTCTGAGTCATAACAGCAAAAATCCCAAATATAAAAACTTTATTGAGCCGATCTTGCAACACCGTACGATAGAGCGACGCGAAGCGGGCAGCGCTTATAAATTTTGTATGATGCTGGAAGGTGAAATTGATATTTATCCTCGATTCCATCCTACTTCTGAATGGGATACCAGTTCAGGGCAGGCTTTGCTGGAAAGCATTGGCGGTGGTTTGTTGACCTTGGATAAGAAACCTTTTTTATATAATCAGCGTGAAACGGTTTTAAATGGCGGTTTTATCGCATTTCGAGATCAGCATTGCAAAAAAATTGCTTATGAGGCCTTGGCGCTTTCTGGCATTTTGGATTGAGAGTCATCCAGCTCATGCTATAGTGGGGTAAATCCGAACTTGTGTGTGAATATGGCGCTGCATTTATTGCCGAAAAGTATGCTTGAAGCAATTGATTTATTACCTGATGCTTCAACACCTGTAACCTTGTTTACTCGACATTCTCTACGCGAGCTGGTGAATGGGCAGGGCTTGGCGGGTTATGATCTGCAATTGACAGAACCAGGGCGTGATCTGGCCTATGCTTGGGGTGAATATTTAAGCCAGCATAGTGATCGGGCGATTCAGCATTGTATTTCAAGTCCAATTCAACGTTGTGTCGATACCGCAGCCTTAATGATTGAAGGTGCAGACCAGACGCGTAAGGCTGTGAATACGCATCGTATTGAAATTGTGGAACAGCGCTTATTGGTCGAGCCGGGCAGTTTTGTGCTGGATATTCAACAGGCCGCTCCCTATTTCCGTAAGCAGGGCGCTTTGGGCTTTATTAATAGTTTTGTGAATAATGCGCTGCCTGGTATGAAACATCCGATCACAGGTGTATTTGATGTATTGGAGCTGCTTTACCATACCCATCCAACCCAACAAAATGGTCTGAGTCTGGCGGTCAGTCATGACACGATTCTTGCGGCAATCATTGCGGTGATTTCGGGTAAAAACCAAATTGAGCAAACAGATTGGCCAGAAATGATGGAAGGTTTATTTGTCTGGTTTGAAGGAGACGATTTTGCCGATAGCCAGTTAAAATGGATTTGGCGTGGTGAGAAAAATGTTTTGAATATAAAGCAGTTTTTAGGCAAATAATGTATGGGTAGATTAAATGCCCGCACAATGATTGTATTCAATAAAACCCAAATAGATTTTTATTTGGGTTTTGTTTTAAATGATCTGGCAGGATCAAAGAATTAGCGACATTTACCAGTTTTTTGTCCTTCAATGCTACTTTGATTTGTTTGTAGTCGAGTTGATGCCGAGCAATGGACATCACCAGAAATAACCGATTTTTCTAAATGAATCATGGTTGCTGCCTGTGGGGCATGAATATCACCACTTACGCTTGAATTAATTAAGCGTACTGCTTTGGCTTGGTTGGTCTGTATGCTACCTTGAATGGAAGAGCTATTTAGAATCAGGCTGGCATCTTTCTGGATATTTACATCACCTTCAATAGAAGAATTATTCACAGTACAGGTGGCGCCAGCTGGAATGGTAAGATCGCTGAGCGTATTGTTATCAATGGCGCTATTACATGTTGCAGCAAAGGAAAGGCTGCTGCATAAAGCAAAGCTGATGGGAATGATAACTTTCCAGATTTTATTCATGATGCTCTCCAGCATGTGTTATTTAATTATTTATATACACTTCAATTTAAATTAATTTTATTTTCATAAAATAGCGTATTTGAGTTATAAAAATGTAGTTGTATATCGGTCTGGCATTGTTGTGGCTTTGATTCTGTATTAGCGCTTATTATTTTAAAATTACAATAAATTAAGCATACTATTTCAATGTTAAAAATTAACTTCACATTCGATCATTTAAATTGTTAATATTATAAATATATGATTTATATTAATTTTAATTAATTAACAGAATTTATCATTAACGATAATTTGACAAGTTTTTCTTGGGGAAATGTGATGCAATTACAACTTAAATATTTAACGGTCTGTTTACTGTCCATGATGGTGGCCGCTTGTGGTGGAGGTTCTTCAGATAGTACAAGTGGAACAAATCATACTGAGCCGCCGAAGAATGATAATACGACCGCGGGAAATGGGAGTCTAATTCCAGATGATGGAACCAGTGAGTTGCCGGGTGATGGAACATCTGAAACACCGAACCAAGGTGGAGATACGACGACAGAAACCCCATTGATTCCTCCTGTTATGGAAAAGTATCCAGAACCCAACAAGGATGTGATTGATGAAGCTGTCTTGGGCTTTTATGATTACGATAAACTCGGACTGCCACGATTATTACGCAATGATTTAAATGGCAGTTTTGCCGCGATGCTGCAATTCGCACAAAGCCATGTGGTTAATCCTAAGAATAATGAAAAAGATTCAATGCCATGCTTAACCACTGAAAAAGATGCATTATTGCTGGTTACTCCATTGGCGGAAATGGGGGATTTGCAAACATTACAAGTCGAAATTTATCAGGGTAATCAACTACTCCGAACCGTTAAATTGAAAGAGCCATCGAGAATTGCAGCTTCGGATCAATCCAATACAGATGGACGTCCGCCTGTAAGTTATTCAAAGCGAGCATGGACAGTTGCCTTGAAATGGCATGAAATCCGAGCAGGTCTGCATCTTCGCGTGGTTGATCCACTGAATAACCGCAGTGGTGATCTTGCAGCAGACAATATTGACTTGGCCGCGCCGGGTGAATTGGTGGTGCAGAATATCCGTTTAGGCTTATTAACTGATCCGCCGAAATCTACGGGTCATTATATGCTGCTTGAGCCTGCAAAAGCAGGCACTGATTACTTTCAGACTATTCCTGCTGCACGTATGATCGTCGCAAAATATGATGATTTAAGACTCAATAAAGTCATGGTTGCGAGTGGTGTTATTTATGATACAGCCAGCGCAACTACGGGTGATGTATATAGCGGTGATATGCGTGAGAATACCGCCAAGTCGACTTTTGGCGTGGGGATTAATCTGGCCAACTGGGGTATCACCAGTGCTTCAATGGCGAGTCAGGAACAACCTCAGTTGACTCAAAGTGTGGTAGCGCATTATGCACGCGGGAAATATAGCAACGGTGAGGCCACCCATGGCTTAAGTGGTGGTAATGGTATGTTGACCTTGATCGATTCTGTGGGCAATGAGTTTAGCCATGAAATCGGCCATCATTATGGGCTTGGGCATTATCCTGGTGCTGTGGGGGAGAATATGTTCTGGGCTGCACATCATGCGGATAGTGGTTGGGGCTATATTGCCTTTAGAAATAAAATGCGTGGCAACCTCAATTGGACCAATACCAATTTAGGTGATGGGGCCAATGGTGTACCAAACTTCCTGAATAAATATGCCTATGGTTGGGATGCAATGTCGGGTGGCGCAACGGCAAGCAGTATTTCTAAGTATACCCATTACACGGGCTATAGTACTTCTCTAAAAATTCAGCCTGCTTTTGATCGTTATGTGTGGGATGCCAATTCGCCAACAGGCTATAAAAAATGGAATGCAACAACACGGATGATGGAAGTTGCACAACCTAAAACGCCGAATTCAAGTAATGTCTGGTATAACCGAGCTGATGGCAATTATTTGAAACCAAGAATGTTTGGCGTGCCTGTGTATACGATTTTGGGTGGATATGATCCTGAAGCGCAGGTTGGCCTGATCTATCCAGCAGCAAAAGGAAATTGGGGGAATGTATTTGACTTACCACAAGTGAATCCAAATGCTACAACCGCGAATTGTTGGTTGAATGTGCGATTTGCTAGTGCAAGTCAAAATATCGTTTTGGCACCGCAGCGCATGAATGCCAATAGCAATGCCAATAAGTTCCATGTCAACCTTGCGCAAAGTGAAGCACCGCAGCAAGTCAATCTTTACTGTAAAAAAGCCGACCAAGCATCAGCGGTATTACTGTCTAGTTTAGCCATCCCAGCTAACACGACTGCTTTAGCGCCAGCCGTTGAAATTGGTAAGGATGCAGAATATTCAGCTTTAAGGGCGCTTGAATTACCTCAACTGGAGCAGGCTTTACTTAATAATAAGAATAAGGCTGTTGTAAATCTTTCACCTGAATCTAAATTGTTGTTTGATTCATATAGAACCTTTAAAGATCAGTTATCACCAGAAGCACAAACTGAAATGGTGCGTTATACCCAGCAGCAGATTAAGCTTTATCGTTTAAATCGCTGGATCAATGTGTATCGCTCGGACTTGACCAATTTAAATGCCGATGCATTAACTGCGTTCCGTGCTTTTGTTGAAAAGTTGGAGCTCAAAGGTGATTTGAATTTTGCATCAAGTACCAGTTTATTAAACAGAGCCAATTGTTTAAAAGCTGAGAAATTGGCGAATGGTGACTTAAATGCATTTATTAGTGGATCAACAGGCTGTGTCGGCAATGATTCCGAAAAATGGATTTATGATGCATTGGGTAAAATCCATAATAAGCAATATATTGACCAATGCCTAACAACCACGGCTGGGAATGTCATTAATCTCATGCCTTGTAGTACAGCAAACAGTCAGGTGTGGGAGCTTGATACTGCGGCTCAAGCGATTAAGCAATCGAATCAGTGCTTTGATCTGGAAGGTGGTTATTTAACTAATAATCGTGCACGTCTAATTCGCTATCGTTGTACCAGCGGCGCCAATCAAAAATGGAGCATTCCAGTGATGAATAATAGTTTGGTACTTGCGGGCTTATCGGCTAAGAATTTACCAGTTGCGGCTAAGGCTTTAGCTGTGAATCCTTAATCACCATAAGATTTCATCTGAGCATAATAAATAAAAATATGGAGCGCTTCGGGGCTTCATATTTTTTATCACGCATCATATGTCCTAAAAAGTTAAAAATAATAAAAACTGGTCTTTTAAAATTGGTCTTTTTTCGTCATGATATGAAAATAAAAAGAGAAAACTGACACATAATTGGATAAAAAGATGTTATCAAGCACAATTTATTTATGGGAGCCTGAGATTTTTACAGGTAAAGTGCCCGCAGAAGATGATTCTCATCAAGTTGCTTTTGAGTTGCACCAGCAATATTGCAACATTTCCAGTCATGGCAAAACTTTGCAGGCATGGTTGCTATTATTTTCCAATAAAATTTGTGATCCACAATATCAGGCCTATTTCTCTGAGCCTACTCAGCTGTGGGTCGAAAAGATCAAGCAGCAATTTGCTCAGGGCATAGGCGCAAGTGTGCGTTTAGATGCATTGATACAAGAAGCTGAAAATGATGCGGTGTATCGGGTCTTTTATGAAACGGTTCAAGAAACGGGAATAGGGTTTTATGAGCCGAATTATAATGTATGGGCGATTGGAGAATTGCAGTCTCCAGAAAATGCAGTGTCGCATATGCTGCAACCTTATTTGTTGGAACCATTGGAATTAAAACAAATTCAGGTTGTCGAAGAGGTGAAATCACCTTTGCAAACAGGCAATTTTGATATTCCGCATAATATGGCTGCTGCTGAGCAACTGATTAGCCAATGGTTTGAGCAGCAAGAAGATACGCAACATCTCAAACTTGATGTTTTTAATGTGGCGCATGATTTTATTTCAAACTGGGGCAATATCGGTCGACCAGAATTGGCGCTTGATACAGGCTATCGTTGCTTTTTATTGACTCAAAAACAGCTGGGTGTGTTTTATCAATTGAAGATGGTACTTAGGAAATTGACCATTAGCCCGATGCTGTCTTTTGCAATAGATTTTACCGATCGTTTTATTCCTGATCACTTGCAGGAGCAGCTATCTGAACGTTTGATTTTTAGGCTGCGTTCGCTGGATGTTCATCAACGTTCTATCGGGAAGCATACTTCTGAGCCTTGTTTCTTTTTAACGGGGCGTTGGGAAAGCAAAGACAATATTCAGGATTTCTTCCAAAATTTAGATGCTTATATCCATTTTATCTTTTCAAATGTAGGGCAAGGTAAACTGGAGACGTTACAAGCGTGGGCATATGGAGATATGCCAGCAGACTTTACGGTGGATCTGGATTTTCGTTTTGAGTTAATGATGATTGCACTGAGTCAGGATCATGATTATTTAAATGAGCGCTATCATTTTTATAAACAGGCTTTTACTCAACACAATGCGCGTACGCGTGATCTGGGGTTGCTTGAGGAGAGTTATACGTTTTGCCAGAAACTGATCGTGATCGTGAAAGAGGCGGGAACGGGTTTGCAGCCTTATTTGAAAAACTGAAGACAATAA
Source organism: Acinetobacter sp. BIGb0102 (assembly GCF_003815055.1). Taxonomy (NCBI): domain Bacteria; kingdom Pseudomonadati; phylum Pseudomonadota; class Gammaproteobacteria; order Moraxellales; family Moraxellaceae; genus Acinetobacter; species Acinetobacter sp. BIGb0102. The sequence continues at coordinate 478,759 of NZ_RKQE01000012.1, forward strand.
AAAAGCCCGAAAATTCGGGCTCTTTTATATGCATCAAATTAGTTAGCTAATGCTTTAACTTGAGCGTTCAAGCGGCTCTTATGACGAGCAGCTTTGTTTTTGTGGATGATGCCTTTATCAGCCATACGGTCGATTACAGGAACAGCTTTTTTGTAAGCTTCTGTAGCAACAGTATAATCACCAGCAGCGATCGCATTTACAGTACGTTTGATGTAAGTACGAACCATAGAACGCAAGCTTGCGTTGTGTTTACGTGCTTTAACGTTTTGACGAGCACGTTTTTTAGCTTGAGCAGAGTTTGCCACTCGTGCACTCCTTGAAAATAAGTTGGTCTGGGCGGGCTGAAGTTAAAACCAAAAAATATTGGCAACATTCACCAGCCCGTAAACAAGTGCCATATTTTGAGGAAACTAAGCCCCGAAGTCAAGTCTTGTGATACTTTTAAGTACATTTAACAGATGATAATCGTGCAAGAAAACGTTACATTAAGCCTAGTCATAGCTTGGAAGAATTAAAAATGAGAATAGGTGATAAAAAAGCAATTGTAATTGGTGCTACTGGATTGGTTGGTCAGGCCTTGGTGGATGAGCTACAACAAGCAGAAGATTTTAATTCGATTACCGTTGTTGTCAGGAAAAATTCAGAAACATTAAATACTTATAGTAAGGTTACTCAACTGATTCTGGAAGATTTTCTGTTATTGAATGATGAGGATGTCAATGCCTATACCCATGCCTTTAGTTGTTTGGGAAGTACCATTAAACAGGCGGGTTCTAAAGACGCTTTCTATGCAATTGATTATGAAATTAATGCGCATTTTGCTGATCTGGTTCAGGATAAAAATATTCATTTATTAATTGTGAGTGCGTTGGGAGCGAACGCAAATTCGCCAATTTTCTATAATAAAGTGAAAGGTGAACTCGAAAACTACCTCAAAAGTCTGTCAATTTATAAGCTATCGATTTTCCAGCCTTCGCTTTTAATTGGTAAACGGAGTGACGTGCGCTTGCTAGAGGATCTGGCGCAGACCGCATTTAAGTTGGTGGAAAAAACGTGGACTAGGCCGTTTAAACTTAAACCTGTTACCGCTGAGCAATTGGCGCATACTATGCTGGTTGCAGCACAAACACAGACTGCCGCATTTAAACTGTACGATAACCTGAGCATACAACAAAGCAAATAATGGAGAATTTCAGTGACGACAATTCCTTTTGTAACTTGTGATTTGTTAGATGATAACCCTGAAAAAGAGCTACAAGTGGTCATCCCATCTTTAGATGGTAAATTCTTTAAAAGCTATGGCGCACGTAAAACCTTTGGCGGCCAAGTGGTCACGGTAAAGTGTTTTGAAGATAACTCGCGTGTGAAAGAGCTCTTGGCAACGGATGGTACAGGTAAAGTACTGGTGGTTGATGGCGGTGCATCCATGCGCTGTGCCCTGATGGGAGATATGATTGCCGAGTCAGCAGTGAAACATCACTGGAATGGAGTGGTGATCTATGGCTGTGTGCGTGATGTCGATGCGATTGCAGAACTGGATTTAGGCGTACATGCATTGGCTGCAATCCCGCAAAAAAGTAATCGCAAAGGCATAGGTGAAGTCGATGTCAGCTTGTATTTTGGTGGCGTGACAATCAATTCAGGCGATTATATCTACGCAGATAATAATGGCATTGTGATTGCAAAAGAAAAATTAGTCGACTGCTAAAAGGATAGCACTATGCTGAATAAGGTGAATCATCAACTCAAAGTTTTACAATCTGTTGTTGCTAGTGTGATTGAAGGTGGACGAGGTGCAATGGGAACACCATTTCCAAATCAACCTGCAAAAGCAATTAAGCTCTATGAGTTTGAAGGTTCGCCGTTTTGCCGCCGTGTCCGTGAAGTTATTACTTTGCTGAATCTGGATGTGGAAATTTATCCATGTCCAAAAGGCGGTCAAAAATATCGCCAGATCGTGAAAGAGAAAGGTGGAAAAAAACAATTTCCTTTTTTAATTGATGAAAATACAGGTGACCAGCTATATGAGTCACAGGCAATTATTCATCATTTGTTTAAACATTATGGTAAAACAGGCCAAACACCGAAAAAATTTAGCCATTATCCAAAACTTCCCTATGTATCTACATTGGCGACAGTCGCCAATGCGGCGCGTGGGGTCTGGATTAATCAGCAGATTGTTGAACGTCCAGCGCCAGCGCAGTTATTGGAGCTGTGGAGCTTTGAGGCAAGTCCTTATACCCGTTTGGTGCGTGAAGTACTGACTGAGTTGGAATTGCCTTATATCCTGCATAATGTGCCGAAAGAGCGTTGGCAGGACATGGGGCCAGCAGTACTGCGTTTAAAACCGGGGAAATATATTCCGCTACCAAATGGTAAGCGTGAAAAAGTGGTTGAAGTGATGGGACGTGATATTCAGGTGCCGTATCTGGTCGATCCGAATACAGGTGTAAAAATGTTTGAATCTGCCAAGATTGTGGAATATTTAAAGAAACAGTACGGAAAATAATTGTTGGAAAAGCATCTTTTAACAGATGCTTTTTTTTATATCTGCTGAGGTGAAGGTTGCTTCAATAATGGATTTAGCGGTTTAATACCGTTGAAAAAATAGTGATGCGATCTCGAAATGTTAAGCCAATTGACCAACTTATTTAAAAGTTCTAAAGAAACACCTGAGCAGTTATTTTTAAAAGAACATGCTTTGGCCTTTGATGCTGAACAAGGGGCGATTCTGGGCGGGGTAGTGCTGAATGAGTTAGGGTTTCGTCTAGAGTATTTCTCAAACCGAAAGTTAGATCGATTTGATGATCTGGAAAAGTTATTTCGGATTGCACCGCAAATTAATGAAAAGATCGATCTAGAAATTCATTCACAACGTTTTGTTGAACGGCTGGGAAATAATGAAGAAAATCTCAAAGAACTTAAGCAAGCGATTAAAGTTTTAAATGATTATTTTGTGAAGTTTAAACGAGCGAGATAGAGTAATATAAGTGCAACACCATCTATCAAATAACCAACACATATAAGGCGTGGCTACAAAAGTGTAGTCTTACCCTATATTCGGGTATGAACTTCAATAAAGATAATAACTAGAGACAAATGCATGGCACATCGAATTTATTTATATAATGTTAATAAAGATAAACAGCATAGTGATTTGGGCTATTTAGGTGAGTGGAAATATGAAATTCCACAGTTGTTACTTCCGCTGTTTTTTGCACAACCTTCCCGTAAGGGGCATTTGCTGTACTTTTACCGCCAAGGTGGTATTGAGTACTTACAACGTTTTTACCATTTATTAAATGAACAATATCAATTCAGTGAACAGGCGGGCTGTGTAGAGGCCCAGCAGACCATGTTCGAGCTGTTACAGCACTTGCCTTATGAGCAGCTTGAAATGGATGCCACTGATGTCTTTAATATGAATGAGGACAGTCATCGTCAGCAGGCACAGCAATGGCTTGAAGACATCTTGGAGAAAAAAGCCTTGTATGATCAGGCTCTGGAGCAGCGGGATTTAACTGTTCTGGATGTGGTATTGGCCAGAACGGGCTATGAAAACTTTCTAGATATTTTACAGACAGACTGGGTGCAATGGGGATTGGGCTATTGGGAAGAATCACTTTATCGCGATGCATCGGAAAGCTTTGAGGAAAATGGCCTATGGGGACTCAGAAACCGTCAGGGAGAAGTTGTTCTTGCACCGCAGATGAGCGAGATCTGGGCGTTTAATGATGAGGGAATCGCCGTATTTGAGCGCAATGCACAATATGGTTATCTCAATCATTATGGGAAGATTCTGCTCGAAGCACAGTTTACGGATGCTTATGACAGTTTTCAACTGGAAGGTAAAAATTATGCAGTGGTTCATCCACAGGAAAAGCAGGAATTAGAAGGCCTAATCTGTGTGGAAGATGGTCAATGGATGATTCCAGCCTGCTACGAAGCAGTAGAGCAGCTACTTTACTCGGACGTTTTTAATGTGTTTAAAGCAGGTCAGTATCGCCTGGTTAATCTCCAGCATCAGGCTATTGTCGCTGAATCATCGGATCATCCTTTCGATCTGGATTATTTAAATGAACAGGTTAAGCTGTATTACTGTACACAAAAAAGCTCGGCAAATAGACGTTATTTCCTGAGTAACGGCAGCTATCTGGGAGAGTATATTGAAGATGTACTGCAACCACTCAGTAATGGCTATTTATGGGTCAAGCTGAATAAGTTCCAGCGCAAGATTTGTGTATTAAAACCAAATGGCGAGTTACTGATTGATGATATTGATCAGCTGAAGGAATGGTCGGGTTATGGTTATCGTAGTTTTGCTTATCGCAAAGACAAGAAATGGTATGTCTATCAGACCGAAACCCATTGCTTTTTGTTAGCGCAAGGCATGGATAAGCTGATTGAGGGGGAATATCTGCATGAACTCGAGGATATTTATCCTTTTGAACATGCAGGGCAATATGGTCTGTTCGATGCCAAGCAACAGCGATGGCTGATCCCGCTTGCCAATCAGTTTGAGCGTATCCAACACGTCAGTCACGGCTTGTTCCAGTGCATCACGACAGCGGGAAGCTATTACTATGATGCAAAACAAAACATGCTGGGAACAACAAGTTTTGATTATATTGCGCCGGCAATTGAGCGTTATGACCCGGAACAAGGACTATTAACTTTATTCAAAGCGCTGAATGTATTTTTTATCAACCCGCAGCGTCAACTGGTACAAGCTGCCCCTGATCAGATTGCCCAATTTTATCTGTGGCGCTTTAATTTCCAAGGCAAGGATTTAAGATTTTTCGAGCAGTTCTATTCACACTGGAAAGCTGCCCAAGGCCATAGCTATTTTGGCCAGCTGAAGGTCAACACCTTGTTGAAAATGGCGCAATATTTTGAAGAACATCATGATATTGCGCAAGCCATAGAATATTATCAGGCTGCTGCGGATCAGGGGGATAGTGAGAGTATGGTGGCCTTGGGCCTGATTTATAATAACGGTGAAGGTGTGCAGCAAGATTATGTGCGTGCGCTGGACTATTACTGGCAAGCAGTGCAACTGGACAATTCGTGGGGTTGGAACAATCTAGGGTGTATGTATCTTAACGGGCATGGGATTGAGCAGGATGTCCAGCTAGCGATTGAATGTTTTAACAAGAGTGCACAATTGGGTAACGGGCAAGCCTGCAAAAATCTGGCAGGGTTTTATTATGATGGGATTGACGTTGAACAGGATCTGGCGCTTGCCGCAACATATTATCAACGTGCCGAGCAGCAGTTTTATTTCAGTGGGGAACAGCTTGCTGATATCTACTATCAACAGGCGGCATATGCTCAAGTTGCCAAGCTGATTAAGCGTGATAAAGACGAAGCATATACGGCGATCTATTATGCACTGATGTATGAAGCAGGGCATCAGTTTAAGCAGAATATTAAAAAGGCCATCCAATATTTTGAAAGGGCATTGCAGTATGCTGATTACCCTTATGCATTGAAGCAGTTACTGCATTATTATGCTGAATCTGAACAGTTTAAAAATCCTGAAAAATATCAGCATTGGCAGGAATATATCGTAAGTAATGCTATACAACTTGATGAATCTGCATCTGATTAAGCAGGGCATAAGCGCAGTAAAGCACTAAGCAATAAAAAAGCTGAATCAAGTGATTCAGCTTTTTTTACTTCATTTGGTGAGCAATTATTTTTCAATAATCGCTGTGACACCTTGACCGCCAGCAGCACAGATCGAAACAAGAATGCGACCTGAACCTTTTTGATTTAAGATTTTTGCAGCAGTTGCGATGATACGACCGCCAGTTGCAGCGAATGGGTGACCCGCAGCTAAAGAAGAACCTTTAACGTTGAGTTTGCTACGATCAATTGAACCTAAAGGTGCATCTAGACCTAAACGCTCTTTACAGAATTTTTCATCTTCCCAAGCTTTCAAAGTGGAAAGCACTTGTGATGCAAATGCTTCATGGATTTCATAGTAGTCGAAATCTTGAAGTTTAAGGCCAGCACGCTCAAGCATACGTGGAACTGCATAAGCAGGTGCCATCAATAAGCCTTCTTTCTTACCCACGAAATCAACCGCAGCAGTTTCAGAGAAAGTCAGGTATGCAAGCACTTCATGGCCGTTTGCTTTTGCCCATTCTTCTGAAGCTAAAAGTACACATGATGCACCATCAGTTAACGGCGTAGAGTTACCTGCTGTCATAGTTGCAGCTTCGCCCTTACCAAATGCTGGCTTTAATTTCGCTAATTTTTCAGCAGTAGAGTCAGCACGTAAGTTGTTATCACGGCTTAAACCTAAGAATGGCGTGATTAAGTCATCAAAGAAACCTTCTTCGTATGCTTTTGCCATTTTTTGATGAGAAGAAGCAGCTAAAGCATCCTGATCTTCACGTGGAATACCCCATTCAAGCGCAGTGATTGCTTGATGGTCACCCATAGATAAACCTGTACGTGGTTCACCATTTTTAGGCGCATCCATAAGATCTTTTACATTGATTTTTGCTAAAGCTTTTAAACGGTCTTTACCTGTTTTGGCAATATTAAGTTCAAGAAGTGCTTTACGTAAGCCATCACCGAAAGCGATTGGCGCGTCAGATGTTGTATCCACACCACCAGCAATACCCACTTCGATTTGACCCAAAGCAATTTTGTTTGCAACCAAGAACGCTGCTTGTAAGCCAGTACCACATGCTTGCTGAATGTCATAAGCCGGTGTTTCTGGTGCAAGTTGCGTGTTTAACACACATTCACGTGTCATGTTGAAGTCACGGCTGTGCTTTAATACCGCACCCGCAACCACTTCACCTAGGCGTTGACCTTGCAGGTTGAAGCGCTCAACCAAACCGTTTAACGCAGCTGTAAACATGTCAATGTTAGAAGCTGTGAAATAAGCGCCGTTAGAGCGAGCGAAAGGAATACGGTTACCGCCGATAATGGCAACACGGCGCACAGTGTTTTGGCTCATGGTTTTATCCTGTTGAACAGAAGGTTTGGTTGTTTTAGCTGCCGCTGCTTTTGTCGTTGTAGAAGCAGCGCTTTTTGTAGTACTCGCACTACGGCTGGTAGAACGGGTACGCGTTGTCTTTGGTGTCGTCGTTGCTGCTTTTGGAGTAGTGGTCGCAGTTTTACGTTTCGTAGTCGCTGCTTTTGATGTATTTGACACAGTCTCCTGAGCAGAATTGTCGACTGCTGGATTTTCTTGAGTTGTTTTGCTCATAAGGCTTTTCCAAGCATAATTGCGATATTCTTGGTACAAACATACCATATTTTCAATACTGCTGTATTGACTAGAATGACGCTTGAGACCACATTCAGGTCAAGACATCCAGACATGAACTCAAGTATGATTTGTAATGAGTCAATCAGACATTGATTTCATGCCATATCCCAACATGATTCATGTGTTTGTAACAAATTCATTTGTATGAGAGATAATAACCATGACTGATCAGTACCAAGCATTTACACAATCACCTTTAGGTAAATTTGTTGTAAAAAATTTAGGTCTACCATCACCAGTAACGCTAGATCGTTTTGAAAGTGCTCAGCCTGTTGTGAATGGAGCAGTATTGCTTGGCGCAGCACCATCAAGTACGGTTTCTGGTGCGATTGCTCAAGTTCTTAGCAATATTCATGCAGATAGCTATGTCGGTAATAATGTTGAATTACAACAAACTGCTGCAAAAGTCGGCTTAAATCTTCGTCCATTGAATGCCGATGATAAAGAATCTAAATTTAAAGCCGTTGTATTTGATGCTTCTGGTATTCAAGATTCTGAGCAGTTAAAAGAGTTGTATAACTTCTTCAATCCAATCGCTCGTCAAATCTCAAGTTCAGGTCGTGTAATTGTGATCGGTACCACACCTGAAACTGCAAAAACAGTCAAACAGGCGATTGCACAACGTGCGCTTGAAGGTTTCATCAAATCTGTTGGTAAAGAATTCAAAAAAGGCATTACTGCTCAAGTCGTTTATGTCGACCAAGGTGCAGAAGCAAACCTTGAATCAACTTTACGTTTCTTGATTTCACCACGTTCTGCTTATGTATCAGGTCAGGTGATCCGCGTATCTAAAGCAGATGTGGCTGATTTAGACTGGGCGAAGCCACTTGCGGGCAAAACTGCATTAGTGACTGGTGCAAGTCGTGGTATTGGTGAAGCGATTGCGCATGTATTGGCGCGTGATGGTGCACATGTCATTTGCTTAGACGTTCCACAACAACAAGCCGATCTTGAGCGTGTTGCAGGTTCAATTGGCGGTTCAGTATTGGCAATCGACATTACGGCTGCTGATGCGGGTGAAAAAATCAAGACTGCCGCTGCAAAACAGGGCGGTTTAGACGTGATCGTTCACAATGCAGGGATTACCCGTGACAAAACTTTGGCAAATATGAAGCCTGAGCTTTGGGATCTTGTAATTAACATTAACTTGTCTGCAATTGAGCGTGTTAACGATTACTTACTATCTCATGATGGTTTAAATGCAAATGGCCGTATCGTTTGTGTATCATCAATCAGTGGTATCGCGGGTAACCTCGGTCAAACCAACTATGCGGTATCTAAAGCAGGTGTGATCGGTCTGGTTAAATTTACTGCGCCGACATTGAAAAATGGTATTACTATCAATGCAGTTGCACCAGGTTTCATTGAAACGCAAATGACTGCTGCGATTCCATTCGCGATTCGTGAAGCTGGTCGCCGTATGAACTCAATGAACCAAGGTGGTTTACCTGTAGATGTTGCGGAAGCAATTGCGTGGTATGCATCTACTGGTTCAACAGGTGTGACAGGTAACGTTGTTCGCGTCTGCGGTCAAAGCTTGTTAGGTGCTTAAGCATTAGGGTTTTGAAGAGGGGTGCTTGTGCATCCCTTTTTTATAAAAATATTGAAAGGTTTATTATGAATACACGTCATTTTAGTCAGTTGCCAAAACCTTATTTAGCTTATCCAAAAGTCATTCAAGGTCTCATTTTCAAAAAGCCAAAAGGTGAAAAGGTTCTGCCACAAGTTGAGTATGTGGTGGATACACTTAAGATTGATAGCAAGCATTTAGAAAGCTATAACGAGATTTGTGGTTTTAAAAATGATGGTTTCGTACCTGCAATTTATTTAGCGGTTTTGTCTCAAAGTCTGCAAATGCACATGATGACCAGCGAAGCTTTCCCGTTTCCGATTTTGGGTTTGGTGCATATTCGTAACCAGATTAAGCAGACACGCAAAATTGGTGTAAATGAGCAAATTACGCTGTCTTGTAAATTTGGTGAATTGAAACCGCACGACAAGGGTTTACAGTTTGATTTCATCACGACTGCGAAAGTTGCTGGTGAAGTGGTGCTGGAAAGTTTAACGACGTATTTATCACGCCAGAAAACTGAGAAAAAAGCAGGTGAGAAGGCTAAAGATACGCAAGAACCAGCTTATCAACCACAAGCAGAATGGAATATTTCAGAAAATACGGGTCGCCGTTATGCGGTGATTTCTGGTGACTTTAACCTGATTCATATTCACGCCGTAACTGCAAAAGCATTTGGTTTTAAACAGGCGATTGCACATGGTATGTGGAGCAAGGCTAAAGCTTTGGCGAGCATTGAGCTTTCAGCAGCTTATGAAGCAGATGTCTGGTTTAAATTGCCAATGTATTTACCTTCAACGGTTGAGTTTTTAACTGCGGCTGAATCAACGCAAACAGATTTCTTGATCCGCAATGTGAAATCTAAAAAGCCGCATGTGGCTGGTACAGTGAAAGCACTTTAATACATTTTAAAATTGAAAATGCTCCCTGTTGTTCGCAACAGGGAGATTATAAAAACATAAATATCATAAGGAATTGGGCTTTGATTAAAGAAATTTTATTTGCCGATACACATCATTATCACGGCAGTGTTGATGAGCGTTTTATTGACTTAGCTAGCCAATTTAGCCGTTTACAAGATGCACGAAGCCAGCAAGGCGGCGCGGCATTGGTGGTGTATTTCCAAGGTCAAAAAGTCGTTGATATTTTTACGGGTAAAAAATCTCAAGAAGAAGATTGGCAATCAGATACCTTAGCGATGTGTTACTCAACGGGTAAAGGTATTCTTGCAACCCTTGCGCATATTCTGGTGAGTGAAGGTTTACTTGAGTATGATCAGCCTATTGCACATTACTGGCCTGAATTTGCTCAAAATGGCAAAGCCAATATTACTTTGCGTCATGTTTTATCGCATCAAAGTGGCTTGTTTGATATTCGCAATATGATTGATGCCGCGACAGAAATGCTGGATTGGTCGCACATGCTGGATGTGGTTGCAGCGGCAACACCGCGTTTTTTGGCAGGACAAAGTTTTGCCTATCAGCCCTTGACCTATGGTTGGATTTTGGGTGGTGTGATTGAGAAAGCAGCCAAGCAGCCGTTAAATTGGTTAATGCAACGTTATCTTGTACAACCACTTGAATTGGATGGGGCATATTTCGGCACGCCTGCTTCAGAACTAGATCGTGTTGCGCGGTTATTGGTGAAGCCAAAAGCCCCAACCTCGACTAAGCCTCAAACCAAGAAAAATAATCAGCCACGTAAAGCCTCTTTATCAGAAAGATTATTAGAGCTTTCAGGGCAAAACCCTCAGGATTTTCAGGATGCCATGATTCCTAAAGGAATGCGTCATTTTAGTTTCTACAGTGATGAGGGGTTACAAGCTGTTATTCCGGCAGCCAATGGTGTATTCACTGCGGATAGTTTAGCTAAAGTATATGCGATGCTGGCCAATCAAGGGCAATGGCAGGGGCAGCAATTCATTCGTCCAGAAGTATTTAAGCAACTCAGTACGGTACAAAGCAAAGTGCGTGATCGAGTGATGCCAATTCCAATGCATTGGCGTTTGGGTTATCACCGTATTTTAACCATGGGCAAACGTGCGCCACATGGCTTTGGGCATGTGGGTTTTAATGGTTCAGGCGCATGGTGTGATTTTGATCGTGAATTGAGTTTTGCTTATACCCATAATTTTAATGTGACTTCGGCAACAGGGGATTATCGTTTGTGGGGCTTAAGTCAGGAAACGCTTCGTTGTGCAGATGCAATTTTAAATGGACGCAAAGGCTGGTTCTAATTCGTATCAGCTTGATAGGGTGGAATGTGATAAATCACTGCCTCATATTTCCGTTCAGTTTTGTATCCAGCAACAGTTCCACCTAAAAATTCAGCTAGTTTACGACTTGGCTGATTTTCAATTGCAACAGGATATAAGAAATATTGGGCAGACATATGTGTAGAAGCCCAACGAAAAACTTCTAAGAGGCCTTCTTTGGCAAAGCCTTGATTATGGCAATCTTCCCGAATCCATAAGCCCAATTCGGGTGTTGTAGTACCTAAATGATGGATGCCAATTAAGCCAATAAATTGCTGATTTTCTTTATTACGTAATACAAAATGGTGATCCGTACGTTTTGTTTCTGCGATAAGCCATGTTTGCCCAATCTGTTCGATTTCTGCAAAGCTTTGTGCTGGCTCCCATGTCATATAACGCGTTAAAGTTGTAGTCACACAAGGGTAGATATCGGCTAGATCATTCATTTGAAATAGAAATAAATCCAGTCTTGGTGTTTGTAATAAAGGGGGGCTCATTATTTTCTCATTTTACTTTTTAAACAATTCTGCCTGAATGATAGCTTCAGTATGACGCTTAAAATCAACTTCATTTAAGCCAGTCAATCCTAATTTATAAATTCCTTCCAGACCACAGACAAACGCAATTAACCGCCATGCGATGTCATGGCTATTGGTCTCAAAATGAAACTCTCCCTGTGCTTGACCTTCATTAATCATACGGACAATTGAGCGATGCCAGTCCTGCATGGCGATGTTATAAGCCTGTTTTATTTCTTCATCTTGATCAATGAGAACTTCGGCTTCATTCCAGAGTCTTAAATAGGGTTGAATCTGCTCAATATTTTCACAACCGAGTAGCAAGGAGAGGCGCTGTAAAGCGTTGGCTGTGCTGACCTGATTTTCAATTTCGTCCAGTTGTTGCATTAGTTTGATAAATGCTTCTGCTTTTAAATGTGAGCTGGAGGCAAAATGATGATGCACTTGTCCTGTCGAGGTTTGCGCTTCGGTGGCAATACGGCGTACGGTCATCGCAGAAAAACCTTCGTTTAAAGCGACTTGCATGGCCGCCTGTAAAATCATTTCACGACGTTGTTCGCGATTTAAATAAGCCATTCTTTGTTTGCACCTATACCTGCATATAAAACGGAAACACACTACTCCAAATTTTAAAGTTGGACAAGTGTTCAATTTTGGTTATAATGACAGCAATTTGAACAATTGTCCAATTTAGAGGCATTTATGTCACGCAAGTGGTTAATTCTTGCAATCGTTGTATTGATCTATCTCCCTGTATCGATTGATGCGACCGTTTTACACGTGGCGACACCGACGTTGAGTGAGTCACTTTCTTTATCAGCAAATGAATTGCTGTGGATTATTGATATCTATTCCTTGGTCATGGCGGGCCTGATTTTACCTATGGGTGCGTTGGGAGACCGTATTGGTTTTAAACGGCTGATGATTATTGGCGGGATCTTATTTGGTCTGGCGTCATTGGCAGCTGCATTTTCTTCTACTGCTTATGCCTTAATTGGTTCACGTGCGTTATTGGCAGTGGGTGCAGCCATGATTTTGCCTGCGACTTTATCTGCGGTCCGTAATACCTTTCTGGATGAGAAGCAACGTAACTTTGCACTTGGCATCTGGGCGACTGTCGGTGGTGGTGGTGCAGCCTTTGGCCCATTATTAGGTGGTTTCTTGCTGGAGCATTTCCATTGGGGCGCTGTGTTCCTGATTAATGTGCCGATTATGCTTGCTGTGTTGGCTTTAACGGTATTTGTGATTCCAAAACAGGCAGGGCAACCAAAGCAGAATCTTAACTTGCTACAGGCCATTGTATTGGTGGTTGCTATCCTGAGTATGATCTATGCAATTAAAACCGTGATGCATGGGTTTAGCATCTGGTCGGTTTTGATCTTTGCCGTGGGCTTGAGTTTACTGGTGGGCTTTGTCCGCAAACAGCTCACGTCAACGTCTCCAATGATTGATATCCAATTATTCAAACACCCTGTTATTGCGACAGGTGTGGTGATGGCAATTGTCTCCATGATGGCACTGGTCGGTTTTGAATTGCTGATTTCACAAGAACTGCAATTTGTTTACCAACTTTCTCCATTGGCTGCGGGTGCATTCATTTTACCGTTTATGGTGGCGATTAGTTTAGGCGGCCCAATCGCCAGTATGCTGGTCAATCGTTTTGGGCTACGTTCAGTAGCATCGCTCGGTATGTTGATGAGTGCGGTAAGTCTGTGGGGCTTGGCAAATACTGATTTTATGCAGGCGAAGATGCAGGTCTGGAGCTGGATGGTTGTTTTAGGTTTAAGTGTAGAAATTGCTTTACTGGCTTCAACCTCTGCGATTATGTCTTCAGTACCGCCAAGCAAAGCCACGGCAGCAGGGGCAATTGAAGGGATGGCCTATGAGCTGGGAGCAGGTTTAGGAATTGCCTTTTTCGGTCTGATGTTGTCATGGTTCTATGCCAATTCGATTGTAGTACCAACCGAAGTGCCGCATCGCATTATTGAACAGGTGAGTAGCTCGATTGGAGAGGCGGTTCAAGCTGCCAAACAATTACAACCTGCGATTGCAGAGCATGTGATTACTGCTGCGAAACAAGCCTTTAGTCAATCACATCGTTCCGTGTTGAATGTCGCTGCCTTGTTGTTCTTGATCTTGTCGATCTTTATCTGGTTTGCTTTGCCAAAAAGAGTCACTGTGGTCGAGGAATAATGATTGACCCTGATCTAAATTGAGTTTAGGTCAGGGTATTTTTAAGGAACACTGATTTCAAACTGGCGTAAGATTTTACATAGTTGAATCATCGGCAAGCCCATCAATGTGGTTTGATCATCACCCACCATTTTTTCATATAAGCTAATGCCTAAGCTTTCACATTTAAAACTACCGGCACAATGTAAAGGCTGGTCAATTTCAATATAACGTTCAATTTCTGCCAAGGTTAATTCGCGGAATTTAACTTGGTAATGCTCAACCAGTGTGGTTTCAAAGCCAGATTGTAAATGTTGAACACTGAGCGCGGTGCTGAAAAATACGGTTTGACCCGAGTTGGCCTGTAATTGCTGAATGGCATTTTCAACGCTTAAAGGCTTGCCAATAAAATCATACGGGGCATGTTCACGCCAAGCCACCTGATCGGAACCAATCACAATCGCATCTGGATGTTGCTGAGCGATCACAGCTGCTTTTTCAAAAGCGAGACGTTTAGCCAAATCATCGGCATGTAATTCACCTGTTGCAGATTCATCAATATCAGGGGAAATACAGCGATAATTCAGCCTTAAACGATCCATGAGGTCTTTACGGGTTTGGCTGCTTGAGGCCAGAATCAGTTCATACTGGCGCATTACACTGCATATTCCACAAGAATATTGAGCGGTACGTAGTGTAACACCGCATTGTGGCATGCATTCAATTTGATCGGTGGCGCATGTCCAGCCTGATAGGCTTCTACCCAGCGTGTCACACAAATGCACCAAAAGTCACCTGGTTTAAGCCCGGGAAAGCCGACTTCTGGTAACGGTGTGATCAGGTCATTGCCGACTTTTTGTGAAAAATTCAGAAATTCAGAGGTCATTTGCGCGCACATGGTGTGTTGACCTGAGTCGGTGACCGCCGTGTGACAAAAACCATTACGGAAATATCCGGTCAGCGGATCATAACAACAGCTGGCTAAAGGTTCGCCAAGTACATTTAAACGATTAATTTTAGGATCTGGATGAATAGACATAATAATAATAAAGATCGGGTGACGCTGATTATCATAATCAAAAGTGACGGCTTCGGCAGCTTTTCTGCAAAAAAACTCACCTTTATTTCAGAGAATCATTTAAAATTGTGCCGTTTTTAAAATCAACTAGAGAGCCATCCATGAATTTTCAGCGCATGACTGATCTTGATTTAGCAGGTAAACGTGTCCTTATTCGTGAAGACTTAAACGTTCCTGTAAAAAATGGGGAAATTACCAGTGATGCACGTTTACGTGCTGCATTGCCAACTATTAAAGCTGCTTTGGAAAAAGGCGCGGCAGTAATGGTATTTTCTCATTTGGGTCGTCCTGTAGAAGGTGAGCCAAAACCAGAACAATCACTTGCACCAGTTGCTGCTTATTTAAGCAAAGCTTTAGGTCAAGATGTTAAATTATTCACAGACTATTTAGATGGCGTGGACGTTGCAGCGGGTCAGGTAGTATTGCTTGAAAACGTGCGTTTCAACCACGGTGAAAAGAAGAATAACGAAGAACTTGCGAAAAAATATGCAGCGCTTTGTGATGTATTTGTTATGGATGCATTTGGTACAGCGCACCGTGCAGAAGCATCAACTGAAGGTGCTGCACGTTTTGCACCAATCGCAGCAGCAGGTCCATTGTTGGCTGCTGAATTAGATGCGCTTGGTCGTGCAATGCAAACTCCAGAAAAACCAATGGTGGCGATTGTTGCGGGTTCTAAAGTATCGACCAAGCTTGATGTATTAAACTCATTATCAACGATCTGCGATCAATTGATCGTTGGTGGTGGTATTGCTAATACTTTCCTTGCGGCAGCGGGTTATAACGTTGGTAAATCACTTTACGAAGCTGACTTGGTTGAAACAGCAAAACAAATTGCTGCAAAAGTGAGTGTGCCATTACCAACTGATGTTGTGGTTGCAGATGCAAGCCAAATCAACTTTGAAGACTTCTTGGGTTCATTGGCAAGCGCACAAGCTGTGGTGAAAAATGTTGCAGATGTGACTGACACTGATATGATTCTGGATGTTGGTCCTGAAACGGCTAAAGCATTTGCAGAGATCTTAAAAACTTCAAAAACTATTCTTTGGAATGGCCCAGTGGGCGTATTTGAAGTGGATCAATTCGGTGAAGGTACTAAGGCACTTTCTTTGGCGATTGCTGAATCTGCTGGTTTCTCGATTGCAGGTGGTGGTGATACATTGGCTGCGATTGATAAATATGAAGTTGCTGACCAAATTGGCTATATCTCAACGGGTGGTGGTGCCTTCCTTGAGTTTGTAGAAGGTAAGACTTTACCTGCGGTTGCAGCTTTACTTGAACGTGCTTAATCAAGATTTAACCTTTTGATTAGTCACGAAAATATAAAAAAGAGTCGATTTAAATCGGCTCTTTTTACTTTTGTACAACGTTGTAGTCATTAAAGTGTCATATATCTGAAATATGCTTGTCACAAGTTAACCAAGTTACTGTGGAAAGCCGTGATGAAATTTAAATTAACCCTTGCCGCGCTAATCATTGCTCCAATCATGCTGACTGCATGTGCAAAGAAAGAAGAAGCGAAGAATGTTGAACAGCAAGATCAGGCTGCTTCTGCTGCTGTAGCAACTCAAACGACTCCAGAGCAACAAGCTGCAATTGATGCAATCGATAAACCGAATTTAGATGAACATAATACTGATGTTGCAGAGGTTGCTGCGAGCGAAGCTCACTAAGCAATCCAGAAAATAAAAGCCGATGTAGAAACATCGGCTTTTTTGTTTTTAAGCGTTGGCTTTGCAATAGAAGGTGAGAGTGGTCTGGTAATCATCATCTTTGGCTAAAGAAGCATTTTTACCTGTAATGGTACCAATCACACCTGCGGCAGCTTCAACCATCTTGCCCGTCTGCTCATCTACAACACCTTTCAGTACACCTTGATAAGCTGTTTTTTCATCGACAACAACAGGCGAGGTATTGCGAGTACAGGTTTTTTGGGCAGCGCTAATCGCATTATTTTTAGCGATCAAATTTGTTTTACCAATGCCAGTTACTTCATATTGATTATTTTCTTTTTGAATCGCTAATGTGTTGGTCGGGGTAGATGCACATGCAGTCAGACCCAATGCCAAGCCGCCAAGTAAACTCATGATGAAGGTTTTTTTCATTGCTTGTTCTCAAGTGGTTACGTAATCATATTATTTGAACATATAATTTTTGAGTGCTTTGGCAGGTTATGTACAGTTTGTGCAGAGACTCTGTTAATTTTGTCAAATGAATGATGAGCTTAGCAATGATGATATTTTCATTTACTGACAAAAAAGCAATATAAGCAGCAGATACAAGCATGAATTAGGCATAGTGGAAATCATTCAGATTATGCTAATCTAGCGCCATCCATGTGTTAGTTAGATTCATTTCAATGACGGACTCAAATATAGAGACAATTCATCAAAATATTCATCAACGTCAATCTATTGGTCAACTTATTGAGCCAGCACCGAATACAGAACAACTCGAAAAAGCAGTACAAGCGGCGTTGACCGCGCCAGATCATCATCGTTTAAAACCCACCCGTTTTGTGATCGTTACACCTGAGCAACGTGCTGCTTTTGGTGAGCATCTAGCCAAAGCTTTGGCAGACCTCGGAGAAACAGAGCCTGCCCAGCTTGATCGGGTGAAGCAGCATCCATTCCGTGCGCCGTTGCTGGTTTTAGCGTTAACGACCCTTCAAGATCATCCCAAAGTACCGCACTTTGAGCAGATCCTGAGCACGGGTGCAGCGATTCAGAATTTCTTGTTATCTTTACAGGCACAAGGGTTCGCAACCATGTGGCGTTCAGGTGCTGTGGTTGAGTCAAACTGGTTAAAACAACAGTTAGGTTTAAAAGAGCAAGATTTAATTTCAGGTATTATCTATATCGGAACTGCGGCAAAGGCGATTGCTCCGCGTGCAGAAATAAACAGTCAGGATTTTGTCAAAGTGTGGCAAGCAAACTAAGCTCGGTTTGTAATGATTAAAGAAAGAAATAGGTTTCAGGATAAAAAATGACAGAGTTAAAATTTAGCGATTTAGTTGAACCCGTAGCTGTAGATCAAAAAACAGCATTAAGAATTACAGTATTGGGTGGTGGTAGTTTTGGTACAGCCATGGCTAATCTAGCTGTGCGTAATGGTTGCGATACCATGATCTGGATTCGTGATGCTGCGGTGGCGGAAGAAATCAATCAAACTCACGTCAATAAACGCTATTTGCCTGATTTTACCTTGGAACCAGGATTACGTGCAGTCGCTGATCTGGAACTGGCTGTACGTGACCGTGACATTATTCTGGTGGCGATTCCGAGTCATTCATTTCGTGATGTATTAAAGCAGATTGCACCATTTATTACCTCTCAGGCGGTGGTTTCATTAACCAAAGGGATTGAGGCTAAAACCTTTAGTTTCATGAGCTATATCATTCGTACAGAATTACCAGAAGTACCATACGGTGTGTTATCGGGTCCAAACCTTGCCAAAGAAATTATGGCGGGGATGCCATCAGGCACTGTAATTGCCAGTGATTCTGAATTGGTTCGCTATGCAGTTCAGCATGCGTTACACAGCGCCTTATTCCGCGTGTTTGGTAGCGATGATGTACATGGCGTGGAATTGGGCGGTGCACTGAAAAATATCTATGCCGTGGCAATGGGGATGGGTGATGCATACAAGATTGGTGAAAATACCAAGAGTATGATCCTGACGCGTGCTTTGGCTGAGATGAGCCGATTTGCGGTAAAGCAGGGCGCGAATCCTTTGACATTCTTAGGCTTATCGGGTGTCGGTGATTTATTTGCGACCTGTAATAGTCCGTTGAGCCGTAACTATCAGATTGGCTTTGCTCTAGGTTCAGGTAAAACACTGGATCAGGCGACCAAAGAACTGGGACAGACCGCTGAAGGGATTAATACCATTGTTCAGGTGCGTACCAAAGCACAAGAACTGGATGTATACATGCCAATTACCAATGCACTGTATGAAGTGATTTTTGAAGGCGCACCGCCAATGAATATTGCGTTGTCTTTAATGAAAAATGGTCATCGTAGTGATGTTGAGTTTGTTTTACCTCATCATGAAGTCTAATCAAAAAACTGTCATCTATTCGCGTTATGATACAGCTATAAAAAATAAGGTCGTTTTATGCAGTTAACTTTAGTTCGTCACGGTGAAGCGTCTCCAGCCATCAATGGAAACGATATGCAACGCCCATTAACCCAGCGTGGACATCAGCAAGCTGAGCAAACTGGGCAGTTTTTAAAAGATGTGATTCAGCCTGAAATCTTTGTGGTGAGCCCTTTATTGCGTGCTCAGGAAACTTTGGCTCATATCAAGGCACATTTTCACGGCATTCCGGTTCTGATTTGCGATAAGATCAAACCAGATGATGATGCCAAAGATGCAATTGAATGGTTGTCAAAATTACCGTACGAGTCAATTGCGGTGGTGTGTCATATGAATGTTGTGGCACATATTGCTGAACAGTTGACCCATGAGAACTTTAATCCATTTGCATTGGCAGAAGCCCGTATCTATGATCAAGCTGTGATCGCGAATGGATTATCGACACAAAAGAACCGTTTTACGCCAACACTATAATTTTTATATATCCGCGTTAGGATAAGGGTACTGAACACCGATGCTGTATTTATGGATGCCCGAAACCAATGGAACATGGTATTGGTCGGCTGGGGAAAACTGGTTGCAAGCCAATAGTCTTGAGCAATTGATTCAAGGCTTGCAAGAGCACAATGGAAAAGAAGCGGTGGTTTATTTTCCAAGCCGTAATGCTCAGATGTTGCAACAAGCAATGACAAAGGTACATTACAAACAATTGGGACAAGAGGGGATCAAATATCTCCTCGAAGAGTTTGTAACCTTACCGATTGATCAAATGAAAGTGGTACATCATTTTCATCAGGATCAAGTCAATATTCTAGGTGTAGCACAGTCAACCATTGAAACCTGGCAGCATGCACTCAGTTTGTTACCTGTCCAGATTAGTGCTTTCTTACCTGACTTCTTGATTTTGCCTGAGCCAGAGCAACATGAGGTTGTGCTGGTCAATCTCTATGATCATTTACTGGTTAGAGAAGATGCATGGCTAGGCAACTCGGTGGATGATCTCGGCTTATTTCTTGAGTTCCAGCCACCTGAAACACAATTTAAGTTTGCCAATTTAAATACTGCCCAGATGGACAGTCTGGCAACGGCATCTAGTAAAGATCAGCGTACAGAATTCAGTTACCAATTTCAGCCATTGTTAAAAGCAAAACAGCATCCCTTTAATGTTTTGCCGAAGTCAAAAAATGCAGAAACCCAATGGTCGGGCTACTGGAAAGCTGCCGCAGCAGTACTTTTGGCTGTGATCGTGGTGCAATTGGGTTACGATACCTTACGCTGGTCGAAACTGAAAAAAGTCGCCGATCAGACGGCTGTTCAAGCTATTGATCAATACAAATACTGGTTCGGTGAAAATATCAGGGTGACTGAACAAAATATTAAAAGCCAGTTTGAAAGCCAGTTGCGTATGAGTCAGCTTGGCGATACGCAGGCACTGTCACTGTTGAGTCGTGTCGGGCCAATCCTGATGCAAAAACAGATTGTGGCTCAGCAGGTTAGTTACGATGCTTCAACGCTTGCCATGTCACTTAAAGCAAAATCGGCAGATGATTTACAAGGACTGACCCAACAATTAAATCAGCAGGGTTTTCAGGCTGAGTTAGGCAATGTTCAGGCGGACAGTGTGGGCGCAATCGGGGTGGTAAAAGTAAAATAATGAAAGCACTAACACGTTTACAAAACAGCTTCGACCAGAAAGTTGAAGCACTTAATGAATATCTGCAAAGTTTATCTGTGCGTGAACGCGTGATGGTTATTTTTACGACCATTTTTGTGATTGTGACAGTGATCGGTTATTCCTTGTGGATAATGCATGCTTTAGCCGATCAGCAGCAAAAACGCTTAAATGAGCTCAAAGATCTGACTGTCTGGATGCAGAGTAATGCTGCTACTATGAAACCTGCCAATGATTTGTCACTGACTGCTGCGGACAAGATTCAGCGGACAGCACAACAGCAGGGCTTGGCTGTATCCTCTCAGCAAAATGGCGAACAGATTCAACTGGTGGCAGAACATCAGAATTATGCTGTTTTAGCTAACTTTTTAATGCAATTGTCGCAAATGGGGATTAGCATTCAAAAAATGGATATGGTGTCAAACAATAATCAGATTAAATTAACTGCAACAGTACAGTAAGCCATTAAAAACCCTATGTCAGGCATGGCGTTTTGATACGCCTATGCCTATAATATGCCTACTTGAAAAAACAGTAGACTGTGATTGGTATGTTATATTCATTGGCTCGCCCTTTGTTGTTTACTTTAGCGCCAGAGCGTGCACATGAACTTACACTTTCTATGCTGGATAAAGCCCATAAAATTGGCTTGATGCATCAGAAAGTTGCAGCGAAACCTGTGACATGTATGGGAATTGAATTTCCAAATCCTGTGGGTCTTGCTGCCGGTTTAGATAAAAATGGTGCGCATATTGATGCTTTAGCAGCACTAGGCTTCGGTTTTATCGAAATTGGAACCATTACGCCACGTCCACAAGCAGGTAATCCTCAACCGCGTTTATTCCGTATTCCTCAGGCAAAAGCCATTATTAACCGTATGGGTTTTAATAATGATGGCGTGGATAAACTGATTGAGAATGTCAAAGCATCAAAATTTAAAGGTGTTCTTGGAATTAATATTGGTAAAAATGCCGATACGCCTGTTGAAGATGCAGTTTCTGATTATCTGATCTGCCTAGAAAAAGTTTATAATTACGCTTCTTATATTACGGTTAATATTTCATCTCCAAATACCAAAAACTTACGTAGCTTACAAAGTGGCGATGCACTAACAGAGTTGTTACAAACATTAAAAGATCGTCAACTAGAACTGGCAAAACAATATAATCATTATGTTCCTCTCGTGCTCAAAGTTGCACCAGATTTAACCACAGAAGATATTGATTTTATTGCAGCACAATTATTGCAATTCAAGATTGATGGTCTCATCGTGACCAATACCACGCTTGGCCGTGAAGGTGTCGAAAACCTTGAAAACGGAAATGAAGCGGGTGGCTTGTCTGGTGCGCCTGTATTTGAGAAAAGTACCGAATGTTTACGCCAGTTTGCGAAAATACTCGCGGGTCAGATTCCTTTGATCGGCGTCGGTGGTATTTTGGCAGGTGAACATGCGGTTGCGAAACAACAGGCAGGAGCAAGTCTCGTTCAAGTCTATAGCGGACTGATTTATACAGGCCCAACCCTAATCAAAGATTGTGTTAATGCGATGACATTGTGAAATGAACACGCTTGATATCATTATTCTGGTCATCTTGCTCATTGGAGGGCTGAACGGTTTGCGCCAAGGATTTATTAAAGCCTTTGCGAACTTGATCGGATGGATATTTGCATTGATCATTGGAGCAAAATACGCTGTGGTATTGGCACCTGCAATGAGCAGTCTGAGCCAAGACCCCGTTGTGCAAAAAATTGCTGCTTTTGCTTTTATCGTATTGATCATCGTGGTATGTACCTGGATTGTTTCGGCATTACTCAATGGGCTCTTGAAAAGTTTAAAACTGGGCCCATTAAATCGTTTAGCAGGTGGTGCTTTTGGTTCCCTCAAAGGACTATTGATTGTGCTGATCACCATGCAGGGTCTCGGCCCATGGGTAGAAAGCTCACCGCACTGGAAACAGTCTAAATTCGTACAAATTTTATTACCTTACGCACCTTTGGCTACTGAAATGTCCAAAGATGCGGCAAATCAAGCTTTACATCAAATGACATCTGAAGGTGCGTTGTTACATCGCCCTTCACCAGAAATGGACGAATCAGAACGTGTAGCTGTCACAGACCGTTCTGATCATTCGACGAAAAATCCTTTTTATTAATCGCTAGCTTGTCGCGAGGTTGCTATGTGTGGAGTTGTTGGGATAGCCGGTAAATCACCAGTGAACCAAATGTTATTTGATGCCTTAACGATGCTGCAACATCGAGGACAGGATGCCGCAGGAATCGTAACCTGCCACCAAGGGCGTTTATTTCTCCGCAAAGATAACGGTATGGTACGCGATGTATTCCATACCCGTCATATGCGTGCATTGCTTGGGAACTACGGGATTGGACATGTGCGTTACCCAACCGCAGGTTCATCAAGCAGTGCTGAAGCGCAGCCGTTCTATGTAAACTCTCCGTACGGGATTACCCTTGCACACAATGGTAACCTGACCAATGCCGCAGAAATTCATGATGACCTGTTTAAAACAGATTTACGTCACATGAATACGGACTCTGATTCAGAAGTTCTGCTCAATGTCTTTGCGCATGAATTACAGAAGATTCGTACCTTAAATCCAACACCAGACGATATTTTCCACACTGTTTCTCGTGTACATGAACGTTGCAAAGGCGCTTATGGTGTGGTTGCCATGATTACAGGCCACGGCTTGGTCGGTTTCCGTGATCCGAATGGTATTCGTCCTCTGGTGTATGGTTCTCGCGAAACTGAACAAGGGACTGAATATATTATCGCTTCTGAATCAGTTGCGATTACGGCACTAGGTTTTAAGGTAGAGCGTGATATTGCGCCTGGCGAAGCGATTTTCATTGATGAGAATGGACAACTGTTTAGCAAGCAATGCGCTGCCAATCCTGAATATCGCCCATGTATTTTCGAATATGTGTATTTTGCTCGTCCAGATGCAACGATCGATGGTATTTCAGTGTATAAAGCCCGTTTAAAAATGGGTGAGAAGCTGGCGTATAAGATTTTGAAAGAATGGGGTGAGGAACACGATATTGATGTTGTGATTCCAATTCCAGATACCAGCCGTACCTCTGCTTTAGAATTGGCAAATATTTTGGGTGTGAAATTCCGTGAAGGTTTTATGAAAAACCGTTATATCGGACGTACCTTCATTATGCCGGGTCAGCAACAACGTAAAAAATCAGTTCGTCAAAAATTGAACCCTGTAGAGCTTGAGTTTAAAGACAAGAATGTTCTATTGGTCGATGACTCGATTGTACGTGGTACCACATGTAATGAAATTATCCAGATGGCACGCGATTCTGGTGCGAAGAAAGTCTTCTTTGCTTCAGCCGCGCCAATGGTGAAATATCCAAATGTGTATGGTATTGATATGCCTGCGAAGGCTGAACTGATTGCATCAGGCCGTACAGTTGAAGAAATCCGTGAAAATATTGGTGCAGACCGTCTGGTTTTCCAAGACTTGGAAGATTTGAAAAATGCGGTTCGTACCAGCAAAGTGCCAGATTTAACTGAGTTTGATTGTTCAGTGTTTGATGGTATTTATGTGGCGGGTGGAATCGACAAGGATTACCTTGATAAACTCGAGCAAAAACGTAGCGACTCTGCAAAAAATAAACTAGATAGCTATATTGATGTGAATATTGATGCCGCTTCGGTTGATTTAACAGGAATCAAAGAAGAGTAATCATCTTAATCTATAGAAAAGCGGGAATTTCCCGCTTTTTTATTTTATGATAACGGATACGGAAGTCCTAAACAGAAACAATGTAATCAGGAAAATTTACATTGAGAGAAATGAGCCATTACTTAATCGAAAATAAGAATATTGCATGGTCAATGAGCTTTTGTTGGCTGGCGATGTTGTTGACTGTTTTTATTCTTAATCTAATTTTAGGTTTGGTCGTCCATTTCTTCGATTATACGCAGCCGATCTGGTGGCATGTTCTTAGTCCTTATTTTATTCTCTTGCTTATTTTTGTGCTGTTCTGGTCGGTTGGTGCGGAACTCTATGTACTACGTGAAGGCGGGCATTCGCTTGCCAAGCAATTAAAGGCCAGACGTCTGGTGTTTGATGAAAGTACGCCCGAAGAAAGTACGGCATTAAAAATTGTAGAGCAAGTGGCCAAAAGCTTCTCTATCGATCCTCCTGCGGTCTATGTTTTACCTGATGAAGTTGGTGTAAATGCTTTAACCGCTGGCTTTAGATCGCAAGATATTGTGATTATCCTGACTTGGGGTGCTTTGCAAAATCTTGATGAGCTGGAACTGTATGGCTTGCTCAGTTATGAGTTCAATCAGATTTTATCTGGTGAAGCAGTTGAAAATACCAAGCTTAAACTTTTGTATAGTGGCCTAACGACCTTTAGCCAATGGGGAAGCAAGCTGGCTCAAGCGGGTTATAGTCCTTATGCAACGTCTTATCGCAATAA
This sequence comes from Acinetobacter sp. BIGb0102, assembly GCF_003815055.1. Classification (NCBI taxonomy): domain Bacteria; kingdom Pseudomonadati; phylum Pseudomonadota; class Gammaproteobacteria; order Moraxellales; family Moraxellaceae; genus Acinetobacter; species Acinetobacter sp. BIGb0102. The sequence goes on from NZ_RKQE01000012.1 coordinate 503,873, forward strand.
GTTTGAAACCATTTTTGTCGCGATAGGTGGGGTGATTTGGCTGATTGGAAGTTTAGGGATTTTAATTACCCGTGGAATTAAATATCTGACTTTAAGTGGGCGAACCTTTCGCAATGATCTTAAGACCATGCGATTGATGAATAATAATGCCAATATTCAAACCCTATTAAGGATTTACGTCCATCATTCGGGCTCGCAAATTCACAGTGCCTATTCTGAATCTATTTCGCATATGTGCTTTGCAAACTCATTGAGTCCACAAAGCTGGATGAATATTCATCCCAGTATTAAAGATCGAATCTATGAATTGAATCCGACTTTATTGCAAGATTTACAATTAGAAAATCTAAGAAAATTACGTAATCGTCCTTTATTTAGCTTGTTTCGTTCGTTGGAAGAAGAAACGGCCGATATTACGACGCCTTGGAGTTCACCACAGCCTTTACCGTTGTTGCGTTTATCACCGATTAGTTTTGCGTTGAATGATGCGATTAAGCCGCTTAATCCAGAAATACGTAAAAATAAGAAACGTCCTGAACTCATTCAGCGTGCGATGCAAACCGCAACGGGTTCGCGAGAGGTGATGGTTGCGATTTTAATGATCCGTCAATATCGCGAATTTATTCCACAGGATGCACCTGTGAGCCATGCCATTGTTGATGCTTTATTGAATCTGGATGGTCGTATTCATGTGCAAATTTTCCATGATGCCTGTAAGAATATTGGGCACATGCCAGCCAGTATTGCCCGTCAATTTCTGACGAAGTTGGCGTGTATTATTCAGGAAGATGGAGAAGTCGGGTTATTAGATGCCTTATTGCTTGAACGGGTTAAAAATGAGCTCAATTTAATGCCCGCCCATCTACCTGCTGCTTTTGAAGATGTGAAATCTCAGATTGTGCATCTGATTGATGCCTTGTTGCACGTCCAGCAAATCAACAGTCCGAATCAGCTTGAAGTACGTGAACGTATTTTGCAACTGCTTTTGACTGAAGAAGAAATGCAAACCTATGCAGATATTTCAGATGAGCCATTGGATCTGGCTGAAATCCTGAATGACGTGTCAGGGTTGTTATTACGGGATCGTCTCAATATTTTGTCCATTGCAGAAAGATGCCTCTGGAATGACCGTATTATTACCCAAGATGAGTTAGATGTTTTAGAACTTTTATATTGGCGTCTGGGTTTTGATACGCATGAAGTGGTCGAACAAATGCAAAAGAAAAATAGTCTGATGATTATTTAAGAGATATTTATGTACATGCGTCCTTTTTTGATAAAAACGTTACGTGACAATCACATAAAATGATGCCATTTCAAGGTAAGCTTGCCGTTTATTTTTATTCTTGTATTACGTGCTTTTGAGTAATTTATGGAACATATTGAAATTTTAAAAGCCTTATTTTTAGGCTTTATTGAGGGTTTAACCGAATTCCTACCCATTTCAAGTACAGGTCATTTGATTTTATTTGGTCATATGATCGACTTTCATTCAGATGACGGTCGTGTTTTTGAAGTTGTGATTCAGCTTGGTGCGATTCTGGCGGTATGCTGGTTATATCGACAAAAGATTTTTGACTTGGTCAAAGGTTTTTTTAGTGGCGATGCTGAAGCGCGACATTTTGCTTTTAGTGTTTTATTGGCGTTTATTCCAGCGGTGGTGATTGGGGTATTTGCAGTCGATTTTATTAAGAGCGTGTTGTTTAGTCCTCTTGTGGTTGCAGTCGCTTTAATTGTCGGTGGTCTGATCATTTTCTGGGTTGAATCAATTAAATTTGATCATAAAACCACGGATGCGACCAAGATTACCTATAAGCAGGCTTTTCTGGTGGGTTGTGCGCAGTGTGTGGCCATGATTCCAGGAACCTCGCGCTCAGGTGCGACCATTGTCGGTGGCATGTTCTCGGGCTTGTCTCGTAAAGCAGCAACCGAATTTTCCTTCTTCTTGGCGATGCCAACCATGTTGGGTGCAGCGGTATTTGACCTGGCGCGTAATGCTGATGTGCTAACGCAAGATAATATGCTGAATATTGCGGTGGGTTTTGTGGCTGCCTTTATTTCGGCACTGTTTGTGGTGAGTGCATTGGTAAAATTTGTTGAACGACACACATTACGTGTGTTTGCTTGGTACCGTATTGTTCTCGGTATTATTTTGTTGTTTGTTTTCCTATAAAAAATAAAAAACTCTCCCTTTTTGCAAATGCGAAAAGGGAGATTCTCAGTTAAGATTCCCATCTCTTATTTCTAATCTTTCATATTCCTATATGGGTTCGACTGCAAGATGACAATAGCTAAAATGAATGCCCGTGACTTAATTATTGATTTGCTTCTTGGGCTACAAGGTCGTGCGATTTCAATTAAGCAGATTATTGTTGCGGCAAGACTATTCGACATCAGTGAGAACAGCATTCGCGTAGCGGTTACTCGTTTATCGAGTGATGGCGTCATAGAAGCGATTGAGCGCGGCGTGTATCAGTTTACAGTGCAGTCGCATGAATGGGCTGATGTCATGTTGAATCGTAAACAAGGGATTAAACAGACCAAGCGCTGGAATCACCAATATCTGGCTGTATTTACGGGTGAGTTGGGACGTGTTGATCGTACTGCTTTAAATCGTCGGGAAAGAGCATTAAAACATTTTGGTTTTAAAGAGCTTGAACAGGGAATTTATATTCGTCCAGATAATCTGGCAATTGGCTTTGATCAGTTATTTTCAGAATTAAAATCTTCAGGTTTAGAAGAGACCGCAAAAATCTGCCAAATTAACCATTTTGATGCGACAACTTTAGCGAATTTGCCAAAACTCTGGACAACCCAGACCTTAAACCAGAATTATGAGAAATATTGTCAGATGATCCAGCAGTGGTTAGCGACTGTACCGCAACTTTCCTTAGAGGATGCTGCTCGAGAGTCGCTATTACTTGGACGACAAACGATTTCTTTATTGATGAATGATCCCTTATTGCCGGAAGATTTTGTCGATGTACAGCTCCGACAACAGTTTGCTGAAAGTGTACAACGACTCGATCAGACAGGTCTGGATGCATGGCGTAAATTCTATGAAAGTCATATTGAGTAAAGGTTGATTACAAATATTACAGATAATTTAATTTTAATTTATTGACAGAAATATTACTAAGTTTAAAATAAAAATATAAATTGTGTAGTTTTATAAAAATAGAACACATTCTGACAGGATAGAGAGATGAATACACGCGTTGCAATTAGTGACTTATTCAGTAGAGAGGAAATTACTGAACTCACCGCTAAATCAGATTTGCATGGCAGTTGGGCTGTGTTATCAACGTGGGCAGTCATTGGTGGGACTTTTGCTGCAGTAGCGAGCTCATGGGAATATTTACCTGCATGGGGTAAATTATTGATGTGTATTGCTGCATTGGTCATTTTGGCGGGACGTCAATTGGCACTGGCAATTATCATGCATGACGCATCTCATCAAAGTCTGTTTAAAACCAAATGGCTCAATGACACTTTAACTGACTGGTTATGTGCGCGTCCGATCTGGAATGATCTGCATAAATATCGTGCCCATCACATGCGTCATCATAGTAAAACCTCAACAGTGGATGATCCCGATTTATCGCTTGTGACAGGCTTTCCGACCTCTAAGAAATCTTTAATGCGTAAATTTATACGTGATGTATCCGGAGTGACTGGATTTAAATTTGCAGTTGGTCGTGTGCTGATGGATATTGAGAAAATGGAGTGGACGGTTTCTAATGATCGTCGCTGGATTTCTCAGGAAGGCAAACATTGGACTGATTATCCGAAAGCATTCCTAAAAAATAGTGGCGGGGCAATTGCCACCAATGCAGCGTTATTTTCAGCCCTATGGGCGGCAGGTCATTCTAAACTTTATGCATTGTGGGTTGTGGCATATTTAACACCATTTCCTTTATTTCTCAGAGTTCGTTCAATGGCAGAGCATGCAGGCATGGAGACCAGCAATAGTGCATTAACCAATACCCGTACCACCAAAGCAGGCTATCTTGCACGCGCTTTGGTTGCGCCGATTAATGTTAACTATCATAAAGAACATCATTTGATGGCTGCGGTACCTTATTTTAAACTGCCAAAAGTGCATCAAATGTTGCGTGAACGTGGACATGTCGGTGAACCGCCAAGCTATTGGCAGGTATTAAATGAGCTTTCGAGTCAGGCTGATTAGTTGGGAAACTCAAGCATTACATTTTAAGAAAGATATAACTGGAACAACAGGAATAATGCATGGCAGCAACAAAAGACGAAATTATGGGATTTTTGGCGCAGGAATTTCCGCAGGCGTTGATGAAAAGTACCATTGAAGAGATTACACCAAGAGGTGCACAGCTGCTTTATCGTGTTGATGCTGGAGACTTGCGGCCGGGACAGACGGTTTCAGGGCCGACTTTAATGCTGGTTGCAGATTACGTGCTGTATATTGCCATTCTGGGACATTTAGGTCTGGTCGCGATGGCCGTGACCACCAATATGACCATTAACTTTTTCCGTAAACCAAATGGCAATCGCGATATTCGAGCTGTCTGTAAGTTGATCAAAGTGGGTAAAACCTTAGTTACAGGCGAGGTCTGGTTGTATTCGCTGGATGATGAAGAACCTGTGGCACATGTCATTGGAACTTATGCGCTACCACAAAAACCAACGGATTAAATCTTAAAACCGAACAGATTAATCAGTTGATTTAAATCATCTACTCGGTTTTTATTGACTGCAAATCTATTAAAAAAATAAATCGCGTCATAGGATCATGCCGCTAAATCAGGTGAGATGAATAGATAATAAATCTTATCTGGGAAGAACGAGATGATAATTAAAAACGGTTTGATTACTTTGGCGTTACTTGGATTTGCAGTTGCGACTCAGGCCAAGCAAACAGTATGTGTATTTGATCCTGTGGGTAAATCGGGCGATGCTTTTGCATTGGCAAAGGACTATGCGCTTGAAGCCAAGAAGTGGGGTGCGGATATCGATTTACGTGCCTATGTTGATGAACGTGTTGCCGCAGAAGATTTGAAAGTTGGACAATGCGATGGTGCGATTATCAGTGGCTTACGGGGGCGACAGTTCAATAAATATGTCGGTTCTCTGGATGCAATTGGCGCATTAACCGATTTAAAAACGGCAATTTTAGCCTATCAAATTTTGTCAAAGCCGCAAGCTGCAAAAAGTATGATCAATGGGCCTTATGAAATTGCTGGGCTTGGCACGATTGGGCCTGCTTATCTGTTTGTTTCTGACCGCAGTATCAATACCTTAGCCAAGGCTGCGGGGAAGAAAGTCGGGGTGTTTGCCTATGACGAGGCACAACCGAAGCTGGTCGCTCAAGTCGGTGCCCAAGCAGTTTCTGTAGATGTGACCAATGCAGGTGCAAAATTTAATAACCATCAGATTGATATTGTCCCTGCACCGATTGTTGCCTATAAGCCGTTTGAGCTTTATAAAGGTCTGGGCGATAAAGGTGGAATCGTAAAATTTCCACTCACTCAAATTTCAGCAAATTTTATTATTCGCAAGGATAAGTTTCCAGCAGGATTTGGGCAAAAGTCACGTGAGTGGGTGGCAGGTCAACTTAGTCGTACTTTTAATATTATCGTCAAATATGAAAAGGAAATTCCTGCAAAATACTGGATGAATATTTCACCTGAAGAGCAGGTGAATTATATGAAAATGATGCGTGAGGCACGTATTTCACTGACTAAAGCAGGTATCTACGATCCCAAAATGATGAACTTTTTGAAGAAGGTTCGTTGTAAACAAAATCCAAATAGTTTTGAGTGTACACTGAATGATGAATAAATCATGAATCAGGCTCGGTATAACCCTCTTTATTGATTGTAATTTAGAGGGTTTTTGCTTTTTAATCTGGCAATAAATTTTAAAAAACATAACAACAATGCTGTATGCGAAAGTGCGAGAACATGCTACAAATAAACCTGTCCAAATTTATTTGTACCCACGATTTTTAACTTATATGACGATACCGCTCGACTTAATACCTTTATCGCAAATTGAGTCAAATCAAGAACATATTTTAGCGATCAAGCGTAATGATTTAGTGCCTTTATTAAACGATCCACATCGTTTAAATCATTATGCAGATCATTTGGTGCAAGCACAGAGTGTCCTGCTCAATGGCGTTGATCCAAAGCTGAATCAGCAACTGAGCGAAGTGATTAGCCAAATTATTCAGCAGCTTTCGGTTTCAAAAAAATATCTGGGTGGGCGTCGCTTCAATGCATTGCAAAAATGGTTGGGGATTGATGTCGAATACGATGCCGGGCAAGTCAAATATGTTAAAGATTTAGATCGCTTGATTAATGAAGCCAATCATCTTAGTCAGCGCTTACAGATCGAAATCCAGAAATCCCAATCACGTTTGCAGCAGGCATTGGGGTTGCGCGAGCAGATGGCAGCTTATATTCAGGCCGCAGATGAGTTTTTAAAAGAATATCCTCAATTTAGCAAACAGCAGGTGCTGGACCATTTTGTTGAGCGACTTTCGAAAAAAGTGAATACATTACAAACTTTGCAGAGTAGTAATGATATTGCGATGAAGCAAATGCAATTGTCCCAACATTTATCCTTTAGTCTTTTAGACCGTTTTAAAGAAGCGCAACAGGTCTTAATTCCTGCATGGCAATATCATTTGAAGCAAAGTCGTGAGTCCAGCTCATCGGCGACCATTGAGCAACTGGACAAGAGTCGAGAAAACTTGATTCAGAATTTGAAAAAATCATTACAGAAATAAGAGGGGAATATCATGTCAGATTCAGAACTTAGCAAAGTGTCTCATGAACTTGAACTCAAGCCTGAGCAACGTTTTGAGCAACTCAATCTAAAAGAATTGGGTTTACAGCCACAAGACCTTGCCGAAGTGATGGATGCCCATAAAGAGTTGGCAGAAATTAGCACGACTGTTGTGGCAGAGTACGGCAAAAATATTGCCAATAAGACCTCGACTTATACCGATGAGTTATTAAGTTTGGTGCAAAATAAAGATCTGGATAGCACGGGACAAAAACTCAATGAAGTGGTTCAGGTGGCCCAGCAACTCAATACTTCAAGTATCCTGAATAAATCAAAGAGCTCGGGTTTTTTTGGTGGCTTACTGAGCAAACTTAAGGGCGCCAAACAAAATTTTGACCAGCATTTTAATACCACCAAAGAACAAATTGATGTGTTGGTTAAGGAAATTGAAAGTTCGCAATCAGGTTTGAAGGCGCGTGTCGGCACGCTTGATAAAATGTTTGTTGCCGTACAGGATGAATATAAGCAGTTGGGTGTATACATTGCAGCAGGTCAATTGAAGCAGCAAGATATCCAGCAGCAGATTTCAGCTTTGACTTCTCAAGAGCAGGATCAGCAGATCACACAGCAGATTTATGACCTGAATCATTTGGCCAATAATCTCGAAAAGCGGGTGAGTGATTTACAGGTTTTACAACAGTCTGCCATGCAAACATTGCCAATGATCCGCATTATCCAGTCGAATAACCTGATGCTGGTCGATAAGTTCTATGCGATTAAAAATATCACTTTACCAGCTTGGAAAAATCAGATTAGTCTGGCGATTTCATTGCAAGAGCAGAAGAATAGCGTACAGCTTGCCAAAGCCATTGATGACACCACCAATGAGTTATTACGCCGTAATGCTGAGTTACTTCATCAAAACTCTGTTGATACGGCCAAAGCGAATCAGCGTTCAGTGATTGATGTGGAAACACTTGAACATGTTCAAAACACCCTCATTAAAACAGTAAACGATGTGATTCAGATCCAGAAAGAAGGCATGCAGAAACGTGCAGAAGCAACGACACGTTTACGTGCATTGCAGGATAGTTTGAATCATCTGGTGCTGGAGAATAGTCAGCCACCTCAATCTTGATACGATTAATTTTTGAAGGAAAGATCATTGTCACCGATAGACGATTTTAGTGTACAGCCGCTTGACCAGCGTTTAGATGTGTTAAAAAAACGTCAGCGCCATTTAATGATCTGGTTTTTTCTGACCAGTACTCTAGCGGTTGTTACCATTGCATCGCTCTTTTTTCAGAAAGAATTTATCTATCGTTTCTTTGATCTTTCCATGCAGGTTCAGGCGCTAGATTTGCCTTATCATGTACAGGAATTAATTCCTTTTAAACAGCCTGTCGATTATTTCTTTAATTTATTGTCATGGTTTGGCTGGCTGTTTTTAAAAATATTTGTCTCATTTCTTGGTGCTTTTTTTCTTGTGAGCTGGGCGAAGAAAATCAAGTTTTTTCAGCAGCGTTTTCAAGCATGGACACAGCGCTTTCTGGCATGGATTATTTCGTTTATCTTGCTTTGGTCTGGTTTGAGTTACATCCAGTATGACTGGAAAGATGAAACCAAACAGGCCTATCAGCAGTGGATGAGTTATCAAAATAATATTGTGGAAAGTCAGATTGCGCAGGATTTACAGCAAGCTGATATTTCTTCGACTGAAAAGGCATATGTCTTGGCGCAAGTGGCCTTATTGCATCAACCTGTTGATCGTAAAACCGCCAATATCTATGTGAACCAGCTGATTGATGCTGAAAAAAATGATCCGCTTTTGTTTAAAAAATACGATTTTAAACCTGAGCAGTTGTGGGTAATGCAGCAGCAACTTTATGGCAAAAGCATTACTGCACTTACACAACCGCTGGATGTACGTGCCCAGCAGGCTGAGCGTGTTTCCCATATTGTGACTGTCATTTTGTGGGGAATCGTTATATTGGTCTTGGTTTTAAGCGCAGTTTTATATGTGCTGGCCAAAAATTTGAAAAATCGTAGAAATCGAATCAGTCAAAAGCTTGATTATTAATGCATTTTTATGCTCATAACACACTGCAGCGGGTAGAGCCATTTACCCTTGAGCTAGCCCGCTCAAGATGTATCAGATAGTTTGATTTGTTTTTGATAGATTTATTCGATCAAAACAATAAAAACATACTGTTTTACCTATTTATAGTTTTTACGTACTATAGCCTCATTGAATGAATTTACTGATTTAAAAGTCTTAGGGTTTGGAGAAATACATGTTAGATCAAAATATTAAAACTCAATTAAAAGCTTATTTAGAACGTTTAGAAAGTCCGATCGAACTGGTTGCTGCTTTAGATGACTCGGATAAAGCAGAAAAAATCAAAGAACTGGTGACTGAAATTGCGGAACTTTCTGATCAGGTTACGGCGCGTTTTGACGGTTCAAACGCTCGCCGTCCTAGCTTTGGTGTAGCGAAAGCAGGTGAACAACCACGTGTGTTCTTTGCTGGCTTACCGATGGGACATGAGTTTACCTCTTTGATCTTGGCATTACTGCAAGTTTCTGGTTATGCACCGAAAGTGTCTGATGAAGTATTAACACAGATCAAAGGCTTAAACTTGACTGCAAACTTTGATGTGTTTGTTTCATTAAGCTGTCATAACTGTCCAGATGTAGTACAAGCGCTCAACTTGATCGCGATTAACAATCCCAATACCACAGCGACCATGATTGATGGTGCTTTCTTCCAGGATGAAGTGGAAGAACGCAAAATCTTGGCGGTACCAATGGTATTTCAGGACAATGAACATATCGGTCAAGGTCGTATGACTTTGGAAGAAATCGTTGCTAAGCTCGATACCAACTCTGCTGAGAAAGATGCAGCGGCAATCAATGCCAAAGATGCGTTTGATGTATTGGTGATTGGTGGTGGCCCAGCAGGTGGTACAGCAGCGATCTATGCAGCACGTAAAGGCATCAAAACCGGTATCGTGGCTGAACGCTTTGGCGGTCAGGTGATGGATACCATGGATATTGAAAACTTTACCACGGTGCAAAAAACAGTAGGCCCTAAGTTTGC